>JAAURK010000375.1 GCA_012032275.1 Tabrizicola sp.
AGAGGCACCGGCAGCACGGGCACCACGCCCGCAATCGCCGCCATCAGCCGCCCGCCCAGCGCCTCCACCGCATCCTGCGGCCCTTCGTCCAGAAACGCCTTCAGCGACAAGGGCGCGCCAAAGCCCGCCGCGGCCGTCCCGTATCCGGCAAAGCGGCCGCGAAACCGCTCCCAAAGCAGTCGCACGCCTTTCCACAGCACTCGAAACGGCCGCTTCGCGAACCGGCGCGTCCCCGCCGCCGCCGCCGCCACCAGAAGCTGGTCCTCCAGCACCCGGTCATAGGCCAGCCCCACCGGCACGAAAACCACATCGCGCCCGGCCGGATCAAAGCCCTGAACGATATAGCTCAGAAGTCCCATCTTCGCCGGCCCTACCCGGCCATCAAGGCTGAGGCCGCCTTCCGGAAAGATCGCCTGCGTCGTCCCCTCCGCCGTGGCCATCTGCACGTAACGCGCGAGCACCCGGCGATAAAGCGCATTGCGGCTGCCGCGCCGGATGAAATAGGCGCCCATGGCCCGGATCAGCCGCGACAGGGGCCAGATCCGCGCCCATTCGCCCACCGCATAGGAAATCGCCGACCGGTTGGCCACCAGCCAGGTCACCAGCACATAATCGACATTGCTGCGGTGGTTCATCACGAAGATGACCGTCGCCCTGGGGTCGATATGCTGAAGCGCTGCATCGACCTTGCCCACCCGGACCCTGTAGAACAACCGGCTGAGCGCCTTTGCCGCCCGCGTCGCATAGCCGAAATAGACCGTCGCCGAAAAGGCGGGTACGATCTCGCGCGCATAGGTCCGGGCCTCCTCGAACGCCACCTCGCCCGGCACACCCGTTTCCGCGGCATGTTCGGCCACCGCCTCCATGACCTTCGGGTCATAAAGCAGCCGCACGATCATGTCCTGCCGCCGGGCCAGCTTGAACGGCTCGATCTTCCGCTCCAGCCGGGCATTGATCCGGCCCACGACCCGCTCCATCCGGCGGCGAAAGAACCAGCGGATGCCCGGCCCGATGATCCGGTCCAGCGCCGCGACCAGCGCAAGCCCGCCCGCCACCACCAAAAGCCAGACAGGGATTTCCACGGTTTGGAACATGCCCCGACCCTATCCGATCCGCACCTTCCCGCAATCCGCTTTCACATTGGATCAAATATCCCGGGGGAGGCGCGGGCCTGCCCGCGACGGGGGCGGCGCCCCTTTTGCCGCAATGCAGCGATTGACATCGGAACGAAATGTCCGATACATGATCGCATAGGTAATAAAATTACGCGCAGAGCCCCGATGACCAAAGATTCCCCCTGGCTGTTCCGCACCTATGCCGGCCATTCCACTGCCGCCGCCTCGAACGCACTTTACCGGGCGAACCTGGCCAAGGGGCAGACCGGCCTCTCGGTCGCCTTCGATCTGCCGACCCAGACGGGCTATGACAGCGACCATGCCCTCGCCCGGGGCGAGGTTGGCAAGGTCGGCGTGCCGATCTCGCATCTTGGCGACATGCGCGCGCTGTTTCACGAGATCCCGCTCGCCCGGATGAACACCTCGATGACGATCAACGCCACCGCCCCGTGGCTTCTGGCGCTCTATGTCGCGGTGGCCGAGGAGCAGGGGGCAGAGATCGCAAGGCTGCAAGGGACGGTGCAGAACGACATCATCAAGGAATACCTCTCCCGTGGCACCTATATCTGCCCGCCCGCGGCCTCGCTCCGGCTGATCACCGATGTCGCGGCCTATACCCAGGCGCATCTGCCGAAGTGGAATCCGATGAATGTCTGCTCCTACCACCTGCAAGAGGCGGGCGCGACGCCGGAACAGGAACTGGCCTTCGCGCTGGCAACCGCCACCGCAGTGCTTGATGATCTGAAAGGTAAAGTTTCGCCCGAAGTTTTCCCCGAAATGGTGGGAAGAATATCGTTTTTTGTAAATTCAGGCATCCGCTTCGTCACCGAACTCTGCAAGATGCGCGCCTTTACAGAGCTTTGGGACACGATCACGGAAACCCGCTACGGCGTCACCGATCCCCGGCTCCGCCGCTTTCGCTATGGCGTTCAGGTGAACTCGCTCGGCCTCACCGAACAGCAGCCCGAAAACAACGTGAGCCGCATCCTGATCGAGATGCTGGCCGTCACCCTGTCGAAGAACGCGCGCGCCCGCGCCGTACAGCTTCCCGCCTGGAACGAGGCTCTGGGCCTGCCACGCCCCTTCGATCAGCAATGGTCGCTCCGGATGCAGCAGATCCTCGCCTACGAGACCGACCTGCTCGAATATGACGATCTCTTCGACGGCAATCCCGCCATCGACCACAAGGTCGCCGCACTGAAAGAGGCCGCGCTGGAAGACCTTGCCCGGATCGATGCCATGGGCGGCGCGGTCGCGGCCATCGCGCATATGAAATCGCGGCTGGTCGAGGCCAATGCAGACCGCATCGCGCGCATCGAATCCGGCGAGACGGTCGTGGTGGGCGTCAACCGCTGGACAGAAGGCGAACCCTCCCCGCTTCTGGGCGGCCAGACCCCGATCATGACCGCCGATCCAACGGCCGAGGCTGACCAGATCGCCCGTCTTCATGGCTGGCGACAGGGCCGCGACCCCGCCGCCGTCGCCTCCGCGCGGAACCGCTGCACGTCCTCCGGCGTCGCGAACTGCGCCGAGAGAATCGTCTTCAACGCGACGATCCGGTTCAGACTTCGCTGCCGCGCGCGATAGACGACCCCCATCCCGCCGTGGCCGATCTCCTCGATGAGCCGGTACGGCGTCCCCGAGAGATCGGGCTCGTCCGCACCGACCTCGACCTCCCATTCGTAGCGGCTGTCGAGGCTGGCGCCATCGGCGGCGACGGCCTTCAGGGTCTGGACGCGCCGCTGCCCCTCACGACGAACGCGCAGCGACATGCGTCGCCGCGCCAGACGATCGTCCTCGGTGTCGAAATAGGTCGTCCGCAGCGCGGCGGTGGTCGGCTCGCCGACGGCGTGCGCATCGAGGATGGAGCTGTCCATGAGCTTGCGGAGCGCCGCTGGCGTACAGACCAGCTTCAGCTCGGTCTCGGTTGGCGTGACCCCCAAGAATTCACCTTTGCTGATCAATGCCGCCGGCGCCCGACAATGTCCGTGGCGCCGCCCCTCTCTCCCGCCGGCGATCCTACCGAGTGCGCCAGATCAAGGCGAGGGGTCGCGATCTGCGTTAGGTTGCCGGCTGACGGTATCGGCGGAGGCGCGCAGGTGACCTACAAAGATCTGCTCATCCATCTCGACGGCTCACCGGCAAGCGACGCGCGCATGCGGGGCGGGCTGGCCCTTGCCGCGGCATGGCGGGCGCATCTGACCGGCCTGTG
>JAAURK010000062.1 GCA_012032275.1 Tabrizicola sp.
ACAGCGCTGCCCTGCGCGACACCGGTGCCACGGTGATCGAGCTTCCGGCACTGGAAACCTATCCCGACAGCGTCTTTGTCGAAGACACCGCGCTTTGCCTGCCACAGGCGCCGTGATCATGCGCCCCGGCGCCCCCTCGCGGCTGGGCGAGGCTGCCGAGATGGCGCCGCATCTGCGCGCGCTTTACGGCGATGTCCGCCAGATCGAGGGTGAAGGGAGTTTCATCGAAGGCGGCGACATTCTGGTGACGGGGCGAGAGATCCTCGTCGGACGTTCGGCGCGCACCAACGCGGCCGGGATTGCCGAGCTTTCCCGCGTCGTCGCGCCCTGGGGCCACCAGCTGCGCGAGGTGCAGACCCCGCCCGGCGTGCTTCACTTCAAGACCGACTGCTCGCTTCTGGACGGCGGGACCGTGCTTTCGACCGCCCGTCTGGCCGCGTCCGGTTGCTTTGCGGACTACCGGGTCATCCTGACCGCTCCGGGCGAGGAGGCGGCGGCCAATTCGGTTCGGTTCAATGACCTCGTTCTGATGCCGGCCGGATTTCCCGCCACGCGCGACAGGCTGGCCGCGGCGGGCTTCACCATCCGCGAGATCGGCAATTCCGAATGCGCCAAGCTTGACGGCGGCATGTCCTGCCTCAGCCTGCGCTTCACGCCCCTCTGATGACTGCGTTCAACATCCTTGCCGTCGCGCAAGCGGGGCGGCTGGAACACGAGGCGCTGCTGCTTGCCGCTTCGCTGCGCGACACCAACCCGGATTTCGCTGGCGCGCTTTATCTGGCAGAGCCGCAGCCCGGCCCGAAATGGCCGACCGACCCGCGCCTGTCCGATGCGGGGCGCGGTCTTCTGACCGATCTTGGCGCGACGATCCTGCCGTTCGAGGCGCGGGTGTTCGGCGCGCGTTACCCTCAGGGCAACAAGATCGAGGCGCTGGCCGCCTTGCCGGACGAGCCTTTCCTGTTTCTGGATACCGATACGCTGGTCACCGGCCGGCTCGACGCGCTGGCCCTCGATTTCTCCCGCCCCTCCGCCTCGATGCGGCGCGAGGGAACCTGGCCCACGATCGAACTTTACGGGCCGGGCTATGCGGAAACCTGGAAGTCGCTTTACGATCGCTTCGGGCTTGACTTCGAAAGCTCGCTCGATCTTTCCCAGCCCGACGAATTCTGGCAGCGCTATCTCTATTTCAACGCTGGCTGGTACTTTCACCAACGCCCGCAGGCGTTTGGCGCCCGGTTCCTGCACTACGCGTGCGAAATCAACGATAACCGGCCCGAGGCACTCGTCTGCCAGGAGATCTATCCCTGGCTGGACCAGATCGCCCTGCCGCTGGTGGTGCATTCCTTCGGTGGCGGGCGGCCCGGACCGGGGCTGGACGGGCTCGACGGCGATGTGACCTGCCATTACCGCAGCCTCTCGCTGCTTTACGCCCGCGAGAGCGACCGTGCCGTCGAGGTGCTGGAGCGTGTGGCGACCCGGAAGGAACTGCGCCGCGTCCTGCGCTACTGGCCGCAGGTCAAGACCCTCGTCTACCGCAATCAGGGCCGCAAGGCCCGCGCGATGTTCGACCGGACGAACCTTCCGCACCGCGAACAGATCATCCGCAACCGGCTGAAGGCGGCGGGGCTCTGGCTGAGGTGACACCGGGGAAAGCAGCCTCCGGATATCCCCACTTCTTTCGATGGTCCCGACCCGCTAGTCTGGCGCGAAAAGAGTGAGTGCGCCGCGATGGCCAAGACCGACGACACCCAAGCGCCAGAGATCCTGCCGGAAGATGAGGGCCTCTATTATCTTCCGCCGCAGCCTCCGGGCCTGATGGCGATCTTCCTCACCGCCTTTCTGGCGGCCGCGATCCCCGCTGTCGGCCTTGGCTACTGGGTGCATCTGCGCCTTGGCGGGCTGGGCGAAATTTCCCATGCGGCAGGGCGGGCGGAAGAACTGGCCGATCGCGCGTGGCAGTCCGCCCAGTCAGCCGAGAGCGCGGCGGAGCATGTGCTTCACGCCCTCGTCCGCGACCGTGCCCTTCCGGGCGACGATCCGCAGGGCCGCGCCAGCCTTTACGACATCATGCCGATCCGGGTGTTCGAGGCCATCGATGCGGAGGAAAAGCTTGGCCGGATCGCCTACAGCGAATATGCGGGCGACCGCTGGGTGTTCCTCACGGGCGTGAGCCTCGATGTCGGCCTGGCGAAGGATCTGCGGGCCGAGATGGCGCAGAAGGACATCCGGCTGGTGGTTGACGGCACCGAGTGGTGAGCTGATCGCCAATCGCGGCCTCAGGGCCAGATCACCGGCACCAGTGAAAGCACCAGAAGCGCCGCCATGGTCCAGTTGAACCGGCGCAATCTGCCCGGCAGTGCAAGCCAACCCCGCACCGACTGCCCGGCATAGGCCCAAAGCGACACCGATGGCAGGTTGACCGCGGCAAAGACCAGCGCGACCATAGCGACGGCAGAAACCGACTCCTGCGCCGTATAGTTCGTCACCGCGCCAAGTGCCATCGCCCAGGCCTTGGGATTGACCCATTGGAACGCCGCCGCCTGCAGGAAGGTGAAGGGCCTGCCCCCGGCGCGGCCCTCTCCCGGGGCGGCCGCATGGGCGATCTTCCAGGCGAGCCAGAGCATGTAGCCGACCGAAGCCACCGTCAGGGCGACCCGCGCAGGCGGCCAGGCCTGGATCGCGCCTGCCAGCCCCAGACCGACCAGAAACACCATCAGCGCATGGCCAAGCGAGATGCCGAGCATATGCGGAACCGTCCGGGAAAAGCCGAAATTCACGCCCGATGCCAGCAGCATCATGTTGTTGGGCCCTGGTGTCACCGATGTGACGAAGGCGAAGCCCACGAGGGCAAGGAAGAGGTCATAGGTCATGGTCGCAACAATTGCCCGGAAATTCGGATCAGGGATTGCAATGACGCGACGATCTTGGGATATTCTGCAACAAATGACGAAGATGGATGATTTAAACCAGAAAATATTGCGCGAGCTTTCCCGTGACGGGCGGCTCACCAATCTTGAACTCGCGGACCGGATCGGCCTTTCACCCTCGGCCTGCCTTCGCCGCGTGCAGGAACTTGAACGCTCCGGCGTGATCCGTGGCTATCGCGCGGTGCTTGATCCGGCGCGGCTTGGCCTTGGCTTCGTGGCCTATGTGACGGTCGGGCTGAACAGCCATACCAAGGCCAGCCAAGAGGCCTTCGAACGTGCCGTCGCCCGCGCGCCCCAGGTCCGCGAATGCCACAACATCACCGGCACGGTGGAGTATCTCCTCCGCGTCGAAACCGCCGACCTTGCGGCCTACAAACACTGGCACACCGAGGTCCTGGGCGTCCTGCCGCAGGTGCAGTCGATCACCACCTTCGTCGTGATGGGCAGCCCGAAGGACGACCGCGCCTAGAGCCGCGTCAGGCGCGCAGCTTCTGGTAGACTTTGTTCGCTATCTTCTCGACATAACGCGAGTCGGTCTTCACCAAATCGTCCACGATCATCTTGACCTGCAACGAGTCGATCTGCTCCTCTGTGTACTGGAGAAGCATTTCTGGAACAGCGCTGGGATCAAGCGAAGACCCGCGCAATGTCCAGCTGTAATCGTCGAAATCCATATAGCCGTCGACCCGAAGCAGCCTGTCACACAGGAAGAAGTTCAGTGCGTCAACCGCATAGGTATGTGCGCCATCAAGGAAGCAATAGTCGAAAATGGGCTTCGCACCGTTCTGCGCCACAAGCTTGCCGAGCGCCCAGTTATAGGAGTCGTTGTATCGCTGGCTATTGCCGAAATAATGGACGCGGTTCGGATAGACCGACAGCTTTTCCTGCGCGGCCCGAATGTTGTCCTCGAAATCGAACAGGAACAACGTCGCATTCGGAAACAGCTTGCACACATTTGCTGCGGTATCGGCCTTCCAAATCCCGAACTCGGCATAGCAAAAGTGCTCGAGCGGCCGATAGACTGTCTTCATGAAGACGTAGGTCGCGTTCGTGCCCCTATTGGGAACCCGCAGCTTTTCGGGATACCATTTCGGATTCGACATACTCGTCTCGCTGCCGGAAATCAGTATAGCTTGGGTAGCACTTGCAGGTTGCAATCGCAACGCTGGCTCTCCCGTTCTGCGGCCCCGCGCCGCCGAAATGCGCGAATGCCACAACATCACCGGCACGGTGGAGCATCTCCTGCGGGTCGAGGCGACCGATCTTGCCGCCAACAAGCATTGGCACACTGATGTGCTGGGCGTGCTGCCGGAGGTCCCTGCGATCACGACCTATGTGGCGATGGGCAGCCCGAAGGACGTCCGGGCCTGAAACAGACCGGCCAGAGATACGGGAGCCATGCCAGGCGAAGATGGTGGGCGACCCTGGAATCGAACCAGGCGTGGGTCGCCCGGGGGAGTTACAGTCCCCTGCCGCACCTTGCAGCTCGTCGCCCGCCGCGTGGGGGTGTATCCAAGGGGGAGGGGGGCGTCAAGCATCCATTCGCCGAGTTTCGGCTTGCATCCGGGGCAGGGGCTGGCGCAGTGTCCCGGCCTGAAATTCAGAGGATCGAGGCATGAAGACGGGCGCGAAAAAACCGGCCTGGGTGGTGGAAAAGGAACGCGGCCGCCGGGCCGACGCGCGCGAGACGGTATGGCTCTTCGGGCTTCATGCCGTGCGCGACGCGCTGGTGAACCCGGCGCGGGAGAAGCTCCGCCTCGTGGTGACGAAGAATGCACTCGACAAGCTGGCCGAAGCGGTTGCCCAGTCGGGCATGGAGCCCGAGATCGCCGATCCGCGCCGGTTCGATGTGCCGATCGACGAGGGATCGGTGCATCAGGGCGCTGCGCTGGAGGTGCGGGCGCTTGACTGGGGAACGCTTGAAGAGGTCTGCATCGCGGGCGCGGGGCGGCCGCTTGTCGTGCTTCTGGACCGCGTCACCGATCCGCATAATGTGGGAGCGGTGCTGCGCTCGGCGGAGGTGTTCGGGGCGCGGGCGGTGATCGCCCCCCGCCATCATTCGGCGCCCGAGACCGGGGCGCTGGCCAAGACCGCAAGCGGCGCGCTGGAACGCCAGCCCTACCTGCGCGTCACCAATCTTGCCGAAGCGATGGAGGCGCTGCAGGCGATGGGCTTCCTGCTCATCGGTCTTGATGGCGCGGCGGAGGTGACGCTGGATGCGGCGGTCGCGGGTGCGGCGACGCGGGCGCTGGGGCTGGTGCTTGGGGCGGAAGGGCCGGGTCTGCGCGAAAAGACGCGCGAGACCTGCGACATCCTCGCGCGGATTCCCTTTGCCGGAGCCTTCGGCAGCCTCAATGTCTCGAACGCCGCGGCGGTGGCCCTTTATGCCGCGAGCCGGGCGTGATCACGAATCTGCGACAGAGCCTTTAACCCGGCATTCACAACTCTATATGATGCTGGAGGTACGGGACCGGAACCCCCGTGCTTGAATTCACTGTCCCTCGTTCCGCGACTTGGCGCCCGGCCCTTGGCTTGGGCGCCTTTTTCTGATCCGGTGGTGCCATGCCTTCCGACGATACCATGATCCGCGATATCCTGACCTCGGTGAAGACCATCGCCGTGGTCGGCTGGTCGCCAAAGCCTGAAAGGCCAAGCAACGAGGTCGCGGCCTTCCTTGCGCGGCGCGGCTATCGGGTGATCCCGGTCAATCCGGGGCAGGTAGGGCAGATGGCGCTCGGCGAAGAGGTTCGCGCCGCGCTGGCAGAGGCCGGGCCGGTCGACATGGTCGACATCTTTCGCCGCAGTGAAGAAGCCGGGACCGTTGTCGACCAGGCGATTGCGGTGGGTGCGAAGGTTGTCTGGATGCAGCTTGGCGTGGTGGACGAGGCCGCGGCGGCACGGGCGCGGGCGGCGGGGCTGCAGGTTGTGATGAACCGCTGCCCGGCGATCGAGATCCCGCGGCTGGGGCTTTAGCTCTTCGCGCTGGCTGCCGCGACAAGCGTCTCCAGCAGCCAGGCGGTGCCACGGTCCGCAAGTGCGACTTCCGGCAGTGCGGCGCAGAGGCTGAACTTTGGCAAGTCAAGCGGGGCTTCGACGGCAACAAGGCCGAAGCGTGCGGCGTGAAGCGCTGCAAAGCGGCGGGGCACCGCAGCGGCCAGTCCGGTCTCCGAGGCGCTTGCCAGGGCCATCATGAAATTGGGCACGGTCAGCGCGATGCGACGGCGCAGGGTTGTGGCCCCGGCGGCTTGATCGACAAAGCCCTGCGCATCGCCCTTTTCCGACACGAGCACATGACCAAGGCGGAAGTAATGCTCTGCCGTCGGGTCTGCGGCAAAGGGGTGACCTTTGGGCACCACGATCACGAAATCCTCGACATAAAGCGGTCGTACCGCAAAGCGGGCACCGTCTGGGGCCACGGGCAGGATCGCGATGTCAAGCGTCCGGCTGTCGAGGTCGGCCAGCGCGCCACGCCAGGCGCTTTCGGGCTGGGTTTCGCCCGGGTCCGGCAGCAACTGGCGCAAGGCGAGGTCAATCTTCGGCGCGGCAATCGTCAGGGCCCTCAGAAGCGGCGGCAGGATCACGGCGGCAACGCCGTCAGGTGCCCCAATCACAAAGCGACGGTTCGACTGGCGGGGGTCGAAGGGCGTGGCGCTGACCATGACCGCGCGGATGCGGGACAGGATCTCGGCCACCTGCGGCGCGAGTTCTTCGGCGCGTGCGGTCATCGCGACACCTTTCGGCATGCGCAGGAACAGCGGGTCGTCGAACATCCGGCGCAACCGGGCCAACCCGTGGCTGACCGCAGAGGGCGACAGGTTCAGCCGATCCGCCGCCCGCCCGACATGCCCTTCGCGACGGACGGCATCGAAGAGCGTCAGGAGGTTCAGATCGAGGCGCGAGAGATCAGTTTCATGCAGCATTTCGCTGAAATCATATCACTGGATGCAGGAGGCAGGAAGCGGATAGACCCGGACACCAGCGCCGGTCCTGCACCGGCATCGAGAGGGTTTCCCGTGATGCGACCGAACCATGAAATCCCGCAAGAACCGGCCGCCGGGGATGCCGATGCGCTTGCTGCGCTGATCAGGATCTCGGCCCTGGCAAACGACGCATTGATGCGTGGCGAGATCGGGCTTTACACCAGCCTGATCCGAATCTCGGAAGACTTCGTCCTGATGTCGCCCTTTGGAGGCGCACCATCGCGCGGGCCGGACTACACGCCCGATCGGATTGCGGCGATGGGACGCTTCTTCCGCAATGGAACGCTGACGCAAGAGCTGGTCGAGGGGTGGGCGACGCGGGACATGGCTGTCTTTGCGACGATCGAGCGGACGCGCGTGGAGGTCGGGGGCCTCCCGCTGCAGGACTGGGCGCTGCGGGTGACGCAGGTCTATCGCCGCAGCGGCCGGGGCTGGGCCCTCGTCCACCGCCATGCCGATCCGCTCTGCCACGGGATCAGTCTGGAAACATCGGCCGCGCTTGGCCGCGGAGCGTGGAGTGTCTAGGGCCGCCCGGCCTTTTCCGCGAGACCCGATGTGCCTTCGCGACGGTCGAGTTCGGCCAGAACATCCGCCAGCGTCACCTCCCGCGCGGCGAGCATGACGAGAAGGTGGTAAAGCACATCCGCCGCCTCTGCGGTAAGGCGGTCGCGGTCGCCCCTGACGGCCTCGATGATCGCCTCGACCGCCTCTTCCCCGAATTTCTCGGCGCATTTCTCGGGGCCCTGGGCCAGAAGCTTCGCGGTCCACGAGCTTTCCGGGTCGGCCCCTTTGCGGGCTTCGATGGTGGCGGCAAGGCGGGCGAGCGTCATCAAAGCCTCACAGGGATGCCGGCCGCGGCCATATGCGCCTTGGCCTGACCGATGGTGAAGGTGCCGAAGTGAAAGATCGAGGCGGCGAGGACGGCGCTGGCATGGCCCTCGGTGATCCCCTCGACCAGATGATCCAGCGTCCCGACACCGCCCGAGGCGATCACCGGGATCGTGACCGCATCGGCAATGGCGCGGGTCAGGGGCAGGTTGAAGCCTGCCCGCGTTCCGTCGCGGTCCATGCTGGTCAGAAGGATCTCTCCCGCGCCCTTTGCCGCGACCGTCTGCGCAAAGGCCACCGCATCGATGCCGGTCGGGCGCCTGCCGCCATGGGTGAACACTTCCCACCGGCCGACATCGGTGGTCTTGGCATCGATGGCCACGACGATGCACTGGCTGCCGAAGCGGTCGGCGGCTTCGGCCACCACCTCGGGATTGGCGACGGCGGCGGAGTTGAATGACACCTTGTCGGCCCCGGCCAGAAGCAGACGGCGCACATCCTCGTGCGTGCGCACCCCGCCACCTACGGTCAGCGGCATGAAGCACTGCTCGGCCGTGCGGGTGACCAGATCGAACATCGTCGCGCGGTTGTCTTCGGTCGCCATGATATCAAGGAAACAAAGCTCGTCCGCCCCCGCCGAATCGTAGGCCTTCGCCGCCTCGACCGGATCGCCCGCGTCGATCAGATCGACGAAGTTCACGCCTTTCACGACCCGGCCATCGGCCACATCAAGGCAGGGTATGATCCGTGTCTTCAGCATGTCTGCGGGTTTATTCTCATCACGCGATCTTTTATGGCCATAACCGCCGGGATGCCAGAGGATTGTCCTTCGATCCGCAGTCAAGGTGATATCCATGAAACAGATTGTCCTATCGGCGGCGCTGGCCTGCGCCGCACTGCCCGCACTGGCCGAAGTCGTGCAACTGAAATCCGCCAAGGCCGTCGGCCCCACGGTCGACGCGCTGGAGGCGGCGGTCACCGAAGCCGGGGCCAAGGTCGTGGCGCGCGTGGATCACGGCAAGGGAGCGGCGTCGGTCGACATGCCGCTTGGCGAATCGCAGTTGCTGATTTTCGGCAATCCCGCTTTGGGCACGCCCGTAATGCAGGCCGATCCGCTGGCCGGGCTTCGCCTGCCGCTGAAAGTGCTGGTCTATGCCGATGCCGAGGGGCAGGTCTGGCTGGCCTACGAAAATCCCGCCGACATGTTCGCGGGGCTGGCCATTCCCGCCGAGGGTGGCGCGATCGAGAAGATGGCAGGCGCCTTGGCGAAGCTGACCGAAAAAGCCGCGCAATAGGCTTTTGCTGCGCTGGCTCCCGGAGGCTGGGCCAGCGCGATTTCTTGCTGATCCGGCCATTCCCGCGTGCGGTTTTCCGCCGTCGGCGAGGTTCCCCCCATCACTTCTTTTTGGGTCGCCAGACCGGCCCGAATGCACGAATCTGGATATGTTGCAGAGTGAAGGAGGTCAGAGAATGGCAGTCACGTCCAACCAGCCCCAACCACAGCCGACCACGCTTTCCCTGACGGGGGAGCGGGAGCCGGCATCGGATGATCCGCTGGCGGCGTTCTATCTTGCCTCCACCATGCGCGTGCGTACTGACGATGGCGGCCAGGTGTGGCTGGACTGCCAATCCCCGCTGCGTCACGCGATGCGGCGGGGGCCGGTCATCCTGAACTGACGGGCGATCTTGTCCGGCGTCTGACGGCGGCGACCAGCCTCTGACCGTGCCGCGCGTCCATCACCCGCGCAGGGCGGCGAGTGCCGCGCCCAGATCGATCGCCCCGTCATAAAGCGCCCGCCCCGAGATCGCCCCGGCGATCACACCGCTTTGGCGCAACGCCAGAAGATCGGCAAGCGAGGAGACGCCTCCCGAAGCGATGACCGGGATCGTCACCGCGCGGGCAAGAGCGGTCGTTGCCGCGATGTTCGGGCCCTGCATCGCGCCGTCGCGGTCGATGTCGGTGTAGATGATCGCGGCAACCCCCGCGTCCTCGAAGCTTCTGGCAAGATCGGTGACCTGGACATCGGTCTTCTCTGCCCAGCCCTTGGTCGCGACCACCCGTTGCGCGCGTCGATCCCCACGGCGACCCGGCCCGGAAAGGCCCGCGCCGCCAGCCGCACCAATGCTGGATTCTCGACCGCCACGGTGCCAAGGATGACCCGCGCGAGACCCTTTTCCAGCCACATCTCCACCGTCGCCATATCACGGATGCCGCCGCCAAGCTGGCAGGGCACGCTTACCCGGTCAAGGATCGCCTCGACCGCCGCGCCGTTCACCGGCGCCCCGGCAAAGGCGCCGTTAAGATCGACCAGATGCAGCCATTCGCAGCCCGAAGCCTGAAATTCAGCGGCCTGTGCGGCGGGGTCATCGCCAAAGACCGTCGCCGCCGACATCTCGCCGCGCAAGAGCCGGACGCATTGGCCGTCTTTGAGATCGATGGCGGGGTAAAGGATCATGGGGGGCCTCCGGTCGGGTCGCGGGGTCTTTGGCACGGCGCGCGGGTGATGCCAAGCCCTTGCCCCGCAGGTCGCGACCTGACGTCACGCTTGATCGGGGCGGGGCAAGTCACCAATGATGCGCGCATTGGTTTCAGGGAGGAGGAACCCCGATGAAGCGACTGATTCTGGCGGTGGCGCTGGCGTTCACTGGCACGGCGGCCCTTGCAGGCGATCCGGTGGAAGGCGTGTGGAAGACGAAACCGGATGACAACGGCAACTTTGGCCATGTTCAGGTGCAGCCCTGCGGAAATGCCTTCTGCGGCACATTGATCAAGGCCTTCGACGGCGCGGGCAAAGAGCTGAAGAGCCCCAATGTCGGCAAGCGCATCATCTGGGACATGGTCGCCTATGGCGATGGCGTCTATGATGACGGCAAGGTCTGGTCGCCTGACCGGAACAAGACCTACAATTCGGATATGAAACTTGCCGGCAACAAGCTTGCCGTGCGAGGCTGCGTGCTGGGCATCTGCCGCGATGGCGGTACCTGGACGCGGGTGAAGTAACCGCAAGGATCGGGTTGAACGGCTTTTCAGGGCGGATCATTGTGCGCCCAAAGGAGCCCGCGGATGAGCCGTACTGACTGGACAAGACTTCTGACCCTCTCCCTGCTGTGGGGAGGGTCTTTCTTTTTCGTCGAGGTGGCACTGACCGGCCTGCCGCCCCTGACCATCGTCTGGCTCCGGGTGGCGCTGGCAGCGACGATCCTCGGCATCGTGCTGCGGGCGGGCGGGCTGGGTCTTCCGCCGCGCGTGGCCTGGCCTGCGCTTCTGGTGATGGGCGTCTTGAACAATGCCGTGCCGTTCACGCTTTTCGTTCTGGCCCAGGGGCAGATCACCGGTGCGCTTGCCTCGATCCTGAATGCCACGACGCCACTTCTCACGGTGCTGGTCGCCCATGCCGCCACAAGCGACGAACGGATCACCCCAGCAAAGGCGCTGGGGCTCGGCTTCGGCTTTGCGGGGGTCATGGTGATGATGTCGGGCGCCAGTCTTGGCGGGGCGGGGCTGGCAAAGCTCGCCTGTCTCGGGGCGGCGTTGTCCTACGCCCTGGCCGGGGTCTGGGGCAGGCGTTTCCGCCGGATGGGCGTGCCGCCGCTCGCCACGGCCTTCGGTCAGGTTGTGGCATCCTCGCTGATCCTGGCGCCGATCTGGCTCTGGGTCGACAGACCATGGACGATCGGCTGGCCGGGGGCAGAGGTTGCGGCGGCGATCCTTGGCATCGCCGTGTTCTCGACGGCGCTGGCCTATCTCATCTACTTCCGGCTGCTCGCTCGGCCGGGGCGACAAACCTCGGCCTCGTGACATTCCTGATCCCAGTCAGCGCGACGGCCCTGGGCTGGGCCCTGCTTGGAGAGCGGCTTTTGCCGCAGCATGTGGCAGGCTTCGCCCTGATCGTGGCGGGGCTTGCATCGCTTGACGGAAGGGCAGGGCGATGGTTGGCCGGGCGTTGAGCGATGCGGAATGGGACGGGCTGGTGCGGCGCGAACCAAGCCCCTGGTTTCATGCGGTCCTGACCACAGGGATCGTCTGCCGCGCCGGTTGCCCGGCACGCCCGCACCGCCAGAACACCCGGCGATTTGACAGGCTGGACGAGGCGCTGGCCGCGGGCTTTCGCTCCTGCAAGCGCTGCAAGCCCGGGTAAGGCCGGCGGGGACCGCGGAGGGCGGCAAAATCGCCGCTGTGCCAGAGAATTGTCGGCAGGCTCTGGACAGCACCCGCGCGCCGTGCGGAAGGTGAGCCAAGGTGCGATCGAATTTCGGGTTTCGGCAATGGGCGGCATGGTTCCGGTTTATGTCATGGTGGCGTCCGGCCTCATTGCGGTGACGCTTTACGCCCTGCGCGGCGGGCTCGTCGGGCGGAACCGTCTTGCGATTGTCGGCCTTGATGCCACGGGGCTTGGCATGGGGCTGCTGGCCATCCTCGTCGCCGGATATCTCTGGGGCCCGCTTTATGGCTTCGGCATCATCCTGGCCGTGATGATCCACGAATTCGGCCATGTCGCCGCTTTCCGTGTCTGTGGCCACAGCGATGCCCGGTTTCGCCTGATCCCTCTTCTCGGCGGAGTCGCCATTTCCGATTCCCAGCCGGTCAGCCAGATGAAGGATTTCTTCATCACCCTGCTTGGTCCCGGGATATCGGTCGCCCCGATGGCGGCGGCATTCACCATGGCCGCGCTGGTGCAAGACAGTGCACCGGTGGTGGCAGAGTTTCTGTGGGTCTTTGCCACGGTCTCGGCGGTGCTGAACTTTCTGAACCTGCTGCCGTTCTGGCCATTGGACGGAGGGCGCATGGTGCGCATTCTTGCCTTCCGCTTCGGCCCCGGTGTCGCGCATCGGGTAACCGTGCTGATGAGCGCCGGACTGGCGGTTGCCGCGGTGATGCAGCAGTCGATGATCCTCTTTGTCTTCGCGCTCGTCGGTGCGCAAAGCATCATGCAGGCCGACGGTCTTTCCCGGGTGCAGCGCCCGATGAGCTGGGGGCAGTGGGGCTGGTCGCTGGCGGCCTATCTCTTCACCGGCGCTGCGCATTTCTACGGTGCCCGGCCGTTTCTGATGCCCTATCTCTAGCCCCGGCCGGGCGCGCGACATGCCCAGCGGGACGGCACCGGCACCCGGTTTCGGCGAAAGCGGGCGAAAACCGGGGGCAGGGGCCGTTTCTGCGCTTCGGCAACCGTCCGGCGGGCCTCAGCCAAAGACCGACCAGCCTGTCCTGCGCACGAGCCACTCCATCGCTTCGGTGCCAAGCCTGGAATTGCCCTGCGCGGTCAGGCCTGGCGACCAGACCGCGATGCTCGCCCGACCCGGCGCTATCACCAGAATGCCGCCGCCAACCCCGGATTTCCCCGGCAGACCAACGCGGTAGGCAAAGTCGCCCGAGCTGTCGTAATGGCCGCATGTCAGCATCAGCGCGTTGATCCGGCGGATGCGGGCGGTTGACACCAGCTTCGGGCAGCCGGGCGCGCCAACCAGAAACCGGCCCGCCCGGGCAAGCTGCGTCACCGTCATCTCAAGCGCGCATTGATGCACATAGGTTCCAATGACAAGTGCTGCCGGATGCCGCAGATTGCCATGGGCCGCCATGAATTCCGCCAGCGCCATGTTGCGATGCGCCGTCGCCTGTTCCGAGGCCGCGACGGCCTTGTCGATGTGAATGGCATCATCCCCGGCGGCCAGCCGGACGAAGTGCAGAAGCTCTGCCAGCACATCGCGCGGCTGATGCCCGGCCAGAACCGCATCGGTCACCGCGATCGCTCCGGCATTGACGAACGGATTTCGCGGGATGCCGTTTTCATGTTCCAGCTGCAGGATCGAATTGAACGCATGGCCCGAAGGCTCTCGCCCGACGCGGGCCCAAAGCTGGTCGCCCAGTCGGCCAAGCGCGATTGCAAGCATGAAGACCTTGGAGATCGACTGGATGGAAAACGGCACATCGGCATCGCCTGCCGAAAGGGTCGTGCCATCGGGCAGGGCGACGGCGATGGCAAATCGCGCCGGATCCACATCGGCCAGTTCGGGGATATAGGTGGCGACGGTGCCGCGATCCTCGGCTTCGGCCATCGAGGCTGCGATCTCTGTCAGGATCGCCTGAAGATCGTCGGGGCTCAGGGCCGCCATCGCAGGAAATTCGCGATCAGGCGCAGTCCGGCCTGCTGCGATTTCTCGGGGTGGAACTGGGTGCCGATCATGGTGTCGCGCCCGACGATGGCGGTGATTTCTCCACCATAATCGCAATGCGCCAGCCGTTCGGCGGGGTTTTCCACGCGGAACTGGTAGGAATGGACGAAATAGGCGTGATCGCCGGTGTCGATGCCCTCGAGCACGGGATGACGGGTGGCTGACGCGCGGTTCTGGTCGATCACCAGATCGTTCCAGCCCATATGCGGCACCTTCAGCGCGGGATCGGCGGGCGTGATCTTCACCACCTCACCCGCGATCCAGCCAAAGCCCGCGGTATCGGCATGTTCCCGGCCCCAGCTTGCCATCATCTGCATTCCGACGCAGATGCCAAGGAACGGCCGTCCGCGCCGCGTCACCGCCTCTTCGATTGCGTCGAAAAGGCCGCCGTAAGACCCAAGCGCGCGGCGGCAGGCCGGAAAGGCGCCATCGCCCGGCAGCACGATCCGGTCGGCCCGGGCCACATCCTCGGGCCGCGAGGTCACCAGAACATCGCCTGCAGCGGTGTCAGCCGCCATCCGCTGAAAAGCCTTTTCAGCGGAATGCAGATTGCCGCTGTCGTAATCCACCAGAACCGTCAGCGCCACGACAGCACCTGGCCACAATTGTCAGCGCCGGTCACAGTGCGCCCTTGGTCGAGGGGATTGCGGCGCTGCGGGGGTCCGGCTCTACCGCCATGCGCAGGGCACGGGCCAGCGCCTTGAACGCGGCTTCGGCGATGTGGTGGCTGTTCAGGCCATGGATCAGATCGACATGCAGCGTCACGCCGCCATGGGTGGCCAGCGCCTGACAGAACTCGCGCACAAGCTCGGTGTCGAAACTGCCGATCTTCGGCGTCGGGAAGGCCAGGTTCCACACCAGATAGGGCCGCGCCGAAAGGTCAAGCGCGACCGCCACTTGCGCATCGTCCATCGCGAGATTGAAATGGCCATAGCGCCGGATGCCACGCTTGTCGCCAAGCGCGCGGGCAAGCGCCTGACCCAAGGCGATGCCGCAATCCTCCACCGTGTGGTGATCGTCGATATGCAGATCGCCCCTGGCCGAAAGATCGATGTCGATCAGGCTGTGGCGGGCCAACTGGTCCAGCATATGGTCGAAGAAACCCACCCCGGTTGCGATCCCGGACTGTCCGGTGCCATCAAGATTGACCACGGCCCTGATCTCGGTCTCGGCGGTCTTGCGGGTTACTTCGGCACTGCGCATCGCATACTCCCTCGCTCAGGCGGCCTTATAGGGCGGAGGAGCCATCATGGAAAGGGTGACGAAAGCGCCCCTTCCTCCGGTCTGCCGGACGGGAAAACCCTGACCCTCGATTGACCTCTGGCCGCGCCCACCCTAAGCAGACCTGCCATGACCGACCCCGACAGGTTCCTTCGCACTCTCTTCGACCGCGCTGTCGAAGTCGCCGATCCGATGCGGTCGCTGGCGCGGTTTCTGCCGGAAAAGCCGCAGGGCCGGGTCGTCGTCATCGGTGCGGGCAAGGCGAGCGCACGGATGGCCGAAGCGGTCGAGGCGGCCTGGGGCCCCTGTGAGGGGCTGGTCATCACCCGGTACGGATATGGTCGGCCCACGGCGGGGATCGAGATCGTGCTTGCGGCCCATCCTGTTCCGGATCAGGCGGGTCTGGCGGCGACGCGGCGGATGCTTGCGCTGCTCGACGGCCTTCAGCCCGGCGATCGAGAGCCGCGAGTCGCTCGTGC
>JAAURK010000376.1 GCA_012032275.1 Tabrizicola sp.
TGTGAAGTGCCGTACTGCGCAAGACCCCGTGTTGCACCCGAGTACCGTGGAAATGAGCTGCCAGCACTCGATTTTGACTTTGTTTTCGTGCTTTTGCCTTTACCACTCCCCTTCTTACTGCCACCCGTTGCCTGAGCACCTCCTTTCCCTTTGGCCCCAGTCCCTTTCCCAAGCACATCAGCAGGCTTTCCAGCTGAAACTGCTTCTTTTCGTTCCAGCTTTCGGGCACATGCGGGGCAAGCGCCCCGACCAGCCCGCCCGACGAGCCTGCCCCGATCGCCACCGTTTCGATCAACCGCACCCGCGCGCCCCGGCCAAGGCAGGCCCAGGCGATCGACAGCCCGAAGATGCCGCCGCCCCTTACCGTCAGATCGACCCTTGCCATTTCACCCGACCTTGCCCATGGATGCCCGGAACGGGCTTAAGGCACATGACGGGTATCGAACAAGCCACAGCTGATCTTGACTGGCGTGACGAGACGATCCCCGTGTCCCGCCGGTTCGACGATCCCTATTTCTCGATCACCGGCGGTCTGGCTGAAACGCGGCATGTGTTTCTGGACGGAAACGGGTTGCCCGGGCGGTTCCGCGACGGGTTTCATATCGCCGAGCTTGGCTTCGGGACCGGCCTCAATCTTCTGGCGACTGTGCTGGCGCGACAGGGTTTGCCGGGGCAGATCCGCTTTACCAGTTTCGAGGCCTTCCCGCTTCAGGCCGCAGATATCGCCCGCGCGCTGGCCGCCTTCCCCGAGGTTGCGAAGGTTGCCGAACCATTTCTTGCGGCCTGGCGGTCGGGGCAGAGGGAGTTCGATCTGCCCGGGGTCCGGGCCGAGATCATTCCGGGCGATGCGCGCCGCATGCTTCCGCTTTGGCAGGGCCGGGCGGATGCCTGGTATCTGGACGGCTTCTCGCCCGCGAAAAATCCCGAACTCTGGTCCGGGGCGCTGATGGCAGAGGTCGCCCGGCACACCGCACCGGGGGAACCTTCGCCACCTATACCGCCGCGGGCCATGTCCGGCGCGCCTGGCGGATGCCGGTTTCGAGGTCGAACGCGCGCCCGGTTTCGGCCGCAAGCGCCACATGAGCCGCGGCAGGATGGAGCGCGCCGGATGACCACGCCGCAGAACACCCGGACGGGGATCTGGCTGATGATCGCCACGACCGCCGTCTTCGCGGCGCAGGACGGCGTCTCGCGCCACCTTGCCTCGCATTACAGCGTGCTGATGATCGTGATGATCCGCTACTGGTTTTTCGCGGCCTTCGTGCTGCTGCTGGCCTGGCGCGCCGGAGGCGGTCTTCGCGCGGCGGTGCGGACGGAATTTCCGGTGCGGCAGGTGATCCGCGGATTGCTTCTGGCGGCAGAGATCTGCGTCATGGTCATGGGTTTCGTGAAGCTGGGGCTGATCGAGGCGCATGCGGTCTTCACCTGCTATCCGCTGCTCGTCGCCGCACTTTCCGGCCCGCTGCTTGGCGAAAAAGTGGGATGGCGGCGGTGGACGGCGATCCTTGTCGGCTTCGCCGGAGTGCTGATCATCCTGCAGCCCGGCTTTGCCGTGTTCTCGCCCTGGGCACTGGTGCCTTTGCTTGCGGCCACGCTCTTCGCGCTTTACGGGCTGATGACGCGCTATGTGGCGCGCAAGGACGCGGCCGCCGTCAGCTTTTTCTGGACCGGGATCGTGGGCGCGGTGGCGATGACGGGCGTGGGCCTCTGGGCGTGGGAGCCGATGGCGGCGCAGGACTGGTTCTGGATGATCGCGCTTTGCATCATGGCGCTGCTTGGTCATTGGCTGTTGATCCAGTCCTATGCCGTGGCAGAGGCGTCGGCGGTCCAGCCCTTCGCCTATCTGCAACTGGTCTTCGCATCGGCCATCGGCCTGACGGTCTTTGGCGAAACGCTGCGCATCAATGTGGCGATCGGCGCGGGCATCGTGGTGGCCGCCGGGGTCTTCGCGCTCTGGCGCCAGAGCATCCGCGACCGCGCGCGCGCCGGTAAATCCCACCGTTGCCCCGCCGTGCCGGGGGGCGTAAAACCGAGGCGAGCCGCAAGAGGAGCCGTCCCATGCCGAAACCCGTCGTCCTTTGCATTCTTGACGGTTGGGGCATTGGCGCAAACCCCGCCGTCAGCGCCCCGGCACAGGCGCAGGTTCCGACGTTCAACCACCTCTGGGCCGCCTGCCCGCATGCCACTCTCACGACCTTCGGGCCGGATGTGGGCCTGCCGACCGGCCAGATGGGCAATTCCGAGGTCGGGCACACCAACATCGGCGCGGGCCGGATCGTGGCGATGGATCTGGGCCAGATCGACCTCGCGATCGAGGATGGCAGTTTTGCCCGCGAACCCGCCCTGCGCGACTTCATCGCCACCCTGAAGGCCAGTGGCGGGGTTGCGCATCTGGCGGGCCTCTGCTCTCCCGGCGGGGTGCATGCGCATCAGGCACATGTGCTGGAGGCCGCCCGCGTCCTCACCGCCGAAGGCATCCCGGTCGCGGTACATGTCATCACCGACGGCCGCGACGTGCCGCCACAGTCGGGTGCCGAACAGGTCGCCGCGCTTGAGGCCGCGTTGCCTGCCGGTGCCCGGATCGCCACCGTCACGGGGCGCTACTATGCGATGGACCGCGACAATCGGTGGGAGCGGGTGGAAACCGCCTACCGCGCCATGGTGCAGGCGCAGGGCGCGGCCGCCACTTCGGCCGGTGCCGCGATTGCGGCGGGTTATGCCATTGGCGTTACGGATGAATTCCTGCCTGCCACGGTCATCGGCAGCTACCCCGGGATGCAAGACAGCGACGGCCTTTTCTTCCTGAACTTCCGCGCCGACCGCGCGCGGGAAATTCTGTCGGCCATCGGCGCTCCGGCCTTCACGGCCTTCGACCGGCCCGCCCGGCCGCATCTGGTGGCCATGCTCGGGATGGTGGATTACTCCACCGCCCACAACGCTTTCATGACCGCCGTCTTCCCGAAGAAGGAGATCGTGAACACCTTGGGCGAATGGGTCTCTGCCCATGGCCGCACCCAGTTCCGGCTTGCCGAGACCGAAAAATACCCCCATGTCACCTTCTTTCTGAACGGCGGGCGCGAAGTGCCCTACCCCGGCGAGGATCGCGCCATGCCTGCGTCGCCCAAGGTCGCAACCTATGATCTCCAGCCGGAAATGAGCGCGGATCAGGTGTCGGACCGTTTTGTCGAGGCGATTGAAAAGGGATATGACCTGATCGTGGTCAATTTCGCCAATCCCGACATGGTCGGCCATACCGGCAGCCTCCCCGCCGCGATCAGGGCCTGCGAGGCGGTGGACCGGGGCCTGACCCGCG
>JAAURK010000377.1 GCA_012032275.1 Tabrizicola sp.
TCAGCCTGTCCACCCCGCCCCCCGCCGCGATCAACCCGCGCCCGATGGCAAGCGTCCGCGCGGTGCGCAGGATGCCGTCGCGGATCACGCCGGTCGAGACGGTGGCGCGGGAGATGACCGGGGGCAGGTCCTGGACCGGGTCCGAAGCGGCAAGGTCATAGCCGGTGAAGCCCGCCACATAGGCGGCGATATCGGCGTCCGAGATGCCGAGGGTCAGCACCGGCTCGTTGTGCCGCACCAACAGCGCGCCAGTGACCTTTGCCAGCGGCGAGATGGCCACCAGCACATCGAGGGGCCGCCCGGAATAGCCGACCGACCCGGCGATTTCCCAGCTGGAGCCGATGTCGCCCTTCACCTCTCCGTTCTGGATGACGGTCCAGCCCGGCACGCCATCCTCGACGCGCCGGACCTGCACTGGCCCTGCAAGATCAAGAAGTTGCGCTGCCTCTTCCGCTGTCGGGGCGGTCGTCGTCAGGGCATCGTCCGCAAGCAACCCGTCGGCTGCGGCAGGTCTGGCGGCGAGAAAGAGGCTGAAGATGGCGATCAGGAAAGGGCGCATCGGTCCATGGGTCCGTCCGGTGCAGCCGACCCTGCGGCACGGGCCCCCTCTCCGCCTTAACGAAAGTCAAGGTGCGCGGCCCGTCGGTCTTTCATGGTCGGTTCAGCCTCACCAGCTGAACGGAGAGATTCCCATGACCCCCCGAGCAAGAAATGTCAGGCCGAAACCACCGAGGACCGTCCTGATGGGCAGTGCCGCGCTGTTCCTTGGGCTTCTGGCCGCGCCCCTCGCCGCGCAGGAAAAGCCTGCGGATCACGCCGACGGCCCCGCTGCCGCCTACGAGCCCAGCATGACCACCCTGGGTGAGATCAAGGTCGAGATTCCGGGTCTGCGGCCCGACGACCCGGTGATGACGCAGGACGAATTCCAGAAGGCGACCACGATCTACTTCGAACGCTGCGCGGGCTGCCACGGCGTTCTGCGCAAGGGGGCGACGGGCAAGCCATTGACCACCGACATCACCCGCGAGAACGGGTATGACTATCTGCAAAGTTTCATCACCTATGGCTCGCCCGCCGGGATGCCGAACTGGGGCACCTCGGGCGATTTCACCGACGAAGACGTGGACCTGATGGCCCGCTATCTGCTTTTGGAACCCCCGGCGCCGCCGGAATGGGGGATGCCGGAGATGATGGCCTCGTGGAAGGTTCTGGTGAAGCCCGAGGACCGGCCGAAAGAAAAGATGAACGCTATCGACATCGACAACCTGATGTCGGTGACCCTGCGGGATGCGGGCCAGATTGCGCTGATCGACGGTGGCACCTATGAAATCCATGCCGTCATCGACACTGGCTATGCGGTGCATATCAGCCGGATTTCAGCCTCGGGCCGCTACCTCTTCGTCATCGGCCGCGACGGGCTGGTGAACATGATCGATCTCTGGATGGAAAAGCCCGATACGGTCGCATCCATCAAGATCGGCATCGAGGCACGGTCGATCGAGACCTCGAAGTTCGAGGGCTGGGAAGACAAGCTGGCCATCGCCGGAGCCTACTGGCCGCCGCAATACGTGATCATGGATGGCGAGACGCTGGAGCCGAAGAAGATCGTTTCCACCCGTGGCATGATCTACGACGAACAGACCTACCACCCGGAACCCCGCGTCGCCTCGATCCTATCGTCGCATTTCAAGCCGGAGTTCATCGTGAACGTGAAGGAGACGGGGAAGATCCTTTTCGTCGACTACACCGACCTGAAGAACCTGAAGGTGACAGAGATCGAAGCGGAACGTTTCCTGCATGACGGGGGTTTCGATTCGACCAAGCGCTATTTCCTTGTGGCGGCAAACCAGCGCGGCAAGATCGCCGTGGTGGACACCAAGGAAGACAAGCTGACCGCGCTGGTGGAAACCGGCGGCCAGACCCCGCATCCGGGGCGCGGCGCGAACTTCATGCACCCGGTCTACGGGCCGGTCTGGGCGACGTCGCACCTTGGGGATGAATCGGTCGCGCTGATCGGGACCGACCCGGAAGGCCATGCCGACCAGGCATGGAAGATCGTCGACAGCTTCTATGCCTTGGGCGGGGGATCCCTGTTCATCAAGACACATCCGAACTCGACCCATCTTTACGTCGATGCACCCTTGAACCCGGATGCGGAAATCTCGGCTTCGGTCGCGGTCTTCGACATCTCGGCCATGGGCGGCGATCCGGATGTGGACCCGGAGTTCACCACCCTTCCCATCGCGGAATGGGCGGGCATTCCGGACGGCCAGCCGCGCGTGGTGCAGCCCGAGTTCAACAAGGAAGGCACCGAGGTGTGGTTCAGCGTCTGGAACGCGAAGGACAAGGAAAGCGCCATCGTCATCGTCGACGACAAGACGCTGGAACTGAAGCAGGTCATCAAGGATCCGCGCCTGATCACGCCCACGGGCAAGTTCAACGTGCTGAATACCCGCGACGACGTCTATTGAGGTTCCCTGGCCCGCGGCCGCCGGTGCCGCGGGTACCTCCTGGCGGGGGTGTCTGCTCCCTTCTCACCCCCGCCCCTTTCCTTCCGATGGGGCTGACCGCCATGAAAGACCTCGACCCGTTTCCCGGCACCCATGCTGGCCCCTTGTCCGGTCACGTCCACCTGATAGGCGCCGGTCCCGGCGACGCCGAGCTGCTGACGCTGAAGGCATTGCGGCTGATCGAGACGGCGGATGTAGTGGTGCATGACCGGCTTGTCAGCCCCGAGATCATGGCACTGGTGCCCCCGGGCGTGCGGCGGATCGATGTCGGCAAGTTGCCGAAATTCCACAAGGTTCCGCAAGAGGCGATCAATGCGCTGCTGGTCGATCTGGCCCGCGAGGGGCTGGTGGTCGCGCGCCTGAAGGGTGGCGATCCGCTGATCTTCGGACGCGGGTCCGAAGAGGCCGAGGCCTGTCGGCTGGCCGGTGTAGGGGTCAGTTACGTCCCCGGCATCACCTCGGCGCAGGGGGCCGCGGCCTCGACCGGGGTTCCGCTCACGCATCGCGGCCTCGCGACGGGCGTGCGCTATGTCACCGGCCACCGTGCCAAGGACGCGGCGCTGGATCTGGACTGGGCGTCGCTTGCGTCGGAAGAGACGACGCTGGTCGTCTACATGGGTGCCGGCAACATCGCCGAGATCGCGTTGCAACTGATGCGGCACGGGATGGTGCCGTCGCTGCCGGTGCTGGCGGTCAGCGCCGCCACGACGCCCGCGAGACGCGGCTTCTGTCGACCCTGGGCCGGATTGGCTGTGATGTCGCGAAGGCCGAGCCGCAGGCGCCGGTCCTGTTCCTGATC
>JAAURK010000378.1 GCA_012032275.1 Tabrizicola sp.
TGCCAAGGCGCCGCGCCTCCTCGGGCAGCGCACCGGCCACATTGGCCCGGACGTCGATCACCGCGGGCACGTCAAGCCCCGCCGCCTTCAGCGCAATCGCCGCGCGATAGGCATCGTCATTGTTGGTGACCAGCACCGTCCGGTCACCGGGAGAGACCGCGTGGTTCTCCACATAATCGCGCACCGCCGACGCAAGCATGACGCCCGGTATGTCATTGCCCGCAAAGGACAATGGCCGTTCGATCGCGCCCGTCGCCGTCACGATGCGGCCCGCCCGGATGCGCCAGAGCCTGTGCTTCGGCCGCCCGTCGCCCGGCGTGTGATCGGCGACCCTTTCATCGGCCAGCACATAGCCGTGGTCATAGACCCCCGCCCCTGTGCAGCGGGTGCGGATCGTCACGCCGTCGCGGGCGCGGAGCTGCGCTTCGGCCGCCGCTATCCACTCTGCCGCGGCCTTGCCCTCGATCATGTCACCGTCCACCGGCGCGCGCCCGCCCAGCACGGGTGCCTGTTCCAAAAGCAGCACCCGCGCTCCGGCAGAGGAGGCCAGAAGTGCCGCCTGCAATCCGGCAATGCCGCCGCCCACGACAAGAACGTCACAGAAGGCATAGGCCTGCTCATAACGGTCGGCATCGCCATCGCGCGGGGCGCGGCCAAGGCCTGCAGACCGGCGGATCACCGGCTCGAACACATGTTTCCAGAACGGACGCGGATGGATGAAGGTCTTGTAATAGAACCCCGCCGGCAGAAACCGCGCGGCATAGTTGTTCAGAACGCCGATGTCGAACTCAAGGCTCGGAAAGTGGTTCTGGCTGGTCGCGGTCAGCCCGTCGAAAAGCTCGGTCGTGGTGGTGCGCTGGTTCGGTTCCAGCCGATCGCCGGTGCCAAGGTTGACAAGCGCGTTCGGTTCTTCGGGGCCCGAGGTCACGATGCCGCGCGGGCGGTGGTATTTGAAACTGCGGCCGACCAGCATCTGGTCATTGGCCAGAAGTGCCGAGGCCAGCGTATCGCCCTGATAGCCGCGCATGCGCTTGCCGTTGAAGGTGAATTCCACGCTGCGAGACCGGTCGATCAGGCGACCGCCCCTTGCCAGACGGGTGCTCATTTGTATCCGCTCCAGTCCGGCCGACGGGCCCTGATCTTGGCAATGATGTCCGGCGGCGGTTCGGAAACCTGCGCGGGATAGGTGCCGAATACCTCCAGCGTCGCAGTGCAGCGGGCGGCGAGGAACCATTTGCCGCAGCCGTACGCATGGCGCCAGCGTTCGAAATGCACGCCCTTGGGGTTCTTCCGGGCGAACATGTAGGCTTCGAATTCCTCGTCGGTGGAACCCGGGCCAAAACGCTTGAGATGCGCCTCGTATCCGGGCGAAAGCTCGGTCTCGTCGGCCTTCACGCCGCAATAGGGACATTCGAGGATCAGCATTAACGGCCACCTTTCCTAGACATCCAAAACGCAATCTCGGTCGGAAGCATGAAACCAAATACAAATGCTATTGCCGCGAAGACGATGTTGCCTGGGTCGCCCGATCCCGGCGTCCAGATGATTCCGGAGCTCCCGATGAGCCAGAAAACCGATGCCCCGAGACCGACAGCCAAGAAGATTTTTAGTTTCAACATCAATGCGCCACCCCTGCCGCCACCGATTCATCGATGAACCGGCCTTCCTTGAAGCGCCACATGCCTGTTCGACAATATTCGCACGATGCAGCTCTCATCGCCCCACCTTCAAAAAGGCCAATCCAGAACACAGCGCCGCTTGCCATTCTTCTCGACACACAGCCAGAGAAAGCTGAAGGCCGCGAGCCGCATTTCCTTCATAGAGTACTCTGTTTTGCCCCCGACCTTTTCTAGGTATCGAAAAATGCCGTCGTCATCCGGATCTGGCAGCGGCGTATCTGCCGACTGAGCAGCCTCAAAGTCCCGAGGGAAGCTGACCGCGACATAGACCCGAAACGCGTCTTGGCCGCCCCATGAGAACTTCTCGAATTCACCGCCATTGCCAGACGCGAATCTCTCCAAACCACCAGCGAGGGGTTGCATCCCATGCTCCATCTCGTCGAACACTACAATCTCTGCACGACCATCGGCGCTCTTCGCGATCAGCTTGTTGCGTGTCCACTGTTCGCGCATGAACACGAGCGGTATATCTGAATTGGGAATGATCGTTTTCTCGTCCCAAAAGCACCCGTCATACCAGAGCTGGAACTCATCTTCGCCCGTCGGGCTTTGCAGCAAACCCCAGACCGGCACTGTAATCTTTCCCATGTAGGCCGGAAGGATATCGATCTTGCACGGTGGCCATTGCTTAAATGACCACCACGCCTGGTTCTGCTTTGAAAGTGGTCGCCACCAGCCAGTCAGATGCAGCGGCCCTAGGGTCAGATCAGTAGAGTTAAACTCGTCAACTCGCATCAATGCGCCACCCCCGCCGCCACCGATTCATCGATGAACCGGCCTTCCTTAAAGCGCCACATGTTGAACGCCTCGGCCAGGGGCCCCGGCTCGCCCTTGGCCATCAGCTCGGCCATGGCCCAGCCGGAACCGGGGATCGCCTTGAAGCCGCCCGTCCCCCAGCCGCAGTTGATGAAGCAGTTGCCAAGCGGTGTCTTCGATATGAGCGGCGAGCGGTCGCCGGTCATGTCGACGATCCCGCCCCATTGGCGCAGCATCTTGAGGCGTGAGATGATCGGGAAGGTTTCGACGAGGGCGCGGAGGGTTTCCTCGATATGGTGGAAGCTGCCGCGCTGGGTGTAGTTGTTGAACCCGTCGGTGCCGCCGCCGATCACCATCTCGCCCTTGTCGGACTGGCTCATATAGCCGTGCACCGTATTGGCCATGACGACCACATCCATGCAGGGCTTGATCGGTTCGCTGACCAACGCCTGCAGGGCGACGGCCTCGATCGGCAGGCGGAACCCCGCCATCTCGGCCAATTGGCCCGAATGGCCCGCGACGACCAAGCCGAGCTTGCGGCAGCCGATCGCCCCCTTGGTGGTCTCGACGCCCGTCACCTTGCCGCCTTCGGACCTGACCGCCGTCACTTCGCAGTTCTGGATGATGTCCATCCCCATGTCGCTGCAGGCCCGCGCATAGCCCCAGGCCACCGCATCATGCCTGCCGGTCCCGCCCCGCGCCTGCCAGAGCGCGCCGAGAACGGGATAGCGCGGCCCCTCGATGTTCAGGATCGGGCAGAGTTCCTTGACCCGCTGGGGGGTGATGAATTCGGTCGCCACACCCTGCAGCGCATTGGCATGCTGGGTGCGCAGATAGCCCCGCACCTCGTGATGCGTCTGCGCCAGCATCATC
>JAAURK010000379.1 GCA_012032275.1 Tabrizicola sp.
ACTGGGTCGCGGCCTGCGACGACCTTGCCGCCGAACTGGCGCTCAGCCCTGCCGGGACGGCGCGCCCGTGTCGCTTGAACGAGGCGACTACCGCTGGCAGATGGCGGTCCCCGCAGACGGATGCCTGCCCTTCGACGGCGGCTTTCCCGCGCTGATCCGGTGGGAAGGCTCGCTGCACCCCGCACCGGCTTTGCCTGACCGGGGCCTCCGGCTGACCCGGTTCGAGATCGCCCATCCCGAGGCGGATGCACTGTCTGCGGCGCTGGCCGGGCGGATTGCCGATCCACGGCTCGTCATCCGCCATGGCCCGCAGAAGGCGATGCGCGCCACCGTCGCCACCCCGCATGGCGAACGTGTCCTGACATGATCCGCCCCGCGACAGAGGCCGACGCGGCCGGGATCGCCGCGCTCTGGAATCACTGGATCCGCGACACCGCCGTCACCTTCAGCAGCACCGAAAAGACCGCCGCCGATATCGCCGCGATGATCGGCGACCGGCTGCGTCAAGGCCATGTCACGCTGGTCGCACAGGAGGAGTTGCTGTCCGGCTTTGCCAGCTACGCCCAGTTCCGGGGCGGCGCCGGTTATGCAAGCTGCATGGAACACACCGTCCTGCTTGCCCCGATGGCGCGGGGCCGCGGGATCGGCAGGCATCTGCTGACCGCCGTCGAAAGCCACGCAAGCGCGCAGGGTGCCCATCAGATGATCGCGGCGATCTCGGGCGAGAACCCGGCGGGGATCGCCTTTCACAGCGCACAAGGATACGCAAGGGTTGCCACGCTGGCGGATGCCGGCTTCAAGTTCGGCCGGTTCATGGACCTTGTGCTGATGCAGAAATTCCTGTCCTGACAGCGCCGCGAAGCCGCGCTATCCTGCCCGCATCATGTCGATCTGGACCCGCATCGCCGACGCGCTTTCCGCCCTCGCCCAAGGCGAGGGGCTGGCCGTCATTCTTGACCGTCTGCGCGCCGCTCCGGCACCGGAACGGTCGGTCGGCTTCACCATCGCGGTCATTGCCCTTGGCGCCAAGCTGGCCAAGGCCGACGGGCTGGTCACCCGCGACGAGGTGACCGCCTTTCGCCGGGTCTTCGCCATCCCCGAAGGCGAAGAGGCGAATGCGGCGCATGTCTTCAACCTTGCACGCCAGGATGTGGCGGGGTTCGACAGCTATGCCCGCAAGGTCTCGGCCCTGTTTCGCAAGCCTGACGAGCCGCTCTGCGCCGATGACCGCAACGTGCTGATCGACCTGCTGGAGGGGCTTTCCACATCGCGATGGCCGATGGCGCCTATCACCCGGGCGAGAACGATTTCCTGAAGGAGGTCGCCACGATCTTCGGCCTTGACGACCGCTGCTTTTCAACCCTGCGCGCCCGCTTTGTCGAGGGCGCGCCGCGCGATCCCTATGATGTTCTGGGGATTGCCCATGACGCCAGCCTCAACGAGGCCCGTGCCGCCTGGAAACAGGCGGTGCGTGACAGTCATCCCGATGCGATGATGGCGCGCGGCGTGCCGGTCGAGGCGCTGAAACTGGCCGAACGCCGCCTGATCGCGATCAATGCCGCCTGGGAAGAGATCTCTGCCCAGCGTGCCGCATGACGACCGCCGATCTCAGGATTGCAACCTACAACGTCGAGTGGTTCAACGGGCTTTTCAACGACAAGGGTCGCCTGATGGCCGATGGAACGCCCTCGGCCCGCTATGGCGTGTCGCGGGCCGAACAGATCGGCGCGCTGGGGATCGTCTTCACCGCGATGGACGCCGATGCGGTGATGATCATCGAAGCGCCCGATACCAACGGCCGGCGATCGACCGTGAAGGCGCTGGAAAACTTTGCCCGCCAGTTCCGGCTGCGCGCGCACAAGGCGATCATCGGCTTTCCATCAGATACCGAGCAGGAAATCGCCCTGCTTTACGATCCCGAACGGATGACGGTCGAGCATGATCCCCGGGGGCCGGACCATGCTCTGCCCGATGGCCCTGCCCCGCGCTTTGACAAAAGCTTCCGCTATGATCTGGATGCCGATACCGTTTGGGAAACGATCACCTTTTCCAAGCCGCCGCTGGAACTTGCGGTCAGGCCAGCCAATGGCGAGCCGTTCCGCCTGATCGGGGTTCACGCGAAATCCAAGGCCCCGCATGGCGCGCGCGGGCGTGAAGAGCTGATCCGCCTGTCGATCGAGAACCGCCGCAAGCAGCTGGCGCAATGCCTCTGGATCCGGCAGCGGGTCGAAGAGCATCTTGGCGCGGGTGAAAGCCTGATCGTTCTTGGCGATTTCAATGACGGTCCCGGCCTAGACGAATTCGAAAAGCTGTTCGGCCGGTCCGGGGTGGAGGTCGTGCTCGGGCCAGTGGCCGAACCGGCGCTGAGGCTTTACGATCCCCATGCCGCAATGGCGTTTCAAAGCCATGTGGCACTGGCCCCGACCACGGCCCGGTTCTATCTTGCGCCGAAAAAGCGCTATTTCGAGGCGCTGCTCGATTTCATGATGGTGTCGCCCGATCTTTCCGCCCGCGCCCCCGAATGGCGCATCTGGCACCCGTTCAACGATCCCCGCATCATGGCCGTTCCGGAACTGCGCGAAGCACTGCTTCAGGCCTCCGATCACTTTCCGGTCACGCTCGACATTCCGGTTGCCGGTTGAAATCCGTGGGCCTTGGGTCCATATTCAAGCGATGAGATACGCCCTGGTCGCCCTTTGCTTTCTCGCCGCCCCTGCCATTGCGCAGGACGCCACGCCTCAGCCTCCCGACGACGATGGCTTCAGCCTGATGGAAGAAGGCGCAAAGCTGGTGCTGCGGGGCCTGATGACCGAGATGGAACCCGCGCTTGACGAGATGGAACAGGCGCTGACAGAGATCGAGCCGCAGTTGCGCGAACTTGGCCCGCGGCTGCACCAGTTGATCTCGATGATCGACGACATCAAGAATTACAGCGCGCCCGAGATGATGCCGAATGGCGATATCATCATCCGGCGCAAGGCCCCGCTGCTGCCCAAGCCCGAGTTCCTGCCCGGCCCGAACGGCGAGATCGAGCTTTAGAGCAACCTGCGCTTACGTTGAATCGAGGGATTCCCCTGAGGGTCTAACTGTGATTCATCCTTTTCAGGAGGATCACGCCATGCCCGCACCGCTCTCGCTCGACATTCGTCGGAGGTTTCAACGCTGTATCGAGGACGGACTGTCTGGCCGGGAGGCGGCGCGCCGTCTGATGATCTCGGCCGCCACCGGTGCCCGGCTGGCCAAGCGGGTCCGCGTCTGGCGCGCCGATTGTGGCGGCAAAGTGTG
>JAAURK010000063.1 GCA_012032275.1 Tabrizicola sp.
GCAGGGCCTGGGTCGGCCGCTGCTGCACACGAGTAGCACATATCGAACTCAACGCCGTCGATTTGCACTGGACAGTCATCGTCGCGCTTCACCGGGTCACCCGATCGCCGCTTGGCTTCTATGACGACTGGGTCAAATCCGCGGACGAGGAAGCCAAGCATTTCAACCTGATAAGCGATTGCCTCGAGACCCTTGGCAGCCATTATGGCGCGCTTCCCGCCCATGCGGGCATGTGGCGGGCGGCGGAAGACACGGCCGCGGACCTGCTTGGCCGTCTGGCCGTGGTGCCCATGGTTCTCGAGGCGCGCGGGCTTGATGTCACGCCCGGCATGATCGAGATTTTCCGCAAGGCGAACGAGCCGATGGCGGTCTCCGCGCTGGAGGTGATCTATGCCGAGGAGGTCGCCCATGTCGCCTATGGGTCGAAGTGGTTCAACTGGCTTTGTGGCCGTGAAGGTGCTGATCCAAAAGACGTTTTTCACAATCTGGTCAGAAAGTACTTCCATGGCGCGCTGAAGCCGCCATTCAACGAAGAAAAACGCGCGGAGGCCGGAATTCCGCCCGATTTCTATTGGCCGCTGGTCGAAAACACCGCCTGATCGGCGAATTATTGCCGATCTCGGCCCGGATTGGGCCGAAAAACCCGGGATCCGGTCAAAAAATGTTGCCGTTGTGAAAGGCTTTGGCTAATCAATGGCGGGTTATCGACGGGCCTCGGCCGGTCATCCACGACATCACCAGGCCGATCTCCGGCCGGAGGAAAATGGATGCATTCAACGTGCTGAAGCGCTTCGCCTACCGCATTCATCTGCAGCTTGAACGGCATCTGCCCGAACAGCGGCTTTATCTCAAATCAGATACCGAAACCCGGTTCATCCGGCTGAAATCCGGCACTCAGGCGGTGGCGCTGATCGGCGGCACGCTGGCGCTGGCCTGGACGATCGTTGCGACCGCCATCATCATGATGGATACGATCAGCGCGGGTTCCGCGCGGGAACAATCGGCGCGGCAACAGGCGGTTTTTGAATCCCGCCTCAGCGCCCTGTCCGGGGACCGCGACCTGCGCGCGGAAGAGGCGCTGCGGGCGCAGGAGCGGTTCAACGCCGCGCTGACCCAGGTGTCCGAGATGCAGGAACGGCTGCTAGCATCGGAGGACCGCCGCCGCGAACTGGAAACCGGCATCGAGGCCATCCAGACGACGCTCAGGGTCGCGATCAAGGAACGCGATGCCGCCCGCGGCGAGGCGGAACGCGCCGTCCTTGCGTTGAACGAACAATCCGGCGTCAAGACCGAAATGGGCCGCGCGCAGGATACGCTTGCCACGCTCGAATACCTGACGGGTGCCCTTGGCCAGACCGCAACGCAGCGCGATCTGATGGTCGGCGAAGCGGCCGCCGCCAAGGAAGAAACCGCCGCCATTGCGCAGGAAAAGCGCGCGCTGGAACTGCGGAACGACGCGATCTTCGCCCGGCTTGAAGAGGCAGTGACCGTGTCGATGGAGCCGCTGGACACCATGTTCCGCGCCGCAGGCATGTCGCCCGACGATCTTCTTGATACCGTGCGCAAGGGCTATTCGGGCCAGGGCGGGCCGCTGACCCCGATCTCGATGTCCTCCTCCGGGGCGACGCTGACGCCGGACGAAGTGCGCGCGAATGCCATTCTCGCCGAGATGGACAGGATGAACCTCTACCGCCTCGCCGCCTTCAAGGCCCCGTTCGCGATGCCGGTGAAGGGCGCGTTCCGCTGGACCTCGGGCTTTGGCTACCGCAAGGATCCCAAGGGCTATGGCAACCGCATGCACGAAGGTACCGACATGGCCGGCGCCGTCGGAACGCCGATCTATGCAACGGCCGACGGTGTGGTGGTCTACGCCAACTGGGACAACGGCTATGGCCGGCTGGTCAAGATCCAGCACGAATTCGGGATCGAGACGCGATACGCTCACATGTCAAAGATCCGGGTTGAAGTTGGACAAAGGGTATCGCGCGGAGACCAGATCGGTGATATGGGCAACACAGGCCGTTCAACCGGCACCCATCTTCACTACGAAGTCCGCATCGGGGGAAAGGCAATCAACCCGATGACCTTCATAAAGGCAGCGAAAAATGTTTTCTAAAAGCCGCATCAATGAAACGGGCCCGAAGCCGGGCGATGCAGACAAATCCAGAACCTCGGAGAGCCCGATGAACAAAGCTTCCAGCGACTTCGGCTCTTCTGCAGGCAAGGGCAAGGCCGCCGCCTCGCTCCTTTCCTCGGATCTGACCGTCGTCGGCAATCTTCGCACGACCGGGGATATCCAGGTGGAAGGCACGGTCGAGGGCGATATCCGGGCGCATCTGCTGACTGTCGGTGAAAGCGCCACGATCCGTGGCGAGATCGTGGCTGACGATATCGTCGTGAACGGCCGCGTGATTGGCCGGGTTCGCGGCCTGAAGGTGCGCCTGACCTCGACCGCGCGTGTCGAGGGCGACATCATCCACAAGACCATCGCGATCGAAAGCGGCGCGCATTTCGAAGGTTCGGTGCAGCGTCAGGACGATCCTCTGGCCAGCGGCCGTGCCACGCCGGGCAGCACGACCACCGGGCGCGGCGCAAGCGAGCCCGCCCCTGCAGCCCCGGGCAGCGCCAGCTGACACCGGCCGCCTGCGCATAGAATTGAAGGGCACCGGGCGCGTTCCGGTGCCTTTTTCATGGGACAGCCCGCTCAGGCGATGGCACGCCGGTAGAGATGCCAGGTGGCATGGCCCAGAACCGGCAGCACCACGAACAGCCCCAGAAAGCCCGGCACCATCGCGGCAAACAGCAGCACCGCGATCAGCACGCCCCACCCAGCATCACCGCCGGATTTTCCTGCACCAGCGTCACGCTCGTCAGCATCGCGGTGACGAAATCCACCTCCCGGTCCAGAAGCAGCGGCAGGCTCACCACCGTCAGCCCAAACAGAACCAGCGCAAAAACCGCCCCGATCACCGTCCCGACCGCAAGCATCATCAGCCCTTGGGGGGTGGCGAATATCTCGACCGAGGTGGAGATGTTGGTCATCGTGGCCCGGCCAAGAAAAAGCGCAAAGATCATATGGGCGAGAAAATTCCAGAACAGGAAGAAGACGACGATCACCGCGGCGATGACGGGATCTGCCGGTCTTTCTGCCGCCAGACGACCCCGAAGACACCTGAATCCAGCGGCTCTCCCGCCTCCAGCCGCCGCGATATCTCATAGAAGCCGCAGGCAATGAACGGGCCGAGAATCGGGAAACCGGCGCTGGCGGGCAGCGTCCACCAGATCTGGCCCTGGGTCGTCATCGCCCAGAAGATCACCCAGCCGCCCAGCACATAGACGGCCGAGAACGCCAGCCCCAGAAGCGGCGCGCGGCGGAAATCCTGCCAGCCAAGCGCGAGGCTTTCCCTGAGGTCAGACAGATCGACCTCATTGACCTCGGGCACCGCGGGTGTTGACGTTTCGGCCATGCCGAAAGTTTAGGCGTCGCGGCAGGGATCTGGCAAGCGCGATCCGTCAGTGCACGGGGAAATCACCGCCGGAACACCGTCGCCGCATCGGGGGGCGCGGTGCTGGAACGCGAGGCCCGACCGGAGCGCCGCCGCCATGTCGCCAGATCACGTCCCGGTCAGTCAACATCCGCGATGTCGCTGCGCTTCTTGCCGCTGGCGTTCAGCGCCAGCGTGGCCGACATGAACCCGTCCAGATCACCGTCAAGCACGCCCTGGGTATCGGATGTCTCATGCCCGGTCCGCAGATCCTTGACCATCTGGTAGGGCTGCAGCACGTAAGACCGGATCTGGTTGCCCCACCCGGCATCTCCCTTGTTTTCGTGGGCTTCCATGATGGCAGCGTTACGGCGGTTCAACTCCATCTGGTAAAGCCGCGATTTCAGCGCCTGCATCGCGATGTCGCGGTTCTGGTGCTGCGACTTCAGGGACGAGGTCACCACGATATTGGTCGGGAAGTGGGTGATCCGCACTGCGGAATCGGTCTTGTTCACGTGCTGGCCGCCAGCACCCGAAGACCGGAACGTATCGATCCGGATATCCTTGTCCAGCACCTCGATCTCGATGTTCTCGTCAACCACCGGATAGACCCAGACCGAACAGAATGAGGTATGCCGCCGCGCCGCTGAATCATAGGGAGAGATCCGCACCAGCCGGTGGACGCCCGCCTCGGATTTCAGCCAGCCATAGGCATTGTGGCCGCTGATCTTGTAGCTGGCAGATTTTATACCTGCACCGTCGCCGTCCGATTCCGACTGAAGTTCCACCTTGTAGCCGTGCTGTTCGGCCCAGCGCACGTACATTCGCGCCAGCATCGACGCCCAGTCGCAGCTTTCCGTCCCGCCTGCCCCTGCATTGATCTCGAGGAAGGTGTCATTCGCATCCGCCTCGCCGTTCAGCAGCGCCTCAAGCTCTTTCGCCTCGGCCGTCTTGACCAGATCAGCCAGCGCCGCCTCGGCCTCGGCGACGATTTCGGCGTCGCCCTCCGCCTCGCCAAGCTCGATCAGGTCGACATTGTCGCGCAGGCCCTGATCGATCAGCTTGTAGCTGGCGACCGCGTCGATCAGCGCCTGCCGTTCCCGCATCAGCTTTTGCGCCTTGGCCGGATCGTTCCACAGATCCGGCGCCTCGATCATGGCGTTGAATTCCTCAAGCCGGTGCGGCGCGGTTTCCCAATCCATGCGCTGCGCCAGAAGCTTGAGCGACCGCGAGATCGCATCTGCGTGAGATTGGGTTTCGGCGCGCATCTGATACCTCGGGCATTGATCACCCGGCGTCTTAGCGCCAAGCCTCGCCCCGGGCAAGGGCAGGCGTCAGGTCAGTAAAGCCCGCCGGAGGATACGGTTCCGAAATCGGCCTTCTTCGGCACCACCTTGGTCTCGCCCGTCGATGTGGTGACGGTCGTGCTGGTGCGTGGCCCCTCCGTCTCGCCATAGGCAAAGAGCGGCAGGTTCTCGCCCATGACGAAGCCGCCGTCGACCAAAGCGCCAAGCCCGAAGATCGGCTCTTCGCCCTCGCGGAAATATTCCGAAACCACATTCTCGCCGCTGGCATCATCCGGCAGGCGCTGACCGGTGAAACGGTCGATCTTCAGGAAATAGCCGCCCGGAGGCACGCGGAACTCTCCCCCGCCGTATTTCTTGATCGCCGTCTTCATGAAGCTTTCGAACACCGGCCCGCAGAGACCCGCGCCCGACGCGCCGCTGCCAAGCGACCGGGGCTGGTCATAGCCGATGTAGCAGCCCGCCGCGATGTTCGAGGTAAAGCCGATGAACCACACATCCTTGGCGTCGTTCGTCGTCCCCGTCTTGCCCGCCACCGGCACCGGCAGGTTGATCCCCCGCGCGGTGCCGCGCTGCACCACGCCCTGCATCATCGAGGTGAGCTGATAGGCGGTGATCGCATTCATCACCCGTTCGCGGTTCGACGTGATGCGAACGCCTTCGCCGCGCGGCAGATCGGCGCTGACGCAATCCTCGCAGATGCGGCGGTCATGGCGGTAGATCGTCGCGCCGAACCGGTCCTGCACCCGGTCCACCAGCGTCGGTTCCACCCGCTCTCCACCATTGGCGAACATCGCATAGGCCGCGACCATCTTGAACAGCGTCGTTTCCTGGCTGCCAAGCGCATTGGCGAGGAACGGGCCCATCCGGTCATAGACGCCGAACCGTTCGGCATAGCCTGCAACCGTGCTCATCCCGATTTCCTCGGCGATCCGGATGGTCATCAGGTTCCGCGATTGCTCGATCCCGGTTCGCAGAGGCGTCGGCCCGTAAAACTTGTTCGAGGCGTTCTTCGGCGTCCAGAGCCCCTGCGGCGTGTTCACCTCGATCGGCGCGTCCACCACGATCGTCGCGGGGGTGAAACCGCTGTCAAGCGCGGCCGCATAGACGAAGGGCTTGAAGCTTGATCCCGGCTGGCGCGCGGCCTGGGTCGTGCGGTTGAAGACCGATTCCTGATAGGAAAAACCGCCCTGCATCGCCAGAACGCGGCCGGTGTTCACATCCATCGCCATGAAGGCGCCCTGCACCTCGGGCACCTGGCGCAGCGACCAGCGCCGGAAGGTTCCGTCCTCGTCATTCGTCACCGCGCGGACCAGAACCACCTCGCCCACGGCCAGTAGATCGCCCGCGACCTGCGCCTTTCTGCCAAGCTCACCACCCTCAAGCCGCTTGCGCGCCCAGGTCACATCCTCGGGCGGGATGAAATGGCCGTCTTCATCCTCGGCCACGCCTTCGATGCCGATCCGGGCAGAGCTTTCGCCGACCTCCAGCACCACGGCGGGGAACCAGGTCGGAATGTCGCGCGGAAGTTCGAGCGCGGCGAGCTCTGCCCGCCAGCTTTCCTCGCTGCCCAGCCTTTCGGCCGCCAGCGTCTTTCCAGTGCCGCGCCAGACGCCAAGACTGCGGTCATATTTCTCCAGCCCGTCACGCAGCGCCTTGGCGGCGGCCTCCTGCATTTCGGGGTCGACCGTGGCGCGGATCGTCAGGCCGCCACCGAAAAACTCCTCTTCGCCAAAGCTTCCCGAAAGCTGGCGACGGATTTCGTCGGTGAAATAGCTGCGCGGCGGCAGCGCCTCGCGGAACGCCTCGAAATCGCCGTTCTGAACGGATCGCAGCGGCTGTTCCTTTTCGGAAAGGTAGGTCGCCTCGTCGATATAGCCGTTCTGCCACATCTCGCGCAGCACATAGTTGCGCCGCTGCATGACGCGGTCCTTCGCCGTCACCGGATCGTATTTCCCCGGCGCCTGGGGCATCGCGGCAAGCATCGCCGCCTCATGCGGGGCAAGCTCTGCCAGCGGTTTGTTGAAATAGGTCTGCGCGGCCGCGGCCACACCATAGGAATTCTTGCCCAGAAAAATCTCGTTGAGATAAAGCTCGAGGATCTTTTCCTTGGACAGTGTGTCTTCAAGCCGCGTGGCGAGGATGATCTCCTTGATCTTGCGCTCCACCGACCGGCTGCCGTCCAGCAGGAAGTTCTTCATCACCTGCTGGGTGATGGTGGACGCGCCGCGCAGGCTGCCGCCGCGGGATTTCACCGCCTCCACGACTGCCGCGACCATACCCCGCGCGTCATATCCGTGATGGGTATAGAAGTTCTTGTCCTCGGCACTGACGAACGCGTGTTTCACCAGATCGGGGATATCCTCGCTTGACACGAATAGTCGGCGTTCCTTGGCGAATTCATCGATGATCCGCCCTTCGCCCGAATAGATGCGGCTGATCGTCGGCGGCGTGTATTGCGCCAGATTCTCGTGGCTCGGCAGGTCGCGGGAATACATGTAGAACACCGCCCCCACCGTCAGCGCCCCGAACATCATGCCCAGCGTCACGAAGGTAAAAAGTCCGCCGAAAAATGACGCGATGAATCGAAGCAAGAGAAACTCCCGTGGGTTATCGGAGTGGAGTATACCAGACGTGGCCCAAGGTCAAAAGCTTGGCGCCCTGCGACAGATCACACCAGCGAGAAGGCGCGACATCTCAGGGCGCGCGCAGATCGCCCAGACTTGCATCCTCGGTCACCCATTCGATCAGGCCAAGGCGGATCGCTTCTGCCATGCGGGCGCGCCATTCCGGATCGTTCAGGCGCTTCAGATCGCGCGACGAAGACAGAAATCCCACCTCCAGCAGCACCGAAGGGATATCGGGCGATTTCAGCACCGAAAACCCCGCCGATTGAACCGGGTTGCGGTGGATGCGCAACTCGGCCGCCTTGATCGTGGCCATCACGGCCTCGGCCAGCCGCCGGGTGCGCGGATCGGTTTCCGTCCGCGCCATGTCCATCAGAATCTCGGCGACGAGGTCGTCCTGTCCGCTGAGGTCCACGCCGGCCAGAAGATCGTCACGGTCATGCCGTTCCGCCAGTGCCGCCGCCGCCTCATCCGATGCCTCGGCAGACAGCGTGTAGACCGTTGCCCCCTGCGCCTCGCCCTCGGCAAGGGCATCGGCATGAAGCGACAGGAAGACATCCGCCTCTGCCGCCCGCGCGATCGAGACCCGCGCTTCCAGCGGCACGAAGACATCCTCCTCCCGCGTCATCACGACGGAAAAGCGGCCGTCGCGCAGAAGATGCTCCTTCAGTTCCCGCGCGAAGGTCAGCATCAGCCCGGCTTCCGTCAGATCACCCCGTTCCGCGCCCGGGTCGATCCCGCCATGGCCGGGATCGAGCACGACGACGATCTGACCATTCCCCCGGACGGCAGGCTCCGGCATCTGAGACGGCTCCGGCAGCGCCCAATCCTGCGGCTCGGGGCGCGCGGCGGCACGGGCGAAGCTTTCGGGGTCTGTGGGCGCAAGATCGATCCGGATCATCGCCCCCTCGCCCGTGGTTGCCATCTCGGCGATCCGGATCGCATGAGGCGCGGAAAGCTCCAGCACCAGCCGCGACCAGCCCGGCCGGAACACCCCGGCCCGCGCCGCGATCACCGCGGGGCCGTTCAACGCCACCTCCGACATCCCGGTCCAGTCCACTTCGCGGACATCGAGGATCAGACGTGGCGGATCGGCAAGCAGCCTCACCCGCCAGGGCACCGGCTGAGAGATGCCAAGACGGATCTTTGCCACCGCACCTCGGCTTTCGACCGAGGATTGATCCGGCGCCAGCCGCGCGAGGGCCGAAAGCTCCTGCGCGCCGGTGCCAGCGGCAGCCAGCAGCACCGCTGCCAGTCCCAGCCCGAAAAGATGCGTGACCCTGCTCATGGCGCCGCCTTATCCGCCGTGGCGGCGGTTTTGTAAATTCACCTTCGCCGCGCCACCGGCCGAACTGCGGGATCACAATCGGGGGATTGCGCCCTGCCCGGCTTGATCTTCCCCGACCCTCTACCTAATGTCGCGCCGCAAAGGCCCCACCGGGGCGCGAACCGGGCCATGCCGCCCTGCAGGAGCTTGCCGATGCGCCGCCTCTCCCTCTGCCTCGCCACCAGTCTTTTCGCCACCACGGCCCTTGCAGGCGGCCTTGGCGACATGTCCGAAGAGGAACGCGCCGCCTTCCACGCCGAGGTACGCCAGTACCTGATCGACCACCCCGAAGTCATTGTCGAGGCGATGAATGTCCTGCAAGGCCGTGAAGATGCCGCCGCCGCCGAGCGCGATCTGACGATGCTGCGCGACAACAACGCCGCCATTTTCGAGAATGCGAATGACTGGGCGGGCGGCAATCCGGAAGGCGACATCACGGTTGTCGAATTCATGGACTATCGCTGCGGCTACTGTCGGAAGGCCCATGACGAGGTGGCCGAGCTGATCTCGTCGGATGGCAATATCCGCTATGTGATCAAGGAGTTCCCGATCCTTGGCGAACAATCCGTGCTGTCCTCGCAATTCGCGATTGCGATCCGCCTGATCCATGGCGATGACGCCTACAAGGCCGCCCACAACGCGCTGATCACCCTGCGCGGCGATGCCACGATAGAAACCCTGTCGCGCCTGGCGACCGATCTTGGCCACGATGCCGGACCGATCATCGAGCGGATGAAATCGCCAGAGGTCAATGCCGTGATCGAGGCCAACCATGCCCTCGCTTCGACGATGGAAATCAACGGCACGCCGACCTTCGTCGTCGACAAGGCCATGGTGCGCGGCTATGTGCCGCTTGAGGGGATGCGGAAGATCGTGGCGGGCCAGCGCGACGGCTGATCTGACACAGGGGCCTCAGGGCGGGTCATCTGCCCCATCCGCCGCGACGTGCCCGCCCGGATCGCGATCACCACGCACAGCAGCAACAGCGCGACGCCCATCGTTTCGAACGCGCCGCTCAGCTGAAACGCGGTGACCAGCGGCGCGGTGACCAGCGGCGAGGCGAACTGCCCCGCAAAGAAGCTTGTCGTCAGCAATCCCGCTGCCCGCCCCCGTTGCGACGGAGGCACGGAGGCCATCATATAGGTCGTGTAGTTCGGCATCGACGGGCCCATCCCTGCGCCCATGATCACCACCGCAAGGACCACCGTCCAGACGCCCGGCGCCATGCCGATCAGGATCAGGCCCGCCCCCATCAACCCATAGGACCAGGCGAAGATCGCCATCGGCGACAGGAACCGCCGCACCTGTCCGTAAAGCAGCGCGCCGGGCACCGATGCCAGCGTCATCAGCGCCATGATCGCTCCGACAAATGCGGCATTGGTGACGCCGATCCCCTCAAGCAGGAACGGCAGCCGTGTCGGCATGATGTAGAACGTCACCATGAAAAGAAACGACAGCGGCCCGACAAGGGCAAAGACACGCCAGGGAAAGGGCTCCACCGGCGCGCTTTGCGCCGGGCTTTCGCGGCGCTCCTTCCGTTCGGCAAGCAGGCGGCGGTTCTCGGGTGCAAGGGCCATCAGGGCAAGTGCCGCCACCGGCACCACGATGACATAGACGGCAAAGGCCCCCCGCCAATGGAGCGCCGCAAGCGCGCCTCCTGCCAGCATCACCACGATCCCGCCGGCCGACATGGCCGCCCCCTGCAGGCCCAGATACCGCTCGCGCGCCGCCCCGGCCCACAGATCGGCCGCCCAGGCCATCGCCAGCGTCATCGTTCCCGCAACGCCGATGCCCAGGATGAACCGCCCGATCAGCATCTGCGGCAGGGTCACGGCCCAAAGCCCCGACGTCCCGCCCAGCGCATAAAGCAGCGCCGACACCGCGAGAATCTTCTGCCGGTCGACCCGGTCCGCCAGCGCACCGATCGGCCCGGCGGCCAGCATGATCGACAGCGACGGCAGGGTCAGCAGCATCGCCGACAGCGTCTCGATCCCGTCGACACCGGCGAAATGTGCCTTCAACCCGGGCAACGAGGGCGCGATGGTCGCATTCGCCATGATCGTCATCGATGCCAAAAGCAGCACCGACGCGGTCACCCGAACTCCGCGAAGCGCAAACGGGTTGGTTTCGTTCATCCTGCAGTCCTCTGTGCCAGATCAGGCTAACCTAGCCGATGATCCGCCCAAGACCACCTCCGGAAATGCGGCGCAGAGCTTGCAAAAACGCACAGACCCTTGGCGCCTAACGATTTTTCAACGCGGCACGGCGCACATCCGTCAACCCGTCATGCGGGCCGAGCGTCCGGGGCGGCGCATCTTCCCACCAATCGGACCGCACGGCCTTGCGGTCGGGGTTGACGGGATAGACAATCCTGTTTTCTGCCATCGACCGGTCGCCCACCACGATCAGCATGACGTCGCTGTCGGTATTGTTCAGAAAACTGTGCGACAACCCGGTGCCAGCCGGAAACCCCACGCCATCGCCCGGACGAAGGCGGTGCAGCACGCCGTCAAGCCAGACATCCGGCGTCCCTTCGATGACATGGACGAATTCATCCTCATGGCTTTCCGCATGCGGGAAAGACGACCGTCGGCCCGGCATCAGCCGCACATGATGGATGCCGATCCGCGCCAGGCCGAAATGCCTGCCAAAAGCGGCGCCGCGCGACATCGGCTCATCCGACTGCACATAGCTCCAGTCCTCGCGGTCCTCGATCTCGGACCAATGCACGATGGCGGGATGGCGCGCGGTCACTCCGCAGCCTCGGCCGCAGCGTCGAGTTGGGCCGCCTTCTTCTCCACCAGTTCCACGATATGATCGATCATCCGGTCGTTCGACAGCGTATGGGCCTGTTTTCCAGCCAGATAGACCATCCCCTTGCCCGCCCCGCCGCCGGTAAAGCCGATATCGGTCATCAAGGCCTCGCCCGGGCCGTTGACCACGCAGCCGATGATCGAAAGGCTCATCGAGGTGGTGATATGCGCCAGCCGCTCTTCCAGCGCCGAGACGGTCTTGATCACGTCGAACCCCTGCCGCGCGCAGCTGGGGCACGAAATGATCGTCACCCCCCGGTGCCTGAGGCCGAGCGATTTCAGGATCTCGAAGCCGACCTTCACCTCTTCCACCGGGTCCGCCGACAGGCTGACCCGGATCGTATCGCCGATGCCGAACCACAGAAGGCTCCCAAGCCCGATGGCCGATTTCACCGTGCCGCTGACCAGCCCCCGGCCTCGGTGATCCCAGATGGATCGGCGCATCGGTCACCGTCGCCAGCTGCTGGTAGGCAGCGGCGGCCATAAAGACGTCAGAGGCTTTCACCGAAATCTTGAACTCGTGAAAATCGTTGTCCTGCAATAGCTTGATGTGATCGAGCCCGCTTTCCACCATCGCATCCGGGCAGGGCTCGCCATATTTCTCCAGAAGGTGCTTCTCCAAAGACCCCGCATTGACCCCGATCCGGATCGAGCAGCCGTGGTCCTTCGCCGCCTTGACCACCTCGGCCACCCGTCGCGCATCGCCGATATTGCCGGGATTGATCCGGAGGCACGCCGCCCCCGCCTCGGCCGCCTCGATCGCGCGCTTGTAGTGGAAATGGATATCCGCCACGATCGGCACCGGGCTTTCGGCCACGATCTCACGCAAGGCCCAGGTCGAGGCCTCGTCCGGCGTCGACACCCGCACGATATCCGCCCCCGCCACTGCACAGCGTTGAATCTGCTCGATTGTCGCCGCCACGTCAGTGGTCAGCGTGTTGGTCATCGTCTGCACCGAAATCGGCGCATCGCCGCCAACCAGCACCTTGCCAACCCGGATCTGGCGCGAAAGGCGCCGGTCGATGTTACGCCATGGACGGATGGGATTGTGCGACATCAGGCGGGCTCCGGCTGCGTTACGCAGCAAGGATACCGCTTGCCGCCGGGCACGGCAACGGCGGAACGGCCCGGCGATCTACTCGGAAACTTCGGGCGAGGCCGGGACCACGTTGGAGGCATCGGCGGTGCTGACCCGGGCCAGATCGTCGTCGGCGGTGAAATCCGCCTCGGCGAACCTCTCGACCAGCGCTTCGGCCGACAGCGCCACGTCCTTCACCACATTCGCGCCCGGTGCTGCCGGGCCATAGGTCTTGCCGTTCACGATGAAATAGACCGAACCGGAATTGCCCGCCCGGAAAACCGCCGCCTGTTCCAGCTGCGGCACAGTATACCGCTCGCCCCCGTCGAGGATCTTCTCGAACAGAACCGTGCCGTCGGCCGAGGATACCCGCACCCAGGACGGACGCACGGCTAAAACCTCGACCCCCGGCTTCACATCGGCCACCACCTGGACATTCGCCTCGTCCTGCGGCGCCGCGGTCTCGGTTTCGGCGACGGCGACATCGGTTCCCGCAAGTGCCCCGGTATCGCGCGGGTTGATCGATGCAATCGGGCCGTCCCGCGAGGTCAGAACCGGCACATCAAGCGCTTGCGGGCGATAAAGCCGGTCCAGAAGATCCTTCTCGGCCGCACCCTCGGCGATGGCAATCGTCTCGGCTTCGGTCGCTAGCGGCGGGGTGATGTCCACCTTCGGCGGATTTGCCCCCTCGATCGGGTCAAGCTGGGCCACGACTGTCGGCGCTTCGTTCACCGGCGCCAGCTGCACGCGCTGCACCTCTTGCAGGACCGACCAGCCGCCGTAGCCGATGGCGCCGATCAGCGCGACAAGCACCGCGACGGAGCCGACGGCGCCCGGCTGGATGCCGGAAAACACACCTTCGCCCCGTGGCACGAAAGTTGCATTGGGATTGGCAAGCGGGTCGGAATAATCCACCCGCGTCTTGGCCTGCGTCAGCCGTTGGCTTGAGGCCGCCGTCGACATGCCATGCGCCACCGCAAAGCCCGCCTCCGAACAAAACCGCTGAAAGGCCCAGTCCGGTTCCATGCCAAGATACCGGGCATAAGACCGCACATATCCGGCGATGAATCCCTGGGTCTCAAAGGCCGAAACATCGGCATTCTCGATGGCGGCGATATAGGTGGCCTTGATCTTGAGATCGCGCTGCACATCAAGCAGGGATTTGCCCAGCGTGGCCCTTTCGCCCCGCATGACATCACCCAACCTCAACTCGAAGTCGTCAAAGCCTTTCGGCTTATCCTCTTCGGTTGTGGAAGGCTTTGACTTCCAGCCGATCATTCTAAACCTGTCCCCTTCGCTGCGCCGTTTACCGAGTCGCCTGCGAAACGACTCACCGGGCTTCGTATTGAAGAAAGATTAGCATGAAGCAAGTGCCTTTGCACATGCGAGATGGCTCACGCAACCCCTTCGGCACGATTCAGCGCACACTGGCGCCAGAGTGTGTCCATGGCCTTGACAAGCCGGTCGATTGACCCCGCGTCATGCACCGGCGAGGGTGTGAAACGCAGCCTTTCGGTGCCTCTCGGGACGGTCGGGAAGTTGATCGGCTGCACATAGATGCCGTGGTGCTCCAGCAGCATGTCCGACAGCATCTTGCAATGGATGGGGTCACCGACATGCACCGGCACAATATGTGACCCGTGATCGACGATCGGCAGACCCAGAGCCTTCAGCCGCATCTTCAGGATCCGCGCCTGCAACTGCTGTGCATCCCGCAGCTCCTGCGCCTCTTTGAGGATTCGCACCGATGCCGCCGCACCCGCCGCGATCGCCGGAGGTAGCGACGTTGTGAAGATGAACCCCGGCGCATAACTCCGCACCGCATCCACCATCTTCGCAGTTGCAGCAATATAGCCGCCGAAAACGCCATAAGCCTTGGCCAGCGTGCCGTTGACGATGTCGATCCGGCCGGCCTGTCCGTCGCGTTCGGCCACCCCTGCCCCGCGCGGCCCATACATGCCAACGGCATGCACCTCGTCGAGATAGGTCAGCGCGCCGAATTCCTCTGCCAGATCGCAGATCGCCGCGATCGGGCCGAAATCGCCATCCATCGAATAGATCGATTCAAAGGCGATCAGCTTCGGCGCGGCCGGATCGTCCTTTGCCAGAAGCTCCCGCAGATGGGCCACATCGTTGTGGCGAAATATCCGCTTCTCGCCCCCGCCGCGCCGCACGCCTTCGATCATCGAGGCATGGTTCAGCGCATCGGAATAGATGATCAGCCCCGGAAAGATCTGCCGCAGCACCGACAGCGTCGCATCATTGGCGATATAGGCGCTGGTGAAGACGAGCGCCGCTTCCTTGCCGTGCAGGTCGGCCAGTTCCGCCTCCAGCCGCCGGTGATAGACCGTGGTGCCCGAGATGTTGCGCGTGCCACCCGATCCCGCGCCCGTCGCTTCCAGCGCCTCGTGCATCGCGGCCAGAACCTCGGGATGCTGGCCCATTCCCAGATAGTCATTGCCGCACCAGACGGTGATCTCGGCCTCGGTGCCGTCGGGTCTGGTCCAGATGGCATTGGGAAAATGGCCCTGACGCCGCTCGATATCGATGAAGGTCCGGTAGCGCCCTTCGTCGTGAAGACGGTTGATCGCCCGGTCAAGTGCGGCGTCGTAGTTCATCGTCATCTCCCAGTTCAATGCGGGATCAGCTTGGCAAAGGCTGCGTCGGCCAACCTTGACCTCGGTCAAGCCCGCCGGATTTCACAGGGGTCAAATTGTCACCCCACCCACCGGGGGTCAGCCTGCGGGCGCAACCCGCAGC
>JAAURK010000064.1 GCA_012032275.1 Tabrizicola sp.
AGCTGCGGATCAGGCTGCAGCGCGGCCGCCTTCTTGCCGAGACCGACACCGCATCGTCACTGTGGACGGTGGTCGTGAACGAAGCGTTCGTGCGCGAGTTCTTCGCCGGGAAGGATCCGATTGGCCAGACGCTGCAACTCGCGACGTTCGATGAGCGCCCGCGCGGCCCGCCCCTCGGCATGGACCGAGGAGGGGTTTCCGAACACATCCATGGCCTCCACCATCGTTGCCCGCGCCTCGGGCCGCAGCGGGGTGGTCGCATTCCAGTCCAGATAGAGCCGCGATGTCATTCCTCGTCCACCACACGAAAGAGCGAGGGCACTGCCGGGCATGGCGTCAGGTCGTTCCTGACCACATCGGAAAGCCGCACCTGATGCAGAAATACATAGACATTGGCCGAAAGGCTTTCCCAAAGACGGTTGGTCAGCGACTGTGCCCGGCTGCCCGAAACGCCACCGCTTGCCCCTGCCCCGGTATGCATCGCATCCACGGTTTCCTCGACGGCCTGCATCACATCGCTGATGCGGATTTCGTCGGAGGTCTTCGCCAGCTTGTAGCCGCCGCCCGGCCCGCGGACCGCCTCCACCAAGCCGGCGCGCCGCAGCTTGACAAAGAGTTGCTCCAGATAGGGCAGCGAGATATCCTGACGTTTGGAAATCGCCGCGAGCGACACCAGGTCATCTCCCTTGGCCAGCGCCAGATCGGCCAGAGCCACCATCGCATACCGCCCCTTGGTCGAGAGTTTCATCGAGTCCTCCTTTGCGAACCGGCGCAATAAGATTGACGTCGCCCCCGCACGGCATTACCTCAGGCCGACCACGAAGGCGATCAGATGTCGTCTTTAGAAGCGTTCTAATTTAGCCGAGCGAAAGCGTCAAGAAATCGCTCCGCCCCCATTCAGGCGAGGACTATGCCCGAGGTTATCTTTGCCGGACCCGACGGTCGTCTGGAAGGCCGCTATCATCCGCAGCCCGAGCGCGACGCCCCGATTGCCATCGTTCTGCATCCGCATCCTGCCTATGGCGGGACGATGAACAACAAGGTCGTCTACAACCTGCACTATGCCTTCTACAATCTGGGCTTCACGGTGCTGCGGTTCAACTTCCGCGGCGTCGGGCGCAGCCAGGGCGAGTATGATCAGGGCATCGGCGAGCTTAGCGATGCGGCCTCCGCTCTCGATTATCTGCAGTCGATGAACCAGAATTCCAAGCATTGCTGGGTCGCCGGGTTCAGCTTTGGCGCCTGGATCGGCATGCAGCTTCTGATGCGGCGGCCCGAGATCACCGGCTTCATCTCGGTCGCGCCTCCCGCGAACATGTATGACTTCTCGTTTCTCGCGCCCTGCCCCTCGTCCGGGCTGATCATCAATGGCACCGCCGACAAGGTCGCGCCGCCCAAGGATACCGTGAGCCTGGTGAACAAGCTGCACGAACAGAAGGGCATCACCATCACCCACATGCAGATCGAGGGCGCGGATCATTTCTTCAAGGACGAGGAAGCCCATATGAAACCGATGATAGGCGCTGTTTCGGACTATGTCCGCCGCCGGATGACAGAAGCGACGCGGTAAGATGTCGTTCATCCAGGAACTGGCCGACAAGCTTGCCAAGGATGTGCTCGAATCGCAGGTGGAGCTTGGGGACGACCGCTTCTACGAAGAGGTGGGCAAGGTCCTGCTCGCCGCCTCGCCCACGTTGCAGGAAGCGTTCATGACATCGGTCCGCATCCGGCTGGCCGAACGGCGCGGGCGGGATATCCTCGACAAGGCCCTTGTCGCCAAGCGCGCGGTGGCGGTGGAGGCCCCTTCCGGACGAGCTGCCGGACGCGCAGGTCGCGGATGCACCGCCAGCGGCGGCCCCGGTCGCAGAACCAGCGCCGGTTGCAAAGGCCACCGAACCGGCACCCGCACCGGTGGCAAAGGCCGCCGAACCGGCACCCGCACCGGTGGCCAAGATCGAAGAGGCGGCCCCCGTCGCCAAGGTGAAGGAAACGCCAAGTGCCCGGCTTGAACGGGCTCTCGCCGCGAAGAACAAGGAAAAGGAGAAGGCGGAGACCAAACCACAGGATCCGCCCGAATCCCGCCCGCTTTTCGATCTGGACGACAGCTTCCTTTGAGCGCCAGGCTCGACGCGCAATTCGCCTTCCTCAACGAGGCCGACCGGCTGAAATCGGTGCTGCGCGCAACCACATTATGCGATGGATCGCGGCCTGAGAATTCGGGCGAACACTCCTGGCATCTCGCGCTTTACGCGCTGGTCCTGGCCGATCAGGCCGGGCCAGGCGTCAATATCGACCGGGTGATCCGGATGCTGCTTCTGCACGATCTGGTGGAGATCGACGTGGGGGATGTCCCGATCCATTCGGCGAATGGCACCGCGCATGCCAGCGCCGCGACCCGCGATGCCGAAGCCAAGGCCGCAGAACGCATCTTTGGCCTCCTTCCCAAGGACTTGGCAGCCGATCTTCATGCGCTCTGGCAGGAATTCGAGGCCGCCGAGACCGCGGACGCCCGCTTTGCCAAGTCGCTTGACCGGGTGCAGCCCGTCATGGCGAACCTGATGAGCGGCGGTGGCACATGGGCCACCTACGACGTGACCTATGACCAACTGGAGGCCCGCGTGGGCAGCAAGATCGCCAGGGGCGCGCCGGGGCTGTGGGAGTGGGTCAGGCATAAGGTGTTGCCCTGGTTCGCATAACCCGCCACTTGCCATTGGTCGTCTGGGTCTGCACGGCACTTGCCACGGCGGGCTGGCAGCACCTGCTGCCTGTGCTCTTCCCCGTCGAATGGATGGTCGCACGGCTGCGATCAACGCCCGATGCCTTCCCCGTGCAATGGTGGATCACCAACCTCGGCTTCGGGACCATCGCCGTCGCCGGTTTCATGCTGATGCGCAGGACGAGCAGCAGGCTGACCGACGCCGATCTCATCGCGTTGATATTCTGGGCGCTGCTTCTTGGCAGCGAATTTTTCGGAACGCCCGCCTTTCTGTTCGGAGGCGATCGTCATCTGGAGGTCTTCATGGGTGCGGCCCTGTGCGGCGCCGCCGTCTACCTTTTCCAACTGGCGAAACGTTTCTGGCCCGGCAGGGGAGGCTGATTTCGGTATACAATCGCATACCGCACTTCCCAACCCGCCCCTTTTCCGCTATGACCCCAGCAAACGAATCCCCTGACCGGAGAGCCGCATGTCCAAGATCAAGGTAGCCAACCCCGTCGTCGAGCTTGATGGCGACGAGATGACCCGGATCATCTGGGATTTCATCAAGCAGAAACTGATCCTGCCCTATCTCGACATCGATCTGAAATACTTCGACCTCGGGATCGAAGAGCGGGACCGCACCAATGACCAGGTCACCGTGGACAGCGCCGAGGCGATCAAGACCTACGGCGTCGGCGTCAAATGCGCCACGATCACGCCTGATGAGGCCCGGGTCGAGGAATTCGGCCTGAAGCAGATGTGGAAATCGCCGAACGGCACCATCCGCAACATTCTTGGCGGGGTGATCTTTCGCCAGCCGATCATCTGCCGCAACGTGCCGCGGCTGGTTCCGGGCTGGACCCAGCCCATCGTCGTCGGCCGCCACGCCTTTGGCGATCAGTACCGCGCCACCGACTTCCGCTTTCCCGGCAAGGGCAAGCTGACGATGAAATTCGTCGGCGATGATGGCACCACGATCGAGCGTGACGTCTATGCCGCCCCCTCGGCCGGCGTGTTCATGGGCATGTACAACCTTGACGACAGCATCACCGACTTCGCCCGCGCCTCGCTGAACTACGGCTTGAACCTGGGCTGGCCGGTCTATCTGTCGACCAAGAACACCATCCTCAAGGCCTATGACGGCCGCTTCAAGGATCTGTTCCAGAAGATCTACGAGGAAGAGTTCGAGGCGGAGTTCAAGAAGAAGGGCATCCATTACGAACACCGGCTGATCGACGACATGGTGGCATCGGCGATGAAATGGTCGGGCGGATATGTCTGGGCCTGCAAGAATTATGACGGCGACGTGCAGTCCGATACCGTAGCGCAGGGCTTCGGGTCGCTGGGCCTCATGACCTCGGTGCTGATGACGCCCGATGGCAAGACGGTCGAGGCCGAGGCCGCCCATGGCACCGTCACCCGCCACTACCGCGAACATCAGAAGGGCAAGGCGACCTCGACGAACTCCATCGCGTCGATCTACGCCTGGACGGGAGGCCTGAAGCACCGCGCAAAGCTTGACGGCAACACCGCGCTGATGACCTTCGCGACGACGCTGGAGAAGGTGACCGTGGATGCGGTCGAAGACGGCTGGATGACCAAGGACCTCGCGCTGCTGGTGGGGCCGGATCAGAAATGGCTGACGACGATGGGCTATCTGGAAAAAGTGGATGAGTACCTGAACAAGGCACTCGCGGGCTGAACTGCCCGAAAATCGGGCAATGAACCGGGGCAGCCCGCCAGCGGCCCCGGCTTTTCTTTCGTCAGGTAGACAGGTCAGGGTTACTGACTTAGATGTCGGTCATGGCGCAGACATCCCCGGTCGATCACGGCTTCCTTGACGATGCGCAGGGCATCGGCCTTGGGGTCTTTCTCTGCAGCCTCGGGATACATACGCTGACGCAGCTTGGCCTGATCACCGGCCAGACAGCCGGTGTCGCCGCCATTCTGTCGTATCTCTCGGGCTGGTCCTTCGGCGCGATCTTCTTTCTGCTCAACATCCCCTTCTATATCCTCGGCTGGCGGCGGCTTGGCCGCGGCTTTGCGCTGAAGTCGATCCTCTCGGTGACCGCGCTTTCCGTCCTGACGACGCTGCTGCCGCTTGGCCTGACCTTCTCGCATCTGTCCACACCGCTTGGCGCGGCGATGTTCGGCGCATTGACCGGCCTTGGCCTTCTGGCCATGTTCCGCCACAATGGCAGCCTCGGGGGGCTCGGCGTGCTGGCACTCATCGCGCAGGACCGCTACGGCTGGCGGGCGGGATATGTGCAACTGGCTTTCGACAGCCTGATCTTCGGGGTGGCGACACTGCTGTTTCCCATAGGGATCGTCCTGTGGTCCGTTTTCGGTGCGCTGATCCTCAATCTGATCATCGCCATCAACCACCGGCGCGACCGATACATCGCGACGTGAACGGTCCCTCTGGCCTTTCCGCCGCGGCTAAGGTATCGCCGCGCCCAAAGCGGACAAATGAAAGAGACCCCTCCGATGGAGCTTCGCAACATCGCCATCATCGCGCATGTCGACCACGGCAAGACCACGCTCGTCGATGAGCTTCTGAAACAGTCCGGTTCGTTCCGCGACAATCAGGCCGTGTCCGAACGGGCGATGGACAGCAACGACATCGAGCGCGAGCGCGGCATCACCATCCTTGCGAAATGCACCAGCGTCGAACACAGCGGGGTCCGGATCAACATCGTCGACACCCCCGGCCACGCCGATTTCGGCGGCGAGGTGGAGCGGATTCTGAACATGGTCGACGGGGTCTGCCTTCTGGTCGATGCCGCCGAAGGGCCGATGCCGCAGACGAAATTCGTGACCTCGAAGGCGCTGGCCCTTGGGCTGCGGCCCATCGTCGTGCTGAACAAGGTCGACAAGCCCGATGCCGAACCGAACCGGGCGCTGAACGAGGTGTTCGACCTTTTCGCCAATCTCGGCGCATCGGACGAGCAGCTTGATTTCCCGCATCTCTATGCCTCGGGCCGCGCCGGTTGGGCGGATGACAGCCTTGACGGGCCGCGCCAGAACCTTGACGCGCTCTTCGATCTGATCGTCAGCCACGTGCCCGCGCCGCAGCAGGTGGAAAACGTCAGGAAGCCGTTCCGCATGCTGGCCACCACGCTTTCCGCCGATCCCTTCATCGGGCGCATCCTGACCGGGCGGGTGGAATCCGGCACGCTGAAGGTGGGCGATCAACTCAAGGCGCTGTCGCGCACGGGCGAGCGGCTGGAGCAGTTCCGCGTGACCAAGGTGCTGGCCTTTCGCGGCCTCAACCAGACAGCGATAGACGAGGCGGCGGCGGGCGATATCGTCACCATCGCGGGGATGACCAAGGCCACGGTGGCCGATACGCTTTGCGCGCTGGATCAGGATACTCCCTTGCCCGCGCAGCCGATCGACCCGCCGACGATCACGGTGACTTTCGGGATCAATGATTCCCCGCTGGCCGGGCGTGACGGAAACAAGGTGCAAAGCCGCGTGATCCGCGAGAGGTTGATGAAGGAATCCGAGGTCAATGTCGCGATCAAGGTCGCCGATACCGCGGGCGGCGATGCGTTCGAGGTTTCGGGCCGGGGCGAATTGCAGATGGGCGTCCTCATCGAGAACATGCGGCGGGAGGGGTTCGAGCTGTCGATCTCGCGCCCGCGGGTCATCTTCCGCGATATCGACGGCACGCGGCACGAGCCGATCGAGGAAGTCATCGTCGATGTCGATGACGAATATTCCGGCGCGGTGATCGACAAGCTGACGGGCGAGCGCAAGGGCGATCTTGTCGAGATGCGGCCTGCGGGCGTTGGCAAGACCCGGATCATCGCGCATGTGCCCTCGCGGGGGTTGATCGGCTATCACGGCCAGTTCCTGACCGATACGCGGGGCACCGGCGTTCTGAACCGGATCTTCCACGACTGGGCGCCGCACAAGGGGCCGATCCAGGGGCGGCGGCAGGGCGTGATGATATCGATGGAGAACGGATCCTCGGTGCCCTACGCGCTCTGGAACCTTGAAGAGCGCGGCCGGATGTTTATCGGGCCGCAGGAGGCGGTCTACGAGGGGATGATCATCGGCGAGCATTCGCGCGACAACGATCTGGAAGTGAACCCGCTGAAGGGCAAGAAGCTGACGAACGTCAGGGCCAGCGGAACGGACGAGGCGGTGCGGCTGACCCCCCACATCCGGATGAGCCTTGAAGAGGCAATCGCCTATATCGACGATGACGAACTCGTCGAGGTGACGCCGAAGATCATCCGGCTGAGAAAGCGCATTCTCGACCCGCATGACAGAAAGCGGCAATCGCGGAGCGCCTGACCCGGGCCGGTGTCAGGCGACCCTCGCGAGGCGGCAGGGCAGAAACTCCTCCATCCGCACCTCGGCCTTGTCGAAGGTGCAGAAAGTGGCGGGCGGCACCTCGATCCAGCCGCCCTCACCGTCTTCCAGCGGTTCTGAGACCACGGCCATGCCCGCGCGGGTGTCGGACCAGCGGTGGTAAAGCGACGGCGCGGCCTCGTCTGTGGCATATCGCACGGCATAAAGTCGCTCGCCGTCCGACAGGGCCGCGGTCATGCGCAGATGCGGTGCGGCACCCTTTTCCCGGGCAAGCCGGATGAACCGGGCCGCCGCCCGCTCCAACGCGCCGCGCGGATCGGTGTCGAGCCCCTCGGCCACCGCCACCAGAAACAGCGCCTCGCTATCGGTCGCGCCCTTGCGGTGCGGATACAGGGCATCGGGGATCATCATGTCGGCGTCCCGGCGGAAATCGTCATAGCCGCCGACCTGGCCGTTGTGCATGAAGCTCCACCGCCCGTGCACGAAGGGATGACAGTTGTTGCGGCTGGTCGCCGTTCCGGTCGAAGCGCGGACATGGGCCAGGAAGAGGGGCGAGCGGACCTGCGCGGTCAGGCTGCGCAGGTTGGGATCGGACCAGGCCGGCAGCACATCGCGGAAAAGGCCGGGTTCGGGCCGCGCGCCGTACCAGGCGACGCCAAAGCCATCGGCGTTGATCGCGGAATGGCATTGCGTTGCGCCATGGCTTTGATGGATCAGCGAATGTCCGGGGCGGCTGATGATCTCCTCCAGGAAGATCGGCGCCCCTGCATATGCGGCCCAGCGGCACATTAGCGGGCCCTCGTCATCAGTGTCATGTCCTGCCTCGATCTTTTTTGCGGATCATAGCCTGAAACGGCTGGTTGGGCGAGGCAGGAATTCCGACAATTCGCTACGACCTCCGGGCCGCTGATTTCCCTGGCGCCCGGGTCATTCGACCTCTTCCACCACCACCAGATCGCGGATTGCCGCTCCCCTCGCATGGGCGAGAGCAGCCTGATAGGCAGGGGAATTGTAGCATTCGACCGCTTTCTCCAGGCTTGGGAACCGTGCCACCACATTGCGCGCGCGGTCGTTTCCTTCAAGCTGTGCGTACCGGCCACCACGGGCGAGGAACACGCCGCCATGTGCCGCGATGGCGGGGCCCGCACCAGCGGCATAGCGACCATAGGCCTCGGCGTCGGTCACGGTGACATGGGCGATCCAGAGCGCGGTCGGCATCTCAGGCCCCCATCACGGCTTCGGCCGCCTTGATCGCCGCATCGGCGTGCGCGATATCCGCGCCGCCCGCCTGCGCCATGTCGGGCCGCCCGCCGCCCCCCTTGCCACCCATCGCTTCCGCAGCGGCCTTGACCAGCGCAACGGCACTGAGCTTGCCCGTCAGATCGGCGGTGACCCCGGCGGCAACGGCAGGTTTGGCGCCGGTATCGGCGATCAGCAGCACGGCGCCAGAGCCGAGCTTTTGCTTCATTTCGTCAATCAGCGCGGGAAGATCCTTGCCGGAAACCCCGGAAAGAACCTGAGCAATAAGCTTCATGCCATTGATTTCCTTCGCCTCCACCGTTCCCGACGCACCGCCCATTGCCAGGTCGCGCCGAAGCTGCGCCACCTCGTTCTGCAGCGCGCGGCGTTCATCGGCCAGCGCCCTGACCCGATCCGCCACATCGGCGGAAGGCGCCTTCAGCATGGCTGCGATTTCGCCAAGGCGGGTGTCCTGCAGGCGCAGATGGTCCAGCGCCGCCTGCCCGGTCAGCGCCTCGATCCGGCGCACCCCGGCAGAGGAGGCCGCATCGCCAAGAATGACAAGCGCGCCGATATCGCCGGTGCGGCGGACATGGGTGCCACCGCAAAGCTCCAGGCTGTAGGTCTTGCCGTCGGCCCCCTTGCCAGTTCCCTCCAGCACGCCCATGGAGACCACGCGCACCTCATCGCCGTATTTCTCGCCGAAAAGCGCCTGGGCGCCGATCGCGCGGGCGTCATCGGGCGTCATGATCCGGGTGTCCACCGGGGCGTTCTGACGGATGAAGCTGTTCACCTCTGCCTCGACGGTCGCCAGTTCGGATGGCCGCAGCGCCTGCGCGTGGCTGAAATCAAAGCGCAATCGATCGGGCGCGTTGAGCGAGCCGCGCTGGGCGACGTGATCGCCAAGCGCACGGCGCAATGCCTCGTGCAGCAGATGGGTCGCCGAATGGTTGGCGCGGATCTGGCCGCGGCGGCCGTGCGCCACTTCAAGCTTCGCGGGCTGGCCGGTGATGACCGTGCCTTCCAGCACCTTTGCGCTATGGATGAAGACGCCGGCGGTCTTGCGCGTGTCCGTCACCTCGGCAAGCCCGGTATCGGTGCGGATCAGGCCACCGTCGCCGACCTGACCGCCGCTTTCGGCGTAGAATGGCGTCTGGTTCACGGTGATCTGCACCGTCTCTCCCGACGCCGCCTGCCCGATGCCGGCCCCATCGCGGACAAGCGCGGTGATCACGCCTTCAGCGGTTTCGGTGTCATAACCAAGGAATTCGGTGGTGCCATGCTCTTCGGCGATGTCGAACCAGATGCGCGCATCGGCGGCCTCGCCAGTGCCGACCCAGGCCGCGCGGGCCTTGGCCTTCTGGTCGGCCATGGCGTGGTCGAAGCCTGCAACATCAACTCCGCGGCCCTGTTCGCGCAGCGCATCCTGCGTCAGGTCAAGCGGGAAACCATAGGTGTCGTAAAGCTTGAAGGCGGCCGCGCCGGGCAGGTCCGCGCCATCGGGCAAGCGCTGCAGCTCGTCGTCCAAGAGCCTCAGGCCACGGTCAAGCGTCTGTTTGAACCGGGTTTCCTCAAGGCGCAGCGTCTCTTCGATCAGGGCCTGGGCGCGGCCAAGTTCGGGGTAGGCCGCCCCCATCTGCCGCACGAGCGCCGAGACCAGGCGGTGCATGACCGGATCCTGGCTGCCAAGCATATGCGCATGCCGCATGGCCCGGCGCATGATGCGGCGCAGGACATAGCCGCGGCCCTCGTTCGACGGCAGGACGCCATCGGCGATGAGAAAACTGGTGGAGCGGAGGTGGTCGGCGATCACCCGGTGATGCGTCTTGCCAGAGCCGTCCGGATCCGTGCTCGTCGCATGGGCCGATGCCTCGATCAGCGCCCGCATCAGGTCGGTGTCGTAATTGTCATGCTTGCCCTGCAACAGCGCGCCGATCCGTTCGAGGCCCATGCCGGTGTCGATCGACTGCATGTCCAGCGGGCGCAAGCTGCCGTCGGCGAACTGTTCGTTCTGCATGAAGACGACGTTCCAGATCTCGATGAACCTGTCGCCATCCTCTTCGGCAGAGCCGGGCGGCCCGCCCCAGATATGCGGGCCATGATCGTAGAAGATCTCGGTACAGGGGCCGCAGGGGCCAGTTGGCCCCATCCGCCAGAAGTTGTCGTCGGTCGGGATGCGGATGATCCGGCTGTCGGATATACCGGCAACCTTCTTCCAGATCGCGGCGGCCTCGTCGTCGGTGTGGTAGACGGTGACCAGCAGCTTTTCGGGATCAAGGCCGAAATCCCGTGTCAGCAGCTCCCAGGCGAAAGCGATGGCATCGGCCTTGAAATAATCGCCAAACGAGAAATTCCCAAGCATTTCGAAGAAGGTATGGTGCCGCGCGGTATAGCCGACATTGTCGAGGTCATTGTGCTTTCCGCCGGCGCGGACACATTTCTGCGCGGTTGTGGCGCGGGCGTAATCGCGCGTCTCGACCCCGGTGAAGAGGTTCTTGAACTGCACCATGCCGGAATTGGCGAACATCAGCGTCGGATCGTTCCGCGGCACGAGCGGGGAGCTGTCGACGACCGTATGGCCATTGCGGCCAAAGAAATCGAGGAATGTGGAGCGGATATCGTTCAACGACGCCATGGGTGGCCCTTCCGGAGGCAGGTCAGCGGATCGGACCTGATGTAGCCGCGCGGCGCGGGCCTGTCCACCATGGCGTGGGCGGCAGAAGAAAAAGGCCGGAGCGTCAAACTCCGGCCGTGCAGATCCGGTTTTCCGACCGTGTCACATGTCGACGAGATCGTCGCTGCCGGGTTCGCCGTCGGCGGTGAAATCAAGCCCATTGGCGCCCCGGATCTTGTCTTCCAGCTCTCTCGCCACGGCGGGGTTCTGCTTGAGGAACAGCTTGGCGTTCTCACGCCCTTGCCCGATGCGTTCGTCGCCGTAGGAATACCAGGAACCGGATTTCTCGACCACGCCCGCCTTGACGCCGATGTCGATCAGCTCGCCCGTCTTGGAAATGCCCTCGCCATACATGATGTCGAATTCCACCTGCTTGAAGGGCGGCGCGACCTTGTTCTTCACGATCTTCACCCGCGTGGTGTTGCCGACCACATCCTCGCGTTCCTTGATCGCGCCGATGCGGCGGATATCCATGCGGACCGAGGCGTAGAATTTCAGCGCATTGCCGCCCGAGGTGGTTTCCGGGCTGCCGAACATCACGCCGATCTTCATGCGGATCTGGTTGATGAAGATCACCATGCAGTTCGACCGTCCGATGGAGGCGGTGAGCTTGCGCATCGCCTGGCTCATCAGCCGGGCCTGGCTGCCCATCTGCATGTCGCCCATGTCGCCTTCGATCTCGGCCTTCGGGACCAGCGCCGCGACCGAATCGACCACCACGAGGCTGACCGCACCCGACCGCACCAGCGTATCGACGATTTCCAGCGCCTGTTCGCCGGTGTCGGGCTGGCTGATCAGAAGTTCATCGAGGTTGACGCCCAGCTTCTTGGCATATTGCGGGTCGAGCGCATGTTCGGCATCGACAAAGGCGCAGACGCCGCCCTTCTTCTGCTCTTCGGCCACGACATGCAGCGTCAGCGTGGTCTTGCCCGAGGATTCCGGCCCATAGATCTCGATGATCCGGCCTTTCGGCAGGCCACCGATCCCCAATGCGATGTCGAGGCCAAGCGAGCCGGTCGATGTCGCCTCGATATCCAGCGCCGGGCTGTCGGCGCCAAGCCGCATGATAGAGCCCTTGCCGAACTGCCGTTCGATCTGCGCCAATGCGCTTTCCAGCGCCTTTTGCTTGTCCATATCCCGCTTTCCGTCGAGGTCGAGGAGGTTCGCCACTGCCATATCTGCCATCCTTATTTCATAGCCACCCGCAGGCGGCAATCCTTGCCGATGTTCCCCAAGTGTTCTCAGCCTTATGAGATCAAATGTAGAACATTTCAATCGAATTCTTCCAAATGCAGCTTCAGCTCATTTTGGTTAAAGGATAGTTTACGGCGCCGTCGAAAAGCGGGCCAATCGGGGCCATTCGGGAAAAAGGGTTCGAAATGCTGGTTTTCTGGGAACAGCGTCTGGCTTTTCTGGCGACGCCGAAGACAGGGTCCACCGCAATCGCGGCGGCGCTCGAATCACTCGCCTCGGTGTCGATCCAGCGCCCGCCGCTTCTGAAGCACACGACCGTCCACCGCTATCGCCGTTTTGTCGGGCCCTATCTGCGCGCGGCGTCGAAAGAGGATTTCACCGTCGTCGCGCTGATGCGCGAGCCGCGGGACTGGCTGGGTTCGTGGTACCGCTACCGTCAGCGCGAGGATGTCGACCCTGCACGATCGACGAAGGATGTCAGTTTCGACGACTTCGTCCGTGCCTGGTGTTCTCGCCCGACGCCGGATTTCGCCGATGTCGGCTCGCAGGAGCTGTTCCTGCGGCCGCGTCACGGCGAGGGTCTCGACCATCTTTTCCGGTATGAGCGGATTGGCAGCTTCGTCGCCTTTCTTGAGGACCGGCTCGGCTGCGAGATCATCCTGCCCCGGCTGAATGTCTCGCCCGTCGGCACCACCGAACTGTCTGCCGAAACCGAGGCGATGCTGCGCGAGGCGGCGGCGAAGGACTTCGCTCTCTACTCCAGCTTGACGGGTGGGGAATCCTGACCACCATATTTTGGCGTGCGATTGCGCATTTCCGCCATAAGGGCATGACAGCGCGCCGATTTGCCGTTAATCTGCAGCCAAAGGGGCGAAGACCCCGGCAGAGGCCATGAAAGGGCGGGACCATGACTAGCATCTCAAGGCGTGGATTGATGATCGGCGCGGGCACGGCGCTTTTGACGGCGGGCTGCGGCAATGGCATCGGGTCGAACGGGGGCGCGCAGATCGACGCGCGGGTGGACGCGACCGAGAATTTCCTTTTCGAGCGCTATCCCGGCACCCAGGATCTGGCCTCGCGCGCGGCGGGCGTGCTTTACATGCCGCTGCTGACAGAGGCGGGCTTCGGCATTGGCGGTGGTTTCGGTCGGGGGGCGCTGCGCATCCAGGGCGCGACGGTGGACTATTATTCCGCCGCAAAGGCGACCATCGGACTGCAGATCGGCGCGCAGCAATATGCCCATGCGCTGTTCTTCATGACCCAACCCGCGCTGGAGGAATTCCGCCGCTCGAACGGCTGGGCCGTCGGTGCGGATGTGCGCTATGCAACGCCCGAACAGGGCGCCAGCATCGGCAAGCAGACGACCGAGATTTCGCCGGTCGTGGCGCTTGTCTTCGGCCAGCAAGGGCTGATCGCCGGGGCGACGCTCGGCGGCATCAAGTATAGCCGCATCATCCCCTGACAGTGGATGGGCGGTGACGCCCGTCCCCTCTATCGCAGGCGGCGTATCAGGCTCGACGTGTCGTTCCGCCCGCCGCCCATCAGCTGCACGTCCTTGTAGAACTGATCGACCAGCGCGGTCACCGGCAACCGGGCCCCGATCTCGTCGGCGGTGTCGAGGCAGATCCCCAGATCCTTGCGCATCCAGTCGACGGCAAAGCCGAAATCGAAACGATCGGCGAGCATGGTCTTGTGGCGGTTGGCCATCTGCCAGCTTCCCGCCGCCCCCTGCGCGATGACCTCGACCACCTTCTCGCCGTCAAGTCCCGCTTTCTGGCCGAAGGCCAGCGCCTCGCTCAACCCCTGCATCAGGCCCGCGATGCAGATCTGGTTCATCATCTTGGCCAGTTGCCCTGCCCCGCTGTCGCCGATCCGGCGGCAGATGCGGGCATAGGCGGCCATGACCGGTTCGGCGCGGGCATAATCCGCCTCGGTCCCGCCGCACATGATGGAAAGCTGGCCGTTCTCCGCCCCCGCCTGCCCGCCGGACACCGGCGCATCGATGAAGCCGAGCCCGAGGTCGGCCGCGGCCCCGGCGAGTTCCCGCGTCACCAGCGCCGACACCGTGGTATGGTCGACGAAGACGGCACCCTTGCGCATGCCTGCGAAGGCCCCGGTCTCTCCCAGGCAGACCGAGCGCAGGTCATTGTCATCGCCCACGCAGGCCATCACGAAATCCGCACCCTCCGCCGCCTTGGCCGGGGTCGGAGCCGAAGCCGCGCCATGCCGGGTTTGCCACGCCTCGACCTTGCTGCTGCTGCGGTTGTAGACGGTGACGTCATGCCCCTTGGCCACGAGATGGCCCGCCATCGGAAAGCCCATCACCCCCAGCCCCAGAAATGCAACCTTCGCCATCTTCGTCCCCGCTCATTGCCCTTCAACGCCCGATCGACTAGGAACCGATCGCGCGCCCCTCGTCAAGAACAGGCCTCCGATGCTCGTCGCCTTCCGCTGGCTGATCCGTATCACTTCCGGGATGATCGCGCTGGCCGTGGTGGCCGTCCTGCTGGCCTATTACTTCTTGTCACGCTCGCTGATCGACTATTCCGAGGATTTCGTTCTGGAAGGCCTGACCGCCCCGGTCGAGATCGTGCGCAACAACGACAATGTGCCACATATCTTCGGCCAGACCGATGAGGACGTGTTCTTCGCCCTTGGCTTTGCGCATGCGCAGGACCGGCTCTGGCAGATGACGATGCTGCGGCGGACGGCGCAGGGGCGGCTTTCCGAGGTGTTCGGTTCGGCCACCGTGAAGACTGACGAGCTTTTGCGGCGGCTGGATCTCTACTCCCTTTCGCTGCAGTCGGTTGCGGCGCAGGATGACGAAACGCAATCCGCGCTGCGGGCCTATGCGGCGGGGGTCAATGCCTGGATCAATCAGATCAACGCCGGGGCGCGCGGCCGAGGTGCGCCGGAATTCTTCTTCTTTTCCAACGAGATCGACGCCTGGGCCCCGGCGGATTCGATTGCCATCGTCAAGCTGATGGCGCTGCAACTGTCGAGCCATGTGGAATTCGAGGTGCTGCGCGCGCGGCTGTCACTGGTGCTGTCGCCAAAACAGGTCGCCGATCTTCTGCCGGACGATCCCGGCAAGGGGGTGGCGGCGCTGCCCGATTATGCCAGCCTCGTGCCGGGAGCCAGGCCCGATTTCGCGCCGGTGACCTTTGCGGAAGGCGCGCTTTCGCCCCTGCCCTCCGGCCCTGCCTTTGCAGGGGCATCGAACGCC
>JAAURK010000065.1 GCA_012032275.1 Tabrizicola sp.
CGCGCCGCGCGGACCGAAGCCGCGAAGGGCGCAACCGACGCGAACCAGAAGGATGCGGCGCTGGCGGCTGCCGAAACCGCGCTGCTGGCCGAACAGGAAAAGGTGCTGGCGGCGGCGCGCGAGATGGAGCTTCTCAACCAGCAGATCGCCGCGCTCCGCAGCCAGCTTGGATCGCTTCAAGCGGTGCTCGATGCCTCTGCGGCGGAGGATGTCGAAGCGCAGGTGCAGCTTGACAGCCTTGGCACCCAGTTGAATGCCGCATTGGCCCAGGTGGCGGCAGAGCAGAAAAAGCTGGCCGCCGAACAGCAGAAACGCGCCGAGCTGGAAGAAGCGGAGCGCAAGCGGGTCGAAGCGGAAAAGCTTGATCTGGAACGGTTTCGGTCCGAGTTTTTCGGCCAGTTGTCCACGCTTCTTGCAGATCGCGAGGGGGTGCGGGTGGTTGGCGACCGCTTTGTCTTTTCCAGCGAAGTGCTGTTCAACCCGGGCTCGGCGACGCTGGCGACCGAGGGCCGCGCGCAGATCGCAAGCGTGGTGGAAATCCTGGACGAGATCCGGGGCGAGATCCCACAGCAGATCGACTGGATCATCCGGGTGGATGGCCATACCGACAACGTGCCGCTTTCTGGGGGCGGGCAGTTCGCCGACAACTGGGAGCTGAGCCAGGCCCGCGCGCTTTCCGTCGTGCGCTTCATGCAGGACGAACTTGGCTTTCCGCCCGAGCGGATGGCCGCGACCGGGTTTGGCGAGTACCGGCCGGTGGCGCCTGACGATGATGAAGCCAGCCGCGCACAGAACCGGCGGATCGAGCTGAAGCTGACCGAACGGTAGCTCCCGGCCGCCAACGGAAACGGCGCTTTCGCCCCCGCGCCAAAGCGTGAATAGGCGTGAGGGGGAAGTCGTGATATGGTCCGTCCACACGATCCGCGCTTGCATGAGATGCCATTGGGGCGATCCCGGGGCGGCAAGACCCCAGGTGAGCCTCCGAAACAGGAGGATCAGACGTGACCAAGACCATCGGAAATCCGCTGAGCTGGACCATGGGCGCCTTCGGCTCGGCCGTCGGCCATACATCTTCGGCCATCACCAGCGTTGGTGGCGCCGACGAGGCGCCCGCAGTGGTGCAGCGACTGACCCAGGCCGATCTGCGGATGGCGCTCGGCAAGGGGTGGGAAGACCTCCAGGCGTTCCGGTCGGATGTGGTGTTTGTCTGCCTGCTTTATCCGGTGATCGGCGCGGTACTGATCGGTATGGCGGTCCAGGGCAATCTGCTCCACCTGCTGTTTCCGGTGCTGTCGGGCTTTGCGCTGGCCGGGCCGGTGGCGGCGGTCGGCCTTTACGAGATGAGCAGGCGGCGGGAGCGGGGCGAACCGGTCAGCTGGCTGGCCTATCTGGATGTGCTGCGGTCGCCGAAATTCGGCGCGATCATCACTCTCGGCCTGTTTCACGTGGTGCTGTTCATGGTGTGGATCATGGTGGCGAACCTGATCCACGGCATGACGATCGGCGGCGAGGCGCCGCTGTCGGCCGCAGAGTTTTTCCGGCAGGTGCTGACGACCCCGGCGGGCTGGTCGATGATCGTCATCGGCATGGCGGTGGGGTTCGTCTTTGCGCTGGTGGTGCTGGCGGTCAGCGTGGTGTCCTTCCCGATGATCCTTGACCGGGATGTCAGTCTTCCGGTCGCGGTGGCGACATCGGTCAGGGTGGCGCGGGAAAATCCGGTGGTGATCGGCACCTGGGGGCTGATCGTGGCGGTGTCGCTGGCAGTGGGATCGGCGCTGGCACTGATCGGGCTGGTGCTTGTGCTGCCGCTGCTCGGACACGCAACCTGGCATCTTTATCGCGCGGCGGTCCGCTGAAACCGATCCGGCGTCAATGAAAAAGCCCCCCGCGCGGCGGGGGGGCTTTTCCTTTCGTCAGTCGGCTGTCAGAAGCGGTGGCTTCGTCCGGGTAAGCGCCGGTTTCGACGGCTCCTCGATCTCGAGCGCGATGGCATCGTCCTTGACCTTGACGCGCACCACCCCGCCTTTCACCAGCTTGCCGAACAAAAGCTCTTCGGCCAGCGGCTTCTTGATATGCTCCTGGATCACGCGGGCCAGCGGCCGCGCACCCATCTTGTCGTCATAGCCCTTGTCGCCCAGCCATGCGGCGGCGTCGGTCGACAGTTCGATATGGACGTTGCGATCCATCAGCTGCGCCTCAAGCTGAAGCACGAACTTCTCGACCACCTGCAGAATGATCTCCTTGCCGAGCGGCGCGAAGCTGATCACTGCATCCAGACGGTTGCGGAATTCCGGCGTGAAGGTCCGCTCGATCGCCGCCGTATCTTCGCCCGTGCGGCGGTCGCGGCCGAAACCGATGGCCGATTTCGACATTTCCTGCGCACCTGCGTTCGACGTCATGATCAGGATCACGTTGCGGAAATCAACCTGCCGACCGTTGTGGTCGGTGAGTTTGCCGTGGTCCATCACCTGCAGCAGGATGTTGTAGACATCGGGATGGGCCTTCTCCATCTCGTCAAGCAGCAGAACGCAATGCGGGTGCTGATCCACGCCATCCGTCAGCATGCCGCCCTGATCGAAGCCCACATAGCCGGGCGGCGCGCCGATCAGGCGGGAAACGGCGTGTTTCTCCATGTATTCCGACATGTCGAAGCGGATCAGCTCCACCCCAAGCGTGTTGGCAAGCTGCTTGGCGACCTCGGTCTTGCCGACACCCGTCGGCCCGGCGAACAGGTAGTTGCCGATCGGCTTTTCAGGCTCGCGCAGGCCCGCACGCGCCAGCTTGATCGACGAGGCCAGCGCCTCGATCGCCTTGTCCTGCCCGAAGACCAGACGCTTCAGGTTCTTTTCCAGATCGCGCAGCACCTCGGCATCGTCTTTCGAGACGGATTTCGGCGGGATGCGGGCGATCTTGGCCACGACCGACTCGATCTCCTTGGTGCCGATCACCTTGCGGCGCTTGGATTCCATCAGAAGATGCTGCGCCGCCCCCGCCTCGTCGATGACGTCGATCGCCGAATCCGGGAGTTTCCGGTCATTGATATAGCGCGACGCAAGCTCCACCGCCGACTTGATCGCATCGGCGGTATAGCGAAGGTCGTGATGCTGTTCGAAATGCGGCTTCAGGCCCATCAGGATCTTGATCGCATCCGGCACCGAGGGTTCGTTCACGTCGATCTTCTGGAACCGGCGGCTGAGGGCGCGGTCCTTCTCGAAATGCTGGCGGAACTCCTTGTAGGTGGTCGATCCCATGCAGCGCAGCTTGCCGCCCTGAAGCGCGGGTTTCAGCAGGTTCGAGGCATCCATCGCACCGCCTGAAGTGGCACCGGCGCCGATCACGGTATGGATCTCGTCGATGAAGAGGATCGCATCGGGGTGATCCTCCATCTCCTTCACCACGGCTTTCAGCCGCTCCTCGAAATCGCCGCGGTAGCGGGTGCCGGCCAGCAGGGCGCCCATGTCCAGCGAGAAGATGGTGGCCTTGGACAGCACTTCCGGCGTCTCGCCGTTGATGATCTTGCGGGCAAGGCCCTCGGCGATCGCGGTCTTGCCGACGCCGGGGTCGCCCACCAGAAGCGGGTTGTTCTTGCGGCGGCGGCACAGCACCTGGATCGCGCGTTCCACTTCGGCCTCGCGGCCGATGAGCGGATCCACGTCGCCCTTGCGGGCCTTGGTGTTGAGATCGACGCAATATTTGGAAAGGGCGGATTCCTTCGCCTCCCCCGCCTCGGCCTTGGGGGTTTCCTGCGCCTCGTCCGCGCCCTGAACCGGCCGCGCTTCGCCATAGGTGGGATCCTTGGCCACGCCATGGGCGATGAAATTCACCGCGTCATAGCGCGTCATGTCCTGTTCCTGCAGGAAATAGGCCGCATTCGATTCCCGTTCCGCGAAGATCGCGACAAGCACATTCGCGCCCGTCACCTCGTTGCGGCCCGATGATTGCACATGGATCGCGGCGCGCTGGATCACCCGCTGAAAGGCCGCCGTCGGTACGGCTTCGGACCCTTCGACATCGGTGACCAGCGTCGAGAGATCGTCATCGATGAAGTCGGTGAGGGTCTTCTTCAGCTCTTCAAGATTGACCGAGCAGGCCTTCATCACGCGGGCCGCATCAGGCTCGTCGGTCAGCGCCAGCAAGAGATGTTCCAGCGTCGCGAGTTCGTGGCGGCGTGCGTTGGCAAGGGCCAAGGCACCATGAATGGCTTGCTCGAGCGTATTTGAAAACGATGGCACGTTGTTGTGCTCCTGTCCTGCGGGCCGGACGCCTTGCGGCCCGGTCCAACCTTGGCCTCATAGTCTTAAAGTTCGGTTTTATTTTCCGCACTTCAAGAAGTAATTGCGTCTTGAGCGGTAATCCGGACCATGCTCACGCCATTTGTGATATGAACCGCTCAGAAATTGTCTTTTCTGGCACGGATTTCGGCGAAAACCGTGACATCGTCTGCCTTATTCATGCCCAGCGCCGCCTTCATCTGCGGCAGACCGGCGCGCAGGAACGGATTTGTCGCCAGTTCCTCGGACAGACGCGAGGGGACCGTGAAGCGACCTTCGCGGCGCGCTGCGGTGACCCGCTCGATGCGAGAGATAAGCTCTTGGTTCCCCGGTTCAAGGGTCGCGGCAAAACGGAGGTTCGCGGCGGTGTATTCGTGGCCCGAGCAGATCAGCGTCTCGGGCGGCAGCGCGGCAAGCTTGCACAGGCTGTTCCACATCTGTGCGGGCGTGCCTTCAAAAAGCCGCCCGCAGCCTCCGGCCATCAGGCTGTCGGCGGTGAAGGCGAGACCGGCCTCGGGGAAGTGATAGGCGATGTGGCCGATGGTATGGCCGGGCACGTCGATGACAACCGAACGGAACGGGCCCTCGCCGCCGGTATCGCCGCCACTGAGGGCCCGATCGAGGGGCGGAAGCCTGTCGGCCTCGGCGGCGGGGCCCACGACTTTTGCGGCGTAGCGTGCCCGCAATTCCTCGACACCCGCGACATGGTCGTGGTGGTGGTGGGTGATGAGGATCGCGCCAAGGTTCCAGCCGCGCGCATCAAGTGCGGCGATGATCGGCCCGGCGTCGGGCGCGTCGATCAGGGCGACCTCGTCATCGCCGGGCCCTTTCACCAGATAGGCGTAGTTGTCGGCGCGGCAGGGAATGGTCAGCAGTTCAAGGGCCATGGTCATCCTCCTCATCCGGGGTATGATGCCGGAGGATCGCCCGAGGAGAGGCTGCCCGCAATGCACCTTGACGTGCTGGACCTGAGAAACTTCTACTACCGGACGCAGCTTGGCCGTGTGGCGCAGCGGGCGATCCGCGATCAGCTGGTCAAGCACTGGCCCCCGGCGGCGGGGATGACGGTGGCCGGTTTCGGCTTTGCGGTGCCGCTCTTGCGGCCTTATCTGGCAGAGTCGCGCCGGGTCATCGGGCTGATGCCCGGCCCGCAGGGGGTGATGCCCTGGCCCGCGGGGCTGGAGAATGTGGCCACCCTTTGCGAAGAGGCGCACTGGCCGCTTTCGACCGGGTTTGTCGACCGGCTGGTGCTGATGCACGGACTTGAGACCTCCGAGCATCCCTCGGCGGTGCTGGACGAGGCGAGCCGGGTTCTCGGGCCCGGGGGGCGCGCGCTTTTCATCGTGCCGAATCGGATCGGCCTCTGGTCGCGGACGGATGTGACCCCCTTCGGTTTTGGCAGGCCCTATTCGGTGGCGCAGCTTGAGGCCCAGCTGAAACGCCATGCCTTTACCCCCGAACGCAGCCAGTCGGTGCTCTTTGCGCCCCCCTCGACCGCGCGGTTCTGGCTGCGGACTGCGGATTTCTGGGAATCCGTCGGGCGCAAGGTGCCCTGGCTTGCCGGAGGCGTGCTGATGGTCGAGGCGTCCAAGCAGGTCTATGCCCCGACACGCGGCGGGCTTGGGGCGGTGGTGCGGCGGCCGCTGAAGGTGCTGGAGGGCGTCGGAAAGGGCAGCCCCGAGCCAGCGCTGAACCGGCGCTGAGCGCAACCGCGCGACCGCTCCCGCCACTGTCGCCAGAACGGCTGGCAGGGCAGTCACGACGCCTCCGGGCTTGACGCGCAGCCTTCCGGCAACAGTTCCTGACAACATCACTCACGAAACGGCGAGCAACCCGGTTGCGGGGCTGGAAAGCCTCTGCTAAGGACGCCCGCGACGGATGGTGCGCTGCCCTAGACGGTTGTCGAGGTGTGCGCCAAAGGGAAGGCCCGGTCCGAACGGATCAGAGGCCATGAGACAGCGGAAGGGTTGACGTGTCGGAACCGGCTTCGATTTCTCTGGGCATTGCCACGCGCTACGCCACTGCTCTTTTCGAGCTGGCCAAGGAAGAGGGCGCCCTGACGGCGCTGGAAACCGATACGACGGCCCTGGCCGAGGCGCTTGCCGCAAGTGCCGATCTTCGCGATGTGATCGCCTCTCCGGTGGTCAGCCGGGAGGATCAGGGCCGGGCCGTCGCCGCGATTGCCGCGAAGATGGGACTTGGCCCGCTGATGACGAACACGCTGGCGCTGATGGCCGAAAAGCGCAGGCTCTTCGTGCTGCCGCAGCTCTTGTCGAACCTTGCCGACCAGATCGCAGCCGAAAAGGGCGAAGTCACCGCCGAAGTGACCGCCGCAACGGCACTGTCGGCGGCCCAGTCGAAGAAACTGGCGGAAACGCTGAAAGCACGCGTCGGCAAGACCGTGAAACTGAAAACCACCGTCGATGAAAGCCTCATCGGCGGTCTTGTCGTCAAGCTGGGCTCGACCATGATCGACACGTCGGTCAAGGCGAAGCTCGCTGCACTCCAGAATGCAATGAAAGAGGTTGGGTGATGGGAATTCAGGCTGCTGAAATTTCGGCGATCCTCAAGGAGCAGATCAAGAATTTCGGCAAGGACGCCGAAGTGGCCGAAGTGGGCCGCGTGCTGTCGGTCGGCGACGGGATTGCCCGTGTGCATGGCCTCGACAACGTGCAGGCCGGCGAGATGGTCGAATTCCCCGGCGGCATCCGCGGCATGGCGCTGAACCTGGAAGTCGACAACGTCGGCATCGTGATCTTCGGGTCCGACCAGGACATCAAGGAAGGCGACACCGTCAAGCGCACGAAGTCCATCGTGGACGTGCCTGCGGGCGACGCCCTGCTTGGCCGCGTGGTCGATGCGCTTGGCAATGCGATCGACGGCAAGGGTGCAATCAAGGCGAAGGAACGCCGCGTCGCGGACGTGAAGGCGCCGGGCATCATTCCGCGCAAATCGGTGCATGAACCGATGGCGACGGGCCTCAAGGCCATCGACGCGATGATCCCCGTGGGCCGCGGCCAGCGCGAGCTGATCATCGGCGACCGTCAGACCGGCAAGACCGCCGTCGCACTCGACACGATCCTGAACCAGAAGGCCTATAACGAGGCCGCAGGCGATGACGAATCGAAGAAGCTTTACTGCATCTATGTCGCCGTCGGGCAAAAGCGATCCACCGTCGCGCAGTTGGTGAAGAAGCTGGAAGAGACGGGTGCCATTGCCTATACGATCGTCGTGGCAGCCACCGCCTCGGACCCAGCGCCGATGCAGTTCCTCGCCCCCTATTCGGCGACCGCGATGGCGGAGTTTTTCCGCGACAACGGCCGCCACGCGCTGATCATCTATGATGACCTGTCGAAGCAGGCCGTGGCCTATCGCCAGATGTCGCTTCTGCTGCGCCGCCCGCCAGGGCGTGAAGCCTATCCGGGTGACGTGTTCTACCTGCACTCGCGCCTTCTGGAGCGGTCGGCCAAGATGAACGAGGATTTCGGCGCCGGGTCGCTGACGGCGCTGCCGATCATCGAAACCCAGGCGGGTGACGTGTCGGCCTATATCCCGACGAACGTGATCTCGATCACCGACGGGCAGATCTTCCTTGAAACGGAACTCTTCTACCAGGGTGTCCGCCCCGCCGTGAACACCGGCCTGTCGGTGTCGCGCGTCGGATCGTCGGCGCAGACGAGCGCGATGAAGTCGGTGGCAGGCAAGGTGAAGCTGGAACTGGCGCAATATCGCGAGATGGCGGCTTTCGCGCAGTTCGGGTCCGACCTCGACGCCTCGACCCAGCAGCTTCTGAACCGCGGCGCGCGCCTGACGGAACTGATGAAGCAGCCGCAGTACTCGCCGCTTACGAACGCCGAGATTGTCTGCGTGATCTTTGCTGGCACGAACGGCTATCTCGACAAGATCGCGGTGAAGGATGTGGGCCGGTTCGAGGCCGGGCTGCTGCAGCATCTGCGGACCAGCGGCAAGGCGCTGCTGGAAGATATCACCAAGAATGATCGCAAGGTTGCCGGCGATCTGGAAAAAGCGATCCGCGCAGAGCTTGACGCCTTCGCCAAAAACTTCGCCTGAAGCCCTGAAGGAGAAGGCAGATGCCGAGCCTAAAGGACCTCAAGAACCGGATCGGAAGCGTCAAGAACACGCGGAAGATCACGAAGGCGATGCAGATGGTTGCCGCCGCGAAACTGCGCCGCGCGCAGGAAGCGGCAGAGGCTGCGCGCCCCTACGCCGAACGGATGAACGCGGTGATGTCATCGCTCGCCGCCGGTGTCGGCAAGGCGGAGAATGCGCCGAAGCTTCTGGCCGGGAATGGCCGGGATCAGGTGCATCTCCTGGTGGTGATGACGGCCGAACGCGGGCTTTGCGGCGGCTTCAACTCCACCATCGTGCGGCTTGCGCGGCAGCGGATTTCCGAACTGCTGGCCCAGGGCAAGACGGTGAAGATCCTCACCGTCGGCAAGAAGGGCCGCGAGCAGCTGAAACGCGACTACACCGCCAATTTCGTGGGTCATGTCGATCTCAGCGACGTGAAGCGCGTCGGCTACGTCAATGCACAGAACATCGCGCGCGAGGTTCTGGCGGCATTCGAAGCGGGCGAATGCGATGTCGTCACCATCTTCTACAACCGCTTCCAGTCGGTGATCAGCCAGATCCCGACCGCGCTGCAGGTGATCCCCGCCATGTTCGAGGGTGGTGCGGCGAATGCGCTTTACGACTACGAGCCGAGCGAGGAGGCGATCCTTGCCGATCTGCTTCCGCGCGGCGTGGCGACCCAGATCTTCACCGCCTTGCTGGAAAACGGCGCCTCGGAACAGGGCGCCCGGATGAGTGCCATGGACAATGCCACCCGCAATGCGGGCGACATGATCAACCGGCTTACCATCCAGTACAACCGCAGCCGTCAGGCCGCGATCACCAAGGAACTTATCGAAATCATCTCGGGCGCTGAGGCATTGTAGCCTTGCCCTCGAAGCCTGTCGAATTGTTGAGAGGAAGAAACGTTGCTGTAACGACGCAAACTGTAACCAGCGGCAACACTATCTGGCGGATCGAGGAACTGGACGGACTGGAAGTCAGGACGATCGAAGGTAAGGAAACTGTCGGCCTTCAGGTCTTTATGATGGGCGCAGTGGTCATGCTGATCGGGGCAACCTTGGCCGGGCCTTTGGGGCTTGTGGGTGGAGTGGTCATGATGATCTTGGCACCCCTGACCGAAAGGCGGTTTGCCATGAGCTACTTGCTGGTGAGGCCGCGGACGAAGGAAAGAGAACTGGAAGTTGTCTACAGCAGTGTAGATCGCCGGCAGGTTGAGAAAATGATGCAGGCTATCGAGATCGCAAGGTCTTGGTCAAAGCAAGTTGAGTTGGGCGGGACGCCCTAGAACGGAGAGAAACGACATGGCTAAAGCACCGAAAGCAGCTGCCGCGTCAGGCAAGGTCACCCAGGTGATCGGAGCCGTCGTGGATGTGCAGTTCGAAGGCGCGCTTCCCGCGATCCTCAACGCGCTGGAAACCGAAAACAACGGCAAGCGTCTGGTTCTGGAAGTGGCCCAGCACCTTGGCGAGAATACCGTGCGCACCATTGCCATGGACGCGACAGAGGGCCTGGTCCGCGGCGCTCCGGTCAGCGACATGGGCGCGCCGATTTCGGTTCCGGTGGGCGACGGGACGCTGGGCCGGATCGTCAACGTGATCGGCGAGCCGATCGACGAAAAGGGCCCCGTGGCCCATACCGAACGCCGGGCGATCCACCAGCCGGCACCCTCGTTCGCCGAACAGGCGACCGATGCGCTGATCCTTGTCACCGGGATCAAGGTCATCGACCTTCTCGCCCCCTATTCGCGCGGCGGGAAAATCGGGCTCTTCGGCGGTGCGGGCGTGGGCAAGACGGTTCTGATCCAGGAGCTGATCAACAACGTCGCCAAGGTGCACTCCGGCTATTCGGTGTTTGCCGGCGTGGGCGAGCGGACGCGTGAGGGCAACGACCTTTATCACGAATTCATCGAATCCGGCGTCATCAACATCGAAGAGTTGGAAAAGTCGAAAGTGGCCCTTGTCTATGGCCAGATGAACGAACCGCCGGGCGCACGTGCCCGCGTCGCGCTGACCGGGCTGACCATCGCGGAACAGTTCCGCGACCAGTCGGGAACGGATGTGCTGTTCTTCGTCGACAACATCTTCCGCTTTACCCAGGCAGGGTCGGAAGTGTCGGCCCTGCTTGGCCGTATCCCTTCGGCGGTGGGCTACCAGCCGACGCTGGCCACCGACATGGGTGCCCTGCAGGAACGCATCACCTCGACCAAGGCAGGCTCGATCACCTCGGTGCAGGCGATCTATGTGCCCGCGGACGACCTGACCGACCCGGCCCCAGCGACGTCTTTTGCCCACCTTGACGCCACGACCGTGCTGTCGCGCGCAATCTCGGAGCTTGGCATCTATCCGGCGGTGGACCCGCTCGACTCCACCTCCCGCATCCTCGACCCGCAGGTGGTGGGGCAGGAGCATTACGACGTGGCCCGTTCGGTGCAGGGGATGCTGCAGCGCTACAAGTCGCTGCAGGACATCATCGCCATCCTCGGGATGGACGAACTGAGCGAAGAGGACAAGCTGACCGTGGCGCGCGCGCGCAAGATCCAGCGCTTCCTCAGCCAGCCCTTCGATGTGGCGCAGGTGTTCACCGGCTCTCCCGGTGTGCAGGTGCCGCTGGAAAAGACCATCGCGTCCTTCAAGGCGGTGGTTGCGGGCGAATATGACCATCTGCCGGAAGCCGCCTTCTACATGGTCGGCGATATCGAGGAAGTGAAAGCCAAGGCGCAGCGTCTGGCTGCGGCTGCGGCCTGAGGGGGCATCATGGCGGGAACGCTGCAATTTGACCTGGTTTCACCAGAGCGCAGGCTCGCCTCCGTTGCGGCAAGCGAGGTGCAGATCCCCGGCGCTGACGGCGATCTGACGGCGATGGAGGGGCATTCGCCCACCATCACCACGCTGCGGCCCGGCATCCTGCGCGCGGTCAGCGCCGAGGGCACGAAGGCATATGTGGTGACCGGCGGCTTTGCCGAGATCAGCGCCACGGGCGTTTCGGTCCTGGCCGAACGCGCGGTTCCGCTTGACGAACTGACCCCGGTGACGTTGGACGCGCTGGTCGCCGACGCCTGCGAAGCCGCTGCCGTCAACAGCGACAAGGACGCAGCCGACAAGGCGGTGGCCGATCTGACGGCGATGCGGGTGGCCGCGGGTCTCTGAGGTCTGGTCTGGCACAGGTCGGCAAAGGCTCCGTCTTGGCGGAGCCTTTTTCTTTGTTTAGAGTTTTCGAAGATTTCCTGTCTATCCTGATATCACGACGGAGAATTTTTCACGATGAAGCGATTCGCGGGCACGATTGGCATTCAACAAGGATCGCGGGTCTTGTTTTCGGACTATGCCGACGATGGCGTCATGTGGACGGGAAAGGGCCCCCGCGAAAGCCGCCACCGGCAGGATTTTGACGATCCCTTCGTTGCGCCGCCGGTGGTGATGGTGTCGATCTCGATGTGGGACATCGACCACAAGACCAACTCCCGCGCCGATATCACCGCCGAGAATGTCGGCCCATCGGGGTTCGACATCGTCTTCCGCACCTGGTCCGACAGCCATGTCGCCCGCATCCGCGCCGACTGGACCGCCATCGGGCAGATCCGGGACGATGAGACCTGGGAGGTCGGATAAATCCTGCAGGTCAGGCCTTCGGCGCGCGGCGAAGGGTCCGATCGGCGACCGGATCAGCCATCCCGAGGCTTTCCAGCTGAGAAGCGCGATGATCGCCCCGGCATAGCCGTCCACCGCATAGTGCCAGGCAAGAAGCACCGATCCGATCATGATAATCCCGGCAAAGACCGACATCGCGATCCCCAGCCAACGCGAAAGACGAAACGCATAAATGGCCATCAGAACCGACGTCGCAACATGCATGCTGGGGAAGGCAGTGATCGGATTCAATCCTGGATTCGCGCTGGCGAAGTTCCAGAGCAACGCATGAGTCCCTGTGGCCGTCAGAGCGCCCGTCGCCGCGTGATCCGTCAGCCGCTGCATCAGCGGATCGAAGCTGTCTCCGAGCCCGAGCAAGCTATAGTAGACCGGCCCTACGGAGGAGAAAACAGTCGCAAACAGGCTTCCGCCAATTGCCAAAGTGAAGATGAATGCAATCAGATACTGCATCCGGGCGACGGATGACCAATGTAGAAAGCAGGTCACAAACAGCATGAAGTAGAGTGCGAACAACCAGAAATTATACGCCCCTGTGATAAAAGTCAGGGAATAGTGACCACCGAAGACACTATGAACGATCTGATAGGGGTGCACGCCGAAGTGCAGTGCCTTGTCCAGCTCCATGAACGTCCGATCCCAGGAGAACGGATGGATCGTCGGGATCAGCGCTTTCAGGTTTGCAAATGCGACCAGGACGGCGATCATGAGCAGGACAGTGAAGAGGCTGACCGCGACACGTTCCCGATTGCTGACGAAAGCACGCACCTCCTCCTTGATCCGGGACATGCGATCCTCGGATTTCAGGATGTAGGTATGATAGACCAGCCGCCACGCCAGAACCATGAAGACCATCATTGGAACGTTCTGTGCGGAGGCCATTGCCAGGTTGCCGATTTTCTGGGAGGCGCCGCCGGTGCTGAATAGTCCTGACATGATCAGGGAAATGGCGAGATAGGCGACCACGATCACCATGAGCAGCAGGTGATGGCGGAGGGTGGCAACAACACGGTTGTTAGACTGGGTTGCACTGCTTTGCATGGTATCCCCGGATTTCAGCAACAGTCGGGTAAATGGCGTTCCATTGTGGCCCCAAAAGGGCGGAATTCTTGCCGAACGGTGATTTGCGGACTAGCTGCGGACGTAGAGCCCTTCGTAGATCGGCACCAGCGTGTCCGTTTCGAACAGGCTGGAGACCGACATCCCGCCCCAGATGTTGAGGATCGCCTGCGCGAAGATCGGGGCGGTTGGGACGATGCGGATGTTGCGGGCCTTGCGGACCTGTTCCGTCGGGTCGATCGAATCGGTGATGACCAGGGATTTCATCACCGATTTCTCTACCCGCTCCACCGCCGGGCCGGACAGAACCCCGTGGGTGATGTAGCTGTGAACCTCGAGGGCACCTTGCTCCATCAGCACTTCGGCGGCCTTGCAGAGCGTGCCCGCCGTATCGCAGATGTCATCGACGATGATGCATTTCTTGCCCTTGACGCTGCCGATCACGGTCATTTCCGCCACTTCGCCGGCCTTCTCGCGGCGCTTGTCAACGATGGCCAGGGGCGCGTTGATGCGGGTCGCCAGTTCACGGGCGCGAGCCACGCCGCCGACGTCGGGCGAGACCACCATCAGATTGTCGTCGCCCTTGAAATTATGCTCGATATCCAGCGCGAAGACCGGCGCCGCATACAGGTTATCCACCGGAATATCGAAAAAGCCCTGAATCTGCGCGGCATGCAGGTCCAGCGTCAACACGCGGTCGACCCCGGCTTCGGCAATCATGTTGGCCACCAGCTTTGCAGTGATCGGTGTGCGCGCCTTGGCGCGGCGGTCCTGCCGGGCATAGCCGAAATAGGGGATCACGGCGGTGATCCGGCTGGCCGAGGACCGACGCAACGCATCGGTCATGATGAGCAATTCCATGAGGTTGTCGTTCGCCGGGTTCGACGTGGGCTGGACGACATACATGTCCTCGCCGCGCACATTCTCGAACACCTCGACGAAGATTTCCTGATCGTTGAACCGTTCGACCCGCGCATCCACCAGAGTGACGCTCATCCCCCGGTGCATCGACATGCGCCGGGCGATGGATCTGGCAAGCGGCAGGTTGGCATTCCCGGCGATCAGCTTCGGCTCGGTGATGGAGGGCATTCAAGGGGCTCCGGTCTGTCGGATTCGCGGCGTTGACACCGCTTATCACCCGGTTACGGTCTTGCAAACCTTCACCCGGAAAAGGCGATGCAGATGCAGCAGATCGATTACTTTTTCGCACCCATATCGCCCTTCGTCTATCTGGCCGGCACCCGGCTCGAGGAGATTGCGGCGCGGCATGCGGCGACGGTGCGCTACGTTCCGCTGGATGCACCGGCGCTGTTTCCGCGGACGGGCGGACAGGTGCTGGCCGAACGGCATGAAAGCCGCAAGGCCTACCGGTTGCAGGAAATGCGGCGTCAGGCGCTGAAACGCGGCATGGCGCTTGATCTTCAGCCGCCCTTCTTTCCGGTGAACCCGGCCCCCGCCTCCTATGCGATCATTGCGGCGCAGCGTGAGGGCGGCGGCGATCTTGCCGGGCTGGTTCACGCCTTTCCCCGCGCGGTCTGGGCCGAGGGCCGCAATGTCGCCGATGACGGGGTGATCAGGGATATCCTTGCCGGCCATGGCTTCGACCCGTCGATTGCCGACCGATTCATGCTTGCCGCTGCCGAAACCTATGCGAACAACCTTGAAGAGGCGGTCTCCCGCGGTGTATTCGGCGTGCCGTTCTATATTGTCGGTGACGAGAGATTCTGGGGGCAGGATCGGCTCGATGACCTGGAAATGTACCTGGCCGGAAAGCTGTGAATGCCTGAAGATCTGATTGCCGGACATCTGACCCCCTGGCGGGTCTGGGATCGCGGCGCGCCGCGCCCCGTGCTGGCACTGCATTGCTCGCTGGCGCATTCCGGGGCCTGGTCCGGCCTTGTGGAGCGGTTGCGCGGCGTTACGGTGACCGCGCTTGACGAACCCGGTCATGGCAAGGCGGCCGACTGGGACGGGCAGGAAGAGATCCACGGGCTGACGACGCGGATCGCGGTCGAACTGGCCGAGATGCTGGGCGATGGCGGGCCGATCGATCTGATGGGCCATAGTTTCGGGGCGACCGTCGCCTTGCGGATCGCTCTTGACCGGCCGGATCTGGTGCGCAGCCTGGTGCTGGTCGAGCCGGTGATCTTCGCCGCGGCTGGACGGTCGGCGGCCTGGCCACCGTTCCGTGC
>JAAURK010000380.1 GCA_012032275.1 Tabrizicola sp.
CTGCGCGATGCGGGCGGCCCGGCCAAGAAGGTTCGTCCTTGCCAGTTGCAGATCGCCCCCGGCAAGCAGCACGGCCGCCGCTGCCGCCGGAGCGCCGCCCGCAGCGAGGCTTCCTCGGGCGTTTCAAGTTCGGCCATGACCCGCGACTGCGCCATCTCGATCCTGTCGATCGCCTCGTGCAGGGCGCGGAGAAGCTCGCCCAGACCCGCCATCTGCTGCTCGATCGGGCCATCGATCTCTTCGGGCAGGATATCGGCGCCGCGCAGAAACGCGCGGATCGCGGGATCAAGCGCGGACCGGTCGGGCTCTACCTGCGCGAAAGGCTTTGGAACGGCGCCGGCAGGTTCGCGAAACTGGGTGACGCGGTTCTGGCTGTCGGACGGAGCATCCCAGTCTTCGGGCAGATAGGTTGACAGCCGGGGCCGCCCGTCATCGGCGGAGAGCGGCGCGCGAAGCGGAGATGCCGGTGCCGCGCCATAGCGGCCGACCTCGGACCAGTCGGTTTCCGGTGCGGGGCGCGTGTCGCGCGTCAACTCGTCCAGCCATTCCTCGCCGGTACGGCCCGGCAGCAGGCCCTGGGCCAGATCGCCGCCGGGGGTGACATCGGCAAGGATCGCCGTCACGGTCGGCGCGCCGGAGCGTCCTGGCCCCCGGCGCGCGGCACCGGCGGTCTGGGCGATCGTGGCGCGCAGCTCGATACCGGCGATGGTGAAGCGGCTGCCATGGCCGATGGAGCGCGACTTGCCGTCACCCGCGGGCGCGCCCTCGATGGCGACATCGCCCTCTGCCTCGGCAAGAAAGCCGTTTCTTTCGTGGCGGATCCGCAGGATGCCGTCACCCGCCCCTGACCCCGCGCCGGAGAGATACCAGGTGGCCCCCGGCCGGTTGCCGACCGAGAATGTCCGGCTGCCATCGACAATCCGCGCAGCGCCGGTTTCCGGACCCGTCATCAGTTCAAGCGTCAGGCGCATGGCTCAGCCCCCCGCCAGAAGATCGCGAACATGGCCGCCCGCAACAATGGCCTCGTCGCTGTCCCGCTCGGCCGGTTCGGACCGTGCCCAGGCGTTCCAGCCAAGCCGCGCTGCCGGAGCGTCGCCGCCGAGTTGGGTCTGGGGGACATCGCGGCGGTCCAGGATCACCTGAACGTCAAAGTCGATGATCGGGCCGAGATAGAGCCGTGCGAGGCGGCGCAGGCTTTCGATCCTTGGCTGGCCGGCCTCAAGCGACAGGAAATCGCCATAGCGGACCGGCCCCACGACGATGCGGCAGTTTCCAGCGCGGTCCGGCACGAAGGCCCCGGCGATGGCATCATGGCCAAGCCGGACCGACCCGTTGGCGCGGCTTTGTTCGGGCACGGGAAGCGGGCGCCATTTGCGCTGGAACTGCCTCACGCGGACAGGAAGGCCAAGTTCGGTTTCAGCGAGCGCCTGCAACCCGAGCGCCGACCGCGTCCGCTGCGCAAAAAGCCCGGCATAGCGCAGCGTGGCATCGCCCTCGACCGGCATCCGGGGGCGAAGATCGGGGGTTCCGAACCCGATCAGGCCCCGCAGCGCGGCAACCAGCATGTTCCGCTCTCCCGGCCCCCAGCGCAACATGTCGGCAAGGCGGTACTTTTCGGCAGCATCGGCGAAAAGCCGCGTCATCCGGCCCGAGAAGAGGTTGAGGAAGGAAGCAAGGCCGCCAGCCCGGCGCCGGACGTCGCGGGCGGCCTGTTCGGTATAGGCGAAGGGCAGCGGCGACAGTGGCCCGGTCAGCGGCAGGATCTGTGCCTCGACCCGGATCTCGTCCGGCCCGGCGACCACGCGGCTGATCGGCGTTCCGGCAAGCGCGCCATCCAGCGCGCTTTCGACCGCCAGAGGCAGGCCCTGACGTTCGGCCTCGGCCTCGGCCACGCGCAGGGCGGTCAGCACGTCGAACGACTGCGGGTCCGATTGCAAAAGCCGGAAAAGCTTTGGCTCCGTGCTCATACCAGCGCCTCCTCGCCCGATCGGGCGGCAAACCGGGCAAGCGTATCGGTCCGGTCGCTGAAGCGCAGGGTCAGGCGGGTGAAAGTGTTGATGGTGGTGTAGCAACCAAGAAACCTGTCGATCACGGCACCGAAAAACACCGCCTCGCCGGGTTCGATGCGCTGGCTGTCGAACGACAGGCTGACATCCGTCCCCGCGACGATGACGCCGCCGATCTTGGCCAGACCGGGGGTGGAGGCAACGCTTTCGATGGCGTCGATCATCCGGGCAAGATCGGGGCTGTCGGATGGATCATAAAGCCGCAGGATTGCCCGCAGTGCCGATGCGCCTGACCCCGTGATCGACAGATGATTGAGCGAAAGGTGCGATATCAGCTGCCAGTTGCGATCCCGCTTGTCCTTGGGACGGCGAAGTGGCGAGGGCGCGCGCAGGCAGCTGACGGCGGCGACGTTCTCGACCGGGGTGGCAAGGCGAAGGCGCGGCTGCCCGCCTCCGAACGGCAACTGGCGCGGCAGGTTGGCATTAGTGGCCAGCACTTCGATCCCGGCCGACACCTCGATATCGCGCAGCGGCTGGGCGCGGTGATCGACAAAGGCAATCGATGTGGCGCCGGGAAGGTGGCCGTCCTCTTCCGAGTGGCGCTCCAGCTGCCAGTAGACCGCGCCGTTCTGGCGGTCGGTCAGCCGGTGAAAGAAGGGCAGCGCGGCCTCGCCCGAGCCGTCGCTTCCGGCCAGCGCGACCCTGCGGACGGAATGCACCTGCCGCGTCAACGGGCGCCGCGCATCCGCCTGCAGCGGATAGTTGGTGCGCTTGCCGTCAAGCGCGATGGGTTCGGCCCGCGTGGCGAAAAGGTTGATCGCCGGGGTGGCGTGAAGCGTGACCGAAACGCCCATGCTTTCCCGGGTGACGACATCGGCCGCCGTATCGAAATAAATGTAAAGCTCCAGCCGGTCGGTCTGGCGAAGCGGCCCGGTCTCCACGTCAAAGAACAGGAATTTCTCCGGCAGGCAGGAAAATTCGGTCAGCGCGCGATAGCCGCGGAAGCTGCCTTCCGGGTAGGGCAGAACTGCGCTCTCGTCGGCAAATCCCACCGGTTTCACCGCGGGGGCCGCCAGATACCGGGCGTCGGCATCATTGGCGTGACGCGCAACCACAACCCCGGTCACGTGGCACAGCATCAGCCGCGCCAGCGATGACGCCTCGCGCAGGGGACCGGAGAGGAACAGCCGCAAACGGGGAAGGTCGATCGCGGAAAGCGGCGTGCGGCCGGC
>JAAURK010000381.1 GCA_012032275.1 Tabrizicola sp.
AACTGCCGGGGCATCCACCTTCGGCGCCACCGGTGGGGTGCTGCGGCCTCGGCAGGCGCGGCGGGCGTTTCCACCTTTGCCGTCGCGGGGGGCGCGGTCACGACCGGCTCTTCAGGTTTCGCCGTCTCGACCACCGGGGGCTTTTCAACCGGTGCCGTCACCTTCGCGCCCGCCGTCTCGGCCTTTGCCGGTGGCTTTTCGGGGGTGGCAGCCTCGGGCTTGGCGGCGGCAACGACCGGTGCCTCCACGACCTTCGGCGGTGCGATCAGTTCCACGCCATCCGGCAGGACAACCCCCGAGGGCGGCGGGAGGGCAGCGGTTGCCGCCGATTTCTTGGCAGCGGCCGCCTTGGCCGCCTCTTCCGCATCGGCGCTTTTTTCCGGCAGACGCGGCACCATTGCATCGGGCAGTTTGGCGACACTTTCCTTGACATCGTCGATCGGTGCCTTGGCAGCCGGGGGAACCTCTTTCTTCGGCGCGACTTCAGCCGTCTTCGGCGGCGGAGCCACAGCGGGGGCAGAGGTTTCCGGAGCGGCCTCGGCGCCCTTGGTTGCGGTATCGCCGCCCGAGAACACGCCGGAAGCCGCTGCAGCCAGCCCGGCCACGATCGCAATCGCGGCGGCAGAGGCGACAAGCATGCCTTTCGACGATTTCATCTGGGCCGGGATCATGGACGAGATCTGGCGCGTCGGCACCGAGGTCTGCGCGCTTTCAGGAAGAACGATCGTACCCGGAGCCGCCTTGTCGCTGCCGATCATGGCAAGCCATTCGTCGGCAGACTGGATGCGGTCCTTTGGAAAGACGTTCAGGGATTTGTCGATCGCGCGCAGGAAGGCCGGGGGGTAACCTTCATAGCTGTCGCCGAGCGGCTCGTATGGATCGGACTGCTGCGAGGCAATCGAGGAGACGCGCAACTGCGAGTTCGGCGCCGTCTTGCCGGTGATCAGATGGTAGAATGTCGCGCCAACGGCATAAAGATCGCTCGACGGGCCCTGCGGGCTGCCGTTGATGTAGAATTCCTGAGGCGAATAGCCGTCCTTGACGACCCGCATCGCCGAGAGCGCGCGGCTGGCCTTCGACACTTCCTCGCGCGCCGCGCCAAAATCGATCAGCACGGGATTGCTGGACTTGCGGTCAATCAGGATGTTGTCGGGCGAGATGTCACGGTGCAGCAGGCCCTTGCCATGAATGAACCGGACGGCGTCGAGGATCTTTTCAAGCACCGCCATCACTTCCGGCGGCGAAAGGCGGTTCGCCTCGCCATCGAGCGTCTCGGCAAGATCGCTGCCTTCGACGAAATCCATCGCCATGTAGGCGGTGTCATTGTCTTCGAAAACCTGATGCACGCCGACGATGTTGGGATGCTTCAGCTTGGAAAGGTTGAACGCCTCCTGGACGAAGAGCTTCACGATCGACCGGAATTCCGCCTGATGCGCGCGCGACCGCGCGCCGACTGTGGTCCGCGAGCGGCGGCAGAAGGATCCCGGAAAGCATTCCTTGATCACGACACGCCGATCCAGCGAATCCCGTGCCAGATAGGTGATGCCGAAACCACCGCTGTTGAGAAACTCTTCGATGGTATACTGACCGTGCATGAGCTTGGTGCCCGGCTTCAGCTCATCGGCAAAGTCCTGGTTTTCGCCTGTCGTGTTCTTCATTGCCGCAGGAGCCATCATCCAACCCGTTCATACACATATCGATCCAGTCCAATCTGGATACAATATCGCTTGTCTCAGCGAATACTGTGAGAATTTGGCTAAAAAGTGAAGCCGAACCGTTTTTTTGTGGCTGCGCTGCCAGTCAAACGCAAGACTTGCACCGCAGATAGGCATTTCACCCCGGGTTGCACTCAACTTGCGCTCAACAAGCGGATTCCCCCATGTTCCGGCGATGTTCCGTGTGCCATGTGGTGTCTTGCGGCACCTGCGAAGGCGGGGTGGGGACATGCCGCCCGCCCCGGTCCTGCCACAATACACGACATGGGAGAGCGGATTTCGAAACATTCGCCCAACAATCGATTCCCTTGCCCCGTGTTCGCGGGGTGAGGCGGCTTTTACCACTCCACATCAAACTGTCTGACAATCTCGGCGATCTGGCTGTCGGGGATCAGCCCTTGCGCGCAGCCCCGGGTCAGCAGCGAAAGCTTCGCGGTTTCCTCAAGCTCTTCCATCGCGAAGGTGGCGGCCCAGAGATCCTTGCCTGCGACAACGGGGCCATGGTTGGCCAGCAGAACGGCAGACCGTTTGCCCGCCAATCCCCGCACCGCCTGCCCCATCGCCGGATCGCCGGGCAGGAAGAACGGCAGGAGCCGGACCTTGCCAAGCCGCATGATCGAATAGGGCGTCAGCGGTGGAAGAACATTGTCGGGATCGGTATCGGGCAGCATCGACAGCGCCACCGAATGCGTGGAATGCAGATGCACCACCGCCCCGGTACCGGCGCGCGTGTCATAGAACGCCTGATGAAGCGGGATTTCCTTTGTCGGCGGATCACCCGAGATCAGGCCCCGGTTCCGGTCGAGATGGCTCAACCGCGCCGGATCGAGAAAGCCCATGGACATCCCCGTCGGCGTCATCAGCAACGTGCCATCGGAAAGGCGCGCGGAAATGTTTCCGGATGACCCATAAGTCAGGCCCCGGTCAAAGAGGGATCTGGCGATGCGGCAGATGTCCTCGCGCAGTCTGGCGGCTTCGCTCACCCCTCCCCCTCCACGCTGGCGAGCGCCTCGGCGAAAAAGTCCGGCCCGCCGAAATTCCCTGATTTCAGGGCCAGCGCAAGCGGCCGGGAGCCGGCGACGCGCAGGGCGGGAACCCCGCTGGCAAGGCGCGGGCCAATCCGGCATTCCCGGATCCCGAGCGCCGAGACGATGGCGCCCGATGTCTCGCCTCCGGCAACAATCATCCGGGTCACGCCACGGTCGACAAGGCCGGTGGCAAGCTCTGAAAAGAAGCCTTCGACGGCGGCGGCCACGCGCGCGCGGCCATGGGTCTGCTGTGCGGCGCGCACCACCTCCGGCTCTGCGGAGGAGTAGATCAGCGGCGCATCCGCCTGACAAAGCGCCCAGTCTGCCAGTTCCTTCGCATCAATCGCCCCCGCGATCACCTCTTCGGCGGTTATCTCGCGCGATGGCCGGGTCTGGCGATAGCCGGCCACCTGCGCCCGTGTCGCGGTGCTGCACGAGCCCGACAGGACCACGCCGGGGCCGGTGACCGGCTGCCAGTCCGGCCGCG
>JAAURK010000066.1 GCA_012032275.1 Tabrizicola sp.
GCATTTGCCCGTCAGATCAAACATCCGTCATTCCCCGCTCTTCTGCCCCGGTCGCGCCAGAGGCAATCTACGCCTTTGCCGCCAGAACATCTTCGGGCGTGCCGATCGCGCGCGTGGTCGCGCCTCGGCCGTCCGCTTGATCAGCCCGGACAAGGCCTTGCCCGCGCCGATCTCCCAGTATTCGGTGACGCCCGCCAATTCCAGCCAGAGCACGGATTCGCGCCAGCGCACCGCCCCGGTGATCTGCGCGATCAGCAGATCGAAGATGCGATCCGCCGTCATCACCGCCTCGGCGCGCACATTGACGACAACCGGCACCGAGGGATCGGAAATCACCACCGCCGCCAGCGCCTCGGCCATCTTGGTTGCGGCGGGCTGCATCAGCGCGCAATGAAACGGCGCGCTGACCGGCAGCATAATCGCGCGCTTGGCGCCCCGGGCTTTCGCGATCTCGATGGCCCGCTCCACCGCGCCACGGTGACCCGAAACCACAACCTGCGTCGGATCGTTGTCGTTGGCGGCCTGGCAGACTTCGCCCTCCGCCGCTTCCGCCGCCACGCTGCTTACCGCCTCAAGGTCAAGACCCAGCACCGCGGCCATGGCCCCCACACCAACCGGCACGGCTTCCTGCATCGCCTTGCCGCGGATCCGCAAAAGCCGCGCCGTATCCGAAAGCGTCAGACTGCCCGCCGCACAAAGCGCCGAATATTCGCCAAGGGAATGGCCCGCAACGAAAGAGGCGGTGGCCATCCCCAGCCCTTCCGCCTCCAGCGCTTGCAGCGCCGCCATCGAGGTGGCCATCAGCGCGGGCTGTGCATTTTCGGTCAGCGTCAGGTCGGCAATGTCGCCGCTCCAGATCAAGGTCGAAAGCTTCTCGCCCAGCGCGTCGTCAACCTCGTCAAAGACCGCGCGCGCCGCGGGATAGGCCTCGGCCAGCGCGCGCCCCATGCCGATGGTCTGCGCCCCCTGCCCCGGAAAAACGAATGCTCGGCTCATCAACTTCCCCTTCGGTTTCTCTCCGAATAGCCCGGCAGGCCCGGCTTCGCAATCTTTCCCGCCCGCGCACAGCCAATGTGCGGCGCGACGGGTGCCAAGCCATGCTGCCGCTGCTACTGTGCACCCGCAACAATTCAGGACGAAGATCATGGCGGCAGGCAACACCCTTCAAAGCTTCGGTTCGGTCACCCGCACCCTGCATTGGCTGATGGCGCTGATCATCTTCACCGCGATCCCGCTTGGTCTTGTCGCCAACCGACTGCCCTATGACACCGCCGAGGCGCTGGCCCGGAAAGCGCAGATCTTTTCTCTCCACAAGACCCTGGGCGTTGCGGCCTTCCTCCTCGCCCTGGCCCGCATCGGTTGGGCCCTGATCCAGCCGCGCCCCGTGCCGCTTCATACCGACCGCCGGGTCGAGATCACGGTCGCCGCCATTGTCCACTGGCTGCTCTACATCTCGCTTCTCGTGGTGCCGCTGTCGGGCTGGGTCCATCATGCGGCCGTCACCGGATTCGCGCCGATTCTCTGGCCCTTCGGCCAGACCCTGCCATTCGTGCCCCAATCGGAAATGGTCGCCACCGCTGCAGCCTCGGCCCATTGGGTGTTCACCAAACTCCTGGCCGTCGCGATCCTTCTGCATGTCGCCGGGGCGCTGAAGCATCATCTGGTTGATCGCGATGCCACGCTTCGGCGCATGCTGACCGGGGTGGCAGCGCCCGAAAGGCCGGGGCATTATCCATCCGGGGTCGTCCCCGCCATCGCCGCACTGGCGATCTACGCGGCAGGCGCGGGCCTTGCCGCAGCGCTCCTGCCCAAGGCGGCCGGGACTCAGGCCGCATCACCGGTCGTCGCCACCGCCGGGAACTGGCAGGTCACCGAGGGGAGCCTGTCGTTCGAGGTGATCCAGATGGGTGGCAAGGTGCCCGGCAGCTTCGCCACCTGGTCCGCCGAAATTCTCTTTGACGAAACCCCGACCGACGGCAGGAACGGCAACGTGGCCGTCACTATCGACACGACGAGCCTTGCGCTTGGTGCGGTCACGAAACAGGCAGCGGACGCCGAGTTCTTTGATGTGGCAAACCATCCGACTGCCCTTTTCAAGGCCGATATCCTGCCCGAGAGTGCGGGGTATGTCGCGGATGGCACGCTCACCCTGCGCGGATTGGAAAGGCCGGTGCGCCTGCCCTTCAGCCTTGCCATCGATGGCGACACGGCCCGGATGACAGGGACGACGACACTTGACCGGCGCGATTTCGGGATGGGGCCAAGCTATCCTGACGAGGCTTCCATCGGGTTCGGCGTGACGGTTACCGTCGCCCTCACTGCCGTGCGCCAGTGACACCGCCGCCCGGATCTGGGTCCGGGCGGCGATCACGATCCCTGCGGGATCACTCCAGCTTCATCGCCTCGAAGGAAATCTCCACCGTCATCTCGTCGCTGACGAACGGGGCGAATGCGCCGAGGTTGTAATCGCTGCGCAAAAGCGTGGTCGTGGCGGAAAAGCCAAGCGCAGGCTTTCCCTCGAAGGGCGGGAAGGGATAGGCATCCGCCTGGCTGTTCAGAACCGCATCCAGAACAACCGATTTCGTCACCCCGTTCACCGTCAGATCGCCGGTGATCTTGCCGGTGGTTTCTCCGGTCACTTCGACGGCGGTCGAGGTAAACGTCACCGTCTCGTCCTCGGTTGCGTCAAAGAAATCCGCCGCCATGAAATGTTCGAACCGCGCTTCCCAGCCGGTAAACATGCTGCGGACCGGGAAAGACACCGTCACGCTGGATGACGCGGGCGCCTCCTTGTCGAACATCACATCGCCGGCAAAGCCCGAGAACATGCCGTAGGTGGTTGAAAAGCCCGCATGCTGATAGCTGAAAACGATCTGGGCGTGGCTGGGGTCGATCGTGTATTTCGTGGCTTCGGCCAGTGCCGGGGCGGCAACGGATGCCGCGACAAAGGCCAGTACAGAGAAACGTTTCATTGTGGACTCCATGACTTGAGGCCCCTGGGGCCGGGATGCAACATGCACCATCTGGATGCACGACCCGCCACTCGCAGGCAATTCGGGCCTGGCGAACATTGGCTGTTCAACCGCGAACAATGCCGGTGTGGTTTCCCCTACCCGAAACCGCATTGACTGCCAGAAATATCCTCAGTAGATATTACTAGGTAAAATATAAGTTGCTCCGATGAGCCTGAGCCCTCACCCCCGCCCCACAGTCGCCGTCGATCTTGCAATCCTGACGCTTGCCGACGGCCATCTCTGCGTCCTCCTTGCCAACCGGCCCGATGCGGCCGTGGTCGGGGGCGACTGGGCGTTGCCCGGCGGTTTCGTGCATCAGGGCCAGCCGCTGACAGCCGCGGTCGAGCGCGTCCTGAACGACAAGGCCCGGCTTCGCGACGTGCATTTCGAACAACTCGCCACGTTCGGCGATCCGGGCCGGGATCCGCGCGGCCATGTCATTTCGGTCACCTACCTCGCCCTCTGCCCGCCCGGTAGCCTGCCCCAGCCCGATGGCCGCGATACCTGCCTTGCGCGGCTGGTTGTCGACTGGCCGGGGGAAAAGGGCGGGCCCGCACGGGCGCTTGGCCCCGACCGCCAGCCGCTGCACCTCGCGTTCGACCATAGGGCGATCCTTGGCGAGGTCGTCCGCCGCCTGCGCGGCAAGATCAACTACTCGGACCTCGCCTTTGCGCTGTTGCCGCCGCGCTTCACCCTTCGCGCGCTGCAGGAGGTGCACGAAGCCGTGCTGGGCCGCCGCCTGACCAAACCCGCCTTCCGCCGCCGGATGCTTGACACAGGCCGCCTCCGCGCGACGGGCGACTACGAAACCGGCGGCGCCTTCCGCCCCGCCGAACTCTACAAAACTGCCTGACGAAAGGACCGCCATCATGGCTCATATCTCCCGCTACCCCTTCGCCCGCCATCTGCGCGCCGATGCGGCCCAGTACATACAGCTTTCAAGGGCGGTCGGCGCAGCCGCTCTGGCCGGGGCCTCGCCTTCTGGTTTCTGCCCGACGGCGCGTCGATCAGCGAAATCCCGATGGATGACCGGGTGACAAACCTCATGCTGAAGGGCCAGTCCGGCGACTTCCAGGATCTTGCCGTCCAGGGAACCGTCATCTGGCGCGTGGCCGATGCCGAACGCCTGGGCGACAGGGTCGACTTCACGCTCAACCTTTCCACCGGTCAGCATACCGGGCAGCCCATCGAGGCGATCGGCGATGTGGTGATCTCTCTCGCCCGCGAATTCGCCGACAGCCACCTCAAGGCTTCCGGTGTCCGTGATCTTCTGGAACAAGGCGTCGCGCGGTTGCAGGCGGCCCTTCTGGCCGGTTTCGCGGGCGACCCCACGCTTCCCGGAATGGGGATCGAGATCGTGTCGATCCGCGTTGCGGCACTCACACCGACGTCAGAGCTTGCCCGCGCGCTGCAGGCCCCCACCTTCGAAAGCCTGCAGCAGAAATCCGACGAAGCCACCTTCGCCCGCCGCGCGCTCGCCGTCGAAAAGGAACGCGCCATCGCAGAGAACGAACTCGGCAACCAGATCGAACTCGCCACGCGCCGACGTGACCTCATCGCACGCGAAGACGAGAACGCCCGGTCCGAGGCCGCAGCCGCAGCGGCGGCGCGCCAGATCGCCGTCGAAGCCGAAGCCCTTGCCGCCACCACTGCCGCCGATGCTGAATCGCGCCGCATCCGGCTGGTGGACCAGGCCCGCACGGATATGGAACGCGCGCGGATGGAAATCTACGGAACCCTGCCGCCCGCTGTCCTGCTTGCGCTGGCAGCACAGGAATTTGCAGGCAAGCTTGACCGGATCGACAATCTGACGATTACGCCTGACATGCTGGCCGGGGTGATGGCGCAGGTGAAGGGCCTGATCGACCGGTCCCAGCCCGGATCGGCCTGATCATGAGCAGCCTCGCGCCCCGCGTGGTTCTGGTGACGCGGCCCAGCGACTATACGCTCCTTCTCGCGCGGCATGCCACGCGCGGGCAGGCGTCCTTTCAGCTGTCGCGCCGCGGCCAGTCGGTGGATGAAGTCGAGGCGCGCCACCGTCAGGAAACGGACACCATCGCCGTCGCCCGCGCGGCCGTTCCGACGGGCTGGACGATGGCCGAAGTCAGCCGCGACGATCTCGACCGCTTTCTCTTCACGCCGAACGACATGGTCGTGGCGATCGGTCAGGACGGCCTTGTCGCCAATCTGGCGAAGTATCTTTCCGGGCAGCCGGTGATCGGCATCGCCCCGACCCCGCCTTTGCCGAAGGAGTGCTGACGCGGCATGCGATCACTGCCCTGCCCCGGCTTCTTGCCGCGCTGGAACGCAACGCCGCAATGACCGAGGCGCGCACCATGATCGAGGCCGCTATCCCCGGAGGCCCAAGCCTGCGCGCGCTGAACGAGGTGTTTCTTGGCCATCGCTCGCATCAATCGGCCCGCTACCTCATCCGTCACGACGGGCAGGAGGAATATCAGTCCTCCTCCGGCCTGATCGTCGCCTCGGGAACCGGCCTCACGGGATGGGCGCGCTCCATCCTCGCGGCCATCGGCGAGGACCGGGCCTTCAAGCCGACCGACCCGCAGGGTCTGTTTCTGGTGCGCGAAGCCTGGCCAAGCCGGACCACGGGCAGCGAGCTGCGGGCAGGTCCGGTCGACACCGCGCATCCGCTTGAGGTGACCTCCCGCATGAACGCGGGCGGGGTCATCTTCGCCGACGGGATCGAGCAGGATTTCCTGCCCTTCGACTATGGCACACCGGTCCGCATTGCGCCCGCTGACGCGCGGCTGATGCTCGTCACCGCATAAGCCTTGCGTCGGGGGCCGCTCCCGTATAAAGGACCGCATCCTTTCCGCATTACCCATGAACCGGCGCTGCCTCTCGTGGACGGGCGGCGGAAAGGCGAAATGCCCGCCCTATGAAGCGCGCCCGACACGGATCGGAGTGCACATGCCGCTTTACGAGCATGTTTTCATCTCGCGCCAGGACCTGTCCAACGCGCAAGCCGAAGGCCTTATCGAACATTTCTCCACGGTTCTCGCAGACAACGGCGGCAAGGTCGTTGAAAACGAATACTGGGGCGTCAAGACGATGGCCTACAAGATCAACAAGAACCGCAAGGGCCACTACGCCTTCCTGAAATCGGACGCGCCCGCCGCGGCCGTGCAGGAAATGGAACGCCTGATGCGGCTCCATGACGATGTGATGCGCGTGCTGACCATCAAGGTCGACAAGCACGGCGAAGGTCCGTCGATCCAGATGCAGAAGCGCGACGAACGCGACCGTGGCGACCGCGATGGTGACCGGGGTGACCGGGGCGGCTTCGGCGGTGAACGCCGTGACCGTGGCGACCGTCCGGATCGTGGCGGCGACCGGGGCGACCGCCCCTCGTTCGGCGCTCCGCGTCGTTGATCCATAGCTTGAGAAAAGGTCCATAAACAATGGCAAACAAACCGTTTTTCCGCCGCCGCAAGGTTTGCCCCTTCTCGGGCGACAATGCTCCGGCAATCGACTACAAGGATACACGCCTGCTGCAGCGCTATATCTCCGAGCGTGGCAAGATCGTGCCGTCCCGCATCACCGCCGTCTCGGCCAAGAAGCAGCGCGAACTGGCAACAGCCATCAAGCGCGCACGCTTTCTGGCCCTGCTGCCCTATGCCGTGAAATAAGGAGCAGACCCATGCAAGTCATCCTTCTGGAACGCGTGGCCAAGCTTGGCCAGATGGGCGAGGTCGTCAATGTCAAGGACGGCTATGCCCGCAACTTCCTGTTGCCCCAGGGCAAGGCGCTCCGCGCGAACGACGCCAACATCAAGTCCTTCGAAGCGAAGAAGGCCCAGCTTGAGGCCACCAACCTCGAAACCCGCAAGGAAGCCGAGGCCGTGGGCAGCAAGCTTGACGGCCAGACCTTCGTCGTGATCCGCTCTGCCTCCGACGCCGGCGCGCTTTACGGTTCGGTCACCACCCGTGACGCCGCCGACGCGGCAACTGCGGCGGGTTTCACCGTGAACCGTGGGCAGATCGTGCTTGATCGCCCGATCAAGGATCTGGGGATCCACACGGTCACCGCTGTCCTGCACCCCGAAGTCGTGGTGAAGATCAGGCTGAACGTGGCCCGTTCGGTGGAGGAAGCCGATCTCCAGGCCTCCGGCAAATCCATCCAGGAACTGGCTGCCGAAGCCGAAGCCGCGGCGGAATTCGAAATCGCCGAGCTTTTCGACGAAATTGGTGCGGCCAACGAATACGATCCCGACAGCGACCGCTGAGCCGATCGGAACATCTTTCCCAAACCGCGCGGGGATCCGTTCCCGCGCGGTTTTTTCATGCGCACAACCGCGTGAGCATCGGGAAATCGCGGATGACTCGCGCCGCCCGATGGCGTTGAGTGGGCCGCAATCCAGGAAAGGACCACGATGCTCATACCGCGCCAGAAAGCCCCCGCCCTCGTCATCGACACACTGGACCATGGCCGGTTCGATCTGCATCAAGCAGCGCCGGGTTGGGGCACCGTCATCTGCTTTTACCGCGGCCTGCATTGCCCGGTCTGCGCCACCTATCTTGCGGAACTGGAAAAACTGGTCCCCGATTTCGCCCGGCGCGGGGTCGATTGCATCGCGATCAGCGCCGATACCGAAGACCGCGCCCGTGGCATGGCCGACAAGATCGGCGCCGCGGCGCTCCGCATCGGCTACGGCCTTCCCCTGCACGAGGCCCGCAACTGGGGCCTTTACCTCTCGACCTCACGCGGGAAAACCTCGATCGGAATCGAGGAACCTGCGCTTTTCTCCGAACCCGGCCTGTTCTTGATCCGGCCCGATCAATCGGTCTATTATCTCTCTGTCCAGTCGATGCCCTTCGTCCGACCGCATTTCCGAGAGCTGCTGGCCGCGGTCGATTTCGCCATCGACAAGACCTATCCGGCGCGCGGGGAATACACCGCCGCAGTCTGAGACGGCGGTATCACGCTTTGTCAGTTTCGCCCTTTCGGCGCCTTTTCTCAGTCAGTGCTTCCAGGGAGACTGCCATGGCCATCCGTCTGTCACGCCGCGGCTTCCTTGCCGGTTCGGCAGGGTTGCTTGTCCTTCACCCCTTCGCCGCGCGCGCGCAGGCCAATCAGGCGCATCTGCGGCTGATGGAGACAACGGATCTTCACGTCCATGTCTTTGCCTATGACTATTATGCCGACAAGCCTGTCGATACCGTCGGCCTTGCCCGCACCGCGAGCCTGATCGAGGCTGTCCGGGCAGAGGCCGCAAACTCTGTCCTTCTCGACAATGGCGACTTTCTGCAAGGCAATCCGATGGGCGATTACATCGCCTATGAACGCGGCATGGATCAGGGCGCGATACATCCGGTCATCAGCGCGATGAATGCACTTGGCTTCGATGCTTCGACCGTAGGCAACCACGAATTCAACTATGGACTGACCTTCCTTCAGAACTCGGTCGCGGGTGCGAAATTCCCGATCATTTCGGCGAATGTGTCGAAACGGCTCGGGGCCTCGCCGCGCGAAGACGAGACCCTGCTGCCGCCCTATGTGATCCTTGACCGCCAGATCACCGATGGCGCGGGCAACGGCCATCCGATCCGGATCGGCCTGATCGGCTTTGTCCCGCCCCAGATCATGAACTGGGATCGCAAGCATCTGGAGGGCAATGTCCAGGCGCGCGACATCGTCGCCACCGCCAAGGCCTATATCCCCCAGATGAAGGAGGAGGGGGCCGACATCATCGTGGCGCTTTGCCATTCCGGGATCGGCGAGGCAGCCGAAACCGAGGGGATGGAGAATGCCGCTATCCCCCTGGCGATGGTAGCGGGCATCGACGCCATTCTCACCGGCCACAGTCATCTCGTCTTCCCCGGCCCTGATTTCGACGGCCATCCCGGCACGGACAACGCGACCGGCACCATCGGCGGCAAACCCGGCGTGATGGGCGGCTTCTGGGGCAGCCACATGGGCCTCGTCGACCTGTTGCTGGAGCGTGATGGCACAGGCTGGAAGGTGATTTCCCACACCGCCGAAGCGCGCCCGATCGTGCTGCGCAACGAAGACCGCAGCCTCACGCCGCTGGTCGCCGATTTCGCCCTGTTCTCGCAGCCGCGCAGGCCGAACATGACGCGACGCTGGACTATGTCCGTCGGCCCGTGGGCAAGACCGAGGCGCCGCTGCACAGCTATTTCGCGCTGGTCGCCGACGATCCTTCGGTGCAGATCGTCTCCATCGCGCAGATGTGGTATGTAAAACAGATGCTTGAGGGGACGGAGCACGCCGACCTGCCGCTTCTGTCCGCCGCCGCGCCGTTCAAGGCGGGCGGGCGTCAGGGGCCGGAATATTACACCGATGTCCCGATCGGCGATGTCGCGATCAAGAATGTGGCCGATCTCTATCTTTATCCCAATACCGTCCAAGCCGTGCTGGTGACCGGCGCGCAGATCAAGGACTGGCTGGAGCGGTCGGCATGCATCTTCAACCAGATCACGCCGGGCGAAGCCGACCAGATGCTGATCAACCCGGATTTTCCCAGCTTCAATTTCGATGTGATGGATGGTGTCACCTACCGGATCGATCTGTCGCAGCCCCCGAAATTCGACACGGATGGCGCGATTATCGACACCGACGCAAGCCGGATCACCGATCTTCAGTGGAACGGCGCGCCGATCGATCCTGCCCAGCGCTTTGTGGTGGCAACGAACAACTATCGTGCCGGAGGCGGTGGCAAGTTTCCCGGAGCAGACGGCTCGACCATCATCTTCGAGGCGCCCGATACCAACCGCGACGTGATCGTGCGCTATATCGTCGATCAGGGCACGATCAATCCGACCGCGGATGCCAATTGGGGCTTTGCGCCGATGACGGGAACCACCGTCCTCTTCGACACCGGCCCCGGCGGGTCCAAATACGCGGGCTCCGTCACCGGGGTAAGGATCAAAGCCGCAGGCGACGGCCCGGATGGCTACGCGCGGTTCCGCATCGCGCTCTGACCGGACGCCCCTTCCGCATCGTCATGGGTCAGGCCACCCGCCGCTCCTCCCGCGCAAAGGGGCTCAGGCCCAGCCAGGTCTGCATTGCCCGCGCAATGGCCGGATCACCATCCACTTCCAGATGACCCGCGGCCAGCTCCGTCCTGATGTCGCTGAGCCCCATCCATACCGCCGTCATGTTGCGCAGCGGCCCCCGCACCAGCAGGTCAACCTCGAAGCCAGGATCGATCCTGCAAAGATCGACCGCGCCCTTGTCAATCACCAGCCACCAATTCTGGTTGGCGGCGGCAAGTTCGGGGTACTGAAACTGGATCGTGCAGCGATGCCGGGGCAAAGGTCGCGGATCAAGATTGCGCCGCATGTCCCACATCAGAAGCGATGGGTCGAGATTCTTCAACGAAAGCCGCGATTCGATCCATTTGTGGCCCCATGTACCGACCGCCATCACCAGGGGCCGCAAATCCTCTCCCGCCGCTGTCAGGTTGTATTCGGTGCCGCGGTGCGGCCCGGGGACGGACTGGATGATTCCGGCCTCTTCAAGATCGCGCAGCCGCTTGGACAACAAAGTCGGCGACATCCTCGGCACCCCGCGCCGCAGATCGTTGAACCGTGTGCTGCCGCAGAGAAATTCCCGCAGGATCAACATTGTCCATCGTGTGCATAGAACTTCGGATGCCATGGAAATCGGGCAGAACTGGCCATAAATTCCGTGTTCGGGCATGAGATGCCTCCTTCGCCAAAGGGCAGTATCGGCGGAATGATCCGCCGATCCGGCCCACCAGGCAACTACAGTTTCTGGACTGGATCGTACGGGCCTTCGGTTGGCATCCTTGTACGATGACCAACCAAGGAGTTTTTCAGATGAGCAATCTCATTTCGCCCAGCCTCTCTTCCGAAACCGCGGCGCCGGTCGAGCCGCTTTGCGCCGTGGCAGAGCGGCTCGCCGCCGATTTCGCCCGCAGCGCAGCCCGGCATGATGCCGACGACAGCTTCGTTGCCGAAAACTATGCCGCGCTTGCCTCCGAAGGCATCCTCTCGGCCGGCGTTCCACGCGCGCTTGGCGGCGGAGACGCCAGTATCGCCGAACTATGCGACATGCTGCGCCTCGTCGCGCATGGCTGTGGCTCGACCGCGCTGGCGCTGTCGATGCACACGCATCAGGTGGCCATCGCCGCCTGGCGCTGGCATCACACGCCCGCCCGTGCCGCCGTCGAACCCCTGCTGCGGCGCGTGGCGGATGAGGGCCTCGTTCTGCTCAGCAGCGGCGGGTCGGATTGGGTGGGCGGTTCCGGCACCGCCCGGCGGGAGGAAGGCGGATACCGGATCCACGCGCGCAAGATCTTCGGATCGGGCGCACCGATCGGCAATGTGCTGATGACAAGCGCGGTGGCGGAGGAAGAGGATGGCCCCATCATCCTACACTTCGCGGCCCCGATGGCCGCCGCCGAGATCAAGCTTCTTGATACCTGGCGAACGCTTGGCATGCGCGGAACAGGTTCGCAGGACATCGCCATAGACGGGCTCTTCGTGCCGGACGACAAGATCGCACTGAAACGCAAGGCGGGCGAATGGCATCCGCTTTTCAGATCATCGCGACAATTGCCTTTCCGCTGATCTATGCCGTCTATCTTGGCACCGCCGAGGCGGCGCGCAACAGCGCGGTGGACATCGCCCGCAAACGCCCCGCCGCGGGCCGCACGACGCGCCTTGCGGGAGAAATGGACACCGCCCTCTTTGCCGCCCGGGCTGCCCATCGCTCGATGATCGCCGAAGCCGAAAGGAACATGCCGGGCGAGCAAAGCGTCAACCAGATCATGATGGGCAGGCGCTGCGTGGAAAAGGCAACCATCCGCACGACAGAGCTGGCCATGGAACTTGTCGGGGGGGCGGGCTTTTACCGCGACACCGGGCTCGAACGGCGGTTCCGCGACATTCAGGCCGCACGGTATCATCCCATGCAGCCCGAAACGCAGTTCGAATATGCAGGCGCCCTCGCCCTTGGTCTGCCGGTTGCGCATGTCTTCTGATGCACCATCAAAAAGGCCGCACCTTTCGGGTGCGGCCTCTTGCGGCTCTTGCAACCGGGGTCGCCCCTACATCTCGTCCAGCGCCTCGATGGCCTTCTGAAGCTTGTCCTTGGACACTTCCTTCTCGGTCACCTTGGCAAGGCCGACGAGGTGATCGACAACCTTGTCCTCGAAGATCGGGGCGCGCAGCTGCTGCTGCATCTGCGGATTCTTCTGCACGAATTCGAAGAACTGACGCTCCTGGCCCGGATACTGCCGTGCCGCCGCGAGAACCGCCTGGGTCATTTCGGCATCCGTCACCGTCACCTCGGCCTTGCGGCCGATCTCGGCCAGAAGAAGCCCCAGCCGCACCCGGCGCACCGCCAGCTTGTTGTGCTCTTCCGTCGGCTCGATGGAATCGTGGTTGTGACCATGCTCTTCAGGATGCTCTTCATGCCAAAGCTGATGGGCGATCTGACCGGCTTCCGCCTCGACGAGCTTGCCTGGCAGATCGAAGGCCACCATCCCGTCCAACTGGTCCAGCAGCGCGCGCTTCAGAACCGACCGCGAGGCGCCCTTGTATTCGGCTTCCAGCCGCTCCGAAATCTGGCCCTTCAATGCGGCCAGATCGTCAGCGCCGAATTTCTTCGCCAGCTCGTCATCGACTTCCGCCGGCTTCGGCTCTTTCACCGCCTTGATCGTGCAGGCAAAGACCGCAGCCTTGCCCGCCAGATGCTTCGCGCCGTATTCGGCCGGGAAGGCAACATTGACCGAAACCTCGTCGCCCGCCTTGGCGCCGACAAGCTGTGCCTCGAACCCCGGGATGAAGCTGTTCGACCCCAGAACCAGCGGGTAATCCTCGGCGGAGCCACCCTCGAACAGCTCGCCATCGACCGACCCCTTGAAGTCGATGACCACCTGATCGCCGTCCTTGGCCTTGGCGCCCTTCTTGCGATCCTCGAAATTCTGTGCCGATGCGGCAAGGTTCTGCAGCGCCTCGTCGACCGCCTTGTCATCCGCCTTCACGACCAGCCGATCCAGCTTGATCTTGCCGGCATCGATTTCGGGGATCGCTGGCAGCGCGTCATAAGACATCTCGACCACCACGTCCTGACCTTCCTTCCAGGTCTCGCCGCCCACCATCTTGACTTCGGGCTGCAGCGCGGGGCGATCACCGGTCGCATCGAAATGCGATTTCATTGCGCCGTCGATGGCATCCTGCATCGCGTCGCCCATCAGGCGCTGACCGAATTGCTTCTTCAGGATCGGAAGCGGCACCTTGCCCTTGCGGAAGCCCTTGATCTCGATCTCGGGCTGCGCTTCGACCAGCTTTTCCTGCACTTTGGCATCAAGCTCCGCCGCCGTCACCGTGATGGTGTAACCGCGCTTCAATCCGTCCTTCAGGGTCTCGGTGACCTGCATTCTGTGGTGTCCTTCCATTTTCAATCGGCTCGTGTCCGGTCCCATCCCGCAGACACGCAATGGCAATAGCGCGCCAGACAGGGCCCGGCGCGGATCGCGCGCCTTCTAGCAACTCTTTCCGGGGGACGTAAGGGGATTCGTGCCATTCTCCGCGACCGGCAGGCCAGGCCCGCCCGGATCGCTTGCCGAAAGCCGCGATCCGGCACGGCCGCGGCGCGATCAGTGCCCGATGATGGTGCGGGTGGAGGGACTTGAACCCCCACGCCTTGCGGCGCCAGAACCTAAATCTGGTGCGTCTGCCAATTTCGCCACACCCGCGTTTTCCGCCCGGAACCAGTGGCCCCCGGTGGACCGCTGCCCTCATAGCAAAGCCCCCGGACCGAGGCGAGGGGAAATCGGCGGCCACATTCTCGCCGCATCCTCTGCGCCGTGGGGTCACAGCTGCCCAGAAATGATCCTAGCCCCATCCCAGCACCGCCACAAAGCGCGCCCAATACATGTCAGACCGACTGTAACGAGGTTGACCGATGGCGTTTCACCCCCACCACACATGCGACCGCAAGGCTGATGCCACGACCCAGCAGGGTCTGTTCATCGGAACCCGCGTGATGACGCTGGAGGGCGATCTGCCGGTGGAGTTCCTCAATCCCGGCGACCGGATCGTCACCCGCTCTGGCGCGCGCAGGCTGGCAGCGCTTGGCGTGACCGAGCTTACCAATGCCGCGATGATGCGCATCTCCGCCTCTGCATTCGGCGAGGATCGTCCGACCGGCGATCGATTCATCGCCCCCGGCCAGCCGATCCTCGTCCGCGACTGGCGTGCCAAGGCGATGTTCGGCACGCCGACTGCCGTGGTGCCCGCCGCACGCCTTGCCGATGGCGAATGGATCAGCCAGGAGACGCTGCCGACGGCCCGCCTCTTCACCCTGCATTTCGAGGATGACGAAGTGATCTATGCCGAGGGGCTGGAGCTTGCCTGCGCCCCGCTGGCAGCCTGAACCGGGACCGCCTCAGAGGCCAAGCGCCCGGAAGACCTTGGGCAGTTCCTCCGGCAGATCCTCCGCGATCAGCCCCGGCCCGAAGCTCAGCGCACATTCCACATGCAGCCAGGCCCCCGTGCAGGCAGCGTCGAAGGGGCTGAAGCCGCGCGCGAGAAGCCCGGTGATGAAGCCTGCCAGCACATCGCCGGACCCTGCGGTCGCAAGCCACGGCGCGGCGCGGTCGTAATGTGCCGAGTTGATGGCGCAACGCCCCGAGGGTTCAGCGATCACCGTGTCGGGGCCTTTGTAGAGGACCACGCAGCCCGCCCGCTTCGCCGCCTCCCGCGTTGCATCGACCTTGGAATAGGCGGGGCCCTTGGTGGCGGGGGCGCTGAGTTTCTCGGCAATGTCGGGGAAGAGGCGGGCGAACTCCCCGGCATGGGGGGTCAGGACGCAGCCTTCGTGGAGGGCGGCGAAAAGGTCGGGATGTAGCGACAGGATCGTCAGCGCATCGGCGTCGAGGACGAGTCGGGTTGAACCCCGACTTCCCAACGCCACCCCCACCAACCCCGCCTCCCGGTCCCCGGTCCCCATCCCCGGCCCAAGGCACAGCGCAGTGATCCGCCCGTCGTCCAACACTCCGGCCAAGCCCGCCCCATCCGCCACCCCCCGCAGCATCACCGCATCCAGCCGCGCGCAGCGCGTCGCGCTCGGCGAGAGTGAGTTTCTGAGCGTCCACCATGGCGCGGCCTCTGCCTAGAACAGGGCGGTTGGATCCAGCACGAAAGCGGGCGACCCATCCG
>JAAURK010000382.1 GCA_012032275.1 Tabrizicola sp.
CTTCCCACAGACCTCGTTCCTGATCTTACTCGCCGGGGCCAGCCACTCGTCGGTCGGTTCCCCGTCGGTGAGGATCAGGCAGTAAGGCTTCCAGTCCCCCTTTGGGTGGCCGAACTCTTGACGATGTCGTGGTCGAGGCAGGCCAGGAACAGCTTGAGGGCCGCCCCGAGGGCCGTGCCGGATGCGGGCTGGGACGCCTGGGTCGAGGCTTTCCGCGCGCGGGCGGCCGGACGCGGAATATCGGCAGGCACGCTCGACACGGCGTTTCGCGGGGCGGGCTTCCTGCCCGAGGTGATCGAGAAAGACCGCAACCAGACCGAATTCAAGCGCTCGCTCGAGGATTATCTCGCGATTGCGGCTTCGGCAGAGCGGGTGTCGCTTGGTCAGGCGAAGTTCCGGCAATATGGCGGGGTGCTGTCCTCCGTGGAGGGCCGCTATGGCGTCGAAGGCCATGTCGTGGCCGCGGTCTGGGGGCTGGAAAGCTTTTTCGGCACGCGGCGGGGCAATGTGCCGGTGATCTCGGCGCTGTCGACGCTGGCCTATGAAGGCAGGCGGGGCGCGTTCTTCGAGGGGCAGTTGCTGGCGGCACTGCGGATCCTGCAAAGCGGCGACATCACGGCCGACCGGATGACCGGCAGCTGGGCGGGGGCAATGGGCCATACCCAGTTCATCCCGACCTCATACTTGGAATTTGCGGTGGATTTCACCGGCGACGGCAGGCGCGACATCTGGGCGGAGGATCCCTCGGACGCGCTGGCCTCGACCGCGGCCTATCTCAACCGGTCCGGCTGGACGCGCGGCCTGCCTTGGGGGGCGGAGGTGTCGCTTCCTGCGGGGTTCGACACTGCGCTGCTTGGCCGGGGCAAGGGCAGGTCGGCGGCCGAATGGTCTGCGCTTGGCGTCACGGCAGCAGGCGGCGGCGCGGTTCCGGCGGGCGGGTCGATCATCTCGGGCGGCGGCCCGGCGTTCCTTCTGACACAGAACTTCAACGTGATCCTGCGCTACAACAATGCCGAGAATTACGCGATCGGGGTTGGCCATCTGTCGGACCGGATTCTGGGACGCGGAGCGATCCGCGCCCGTTTCGGGCCGGATGCCGCGGGACTGACGATCGAGGACCGGCAAGAGCTGCAGCGGCGGCTGACCGCGGCGGGGTTCGATACCGGTGGGTCGGACGGGGTGATCGGGGCCAGGACCACGGCGGCGATCAGCGCCTATCAGGCAAATGCCGGGTTGCCGGTCACGGGCGAGCCGACGCTGGAGCTGTTGCGCCGATTGCGCTGAGATCTTTGCAGGATGGGCAAGACTGGCCAGTCTGCCTTGTGGTGCGGGAGGGAGGGAGGGCCCGGCATGACCCATCGGATTTACGGCATGAGCTTTGCCAGCGTCTATCCGGCCTATGTCGCCAAGGCCGAACGCAAGGGCCGGACCCGCGCCGAGGTTGACGCGGTGATCGGGTGGCTGACGGGCTATTCCGAGGCGGGCCTTGCCGAAGTGCTGGCCGACAGGCGGGATTTCTCTGCCTTCTTCGGTCTGGCCCCGGCAATGAACCCGGCGCGGGACCAGGTGACGGGGGTGATCTGCGGAGTGCGGATCGAGGCGATCGCCGAGCCCCTGATGCGCGAGATCCGGATCCTCGACAAGCTGGTCGACGAGCTTGCAAAGGGGCGGCCGATGGCGAAGATCCTGCGCGCGGGCACTTGAGCCCGGCGGCAGAGCGGGGGTTTCACACCCCCGCACCCCCGTGGGATACTTGCGGAAGAGAAAGACGATCCGAAGTGGCGGGACGGGCGCGATTGCCGCAGGGCCTTGAAGGCCGGATGGGCGGGGCCTAGTGTCCGGCGCGACAGGGATGGGACCGATGATGGCGGGAAAGCGCAGCATTTTCGAAGACGTGGGCGAGGGGCAGAAGGCCCCGGAGGCTCCGGTTGGCGGGGGGATCGACGCGCGGCCCAAGGGCGCGCGGGGCGCGATCCGGGCCTGGATGGTGGCGCTTTTCCTGCTGGTCGTCGTCATGATCGCGGTGGGCGGGCTGACCCGGCTCACCGACAGCGGCCTGTCGATCACCGAATGGAACCTGATCACCGGGGCGGTTCCGCCGCTGAGCGAGGCCACCTGGGCGGCCGAATTTGCCAAGTATCAGGCGATCCCGGAGTTTCAGTTGCAGAATTCGGCGATGACGCTCGCCGAGTTCAAGACCATCTACTGGTGGGAATGGGCGCACCGGTTCATGGGACGGTTCATCGGTCTGGTCTGGGCGCTGGGGTTCCTGTGGTTCTGGCTGCGCAAGGAGATCCCCGCCGGCTGGACCGGGCGGCTGTTGCTGCTGGGGGGGCTTGGCGGGCTGCAGGGGGCGATTGGCTGGTGGATGGTCTCTTCGGGGCTGGTCGGCACGCGGGTCGATGTCGTGTCGTGGAAGCTGGCCAAGCATCTCGGCCTGGCCTTCGTGATCCTCGGGTTCCTTGCCTGGTATGTGTTCCTCCTCGGCCGAAGCGAGGCCGAGCTGATGACGGCGCGACGGGCGCGGGAGGGCAGGCTTTTCGCCCTTTCGACCGGGTTGATGCATGTCACCTTTCTGCAGATCATCCTTGGCGCGCTGGTGGCGGGGATCGACGCGGGCCGGGCCTTTCCGACCTGGCCCTTGATGAATGGCCAGTTCTTCCCCGCGGATGCCTTCTATGTGCCGGACGGGCAAGGCGGTGCTTTGCCGGTATGGCATGCCTTCCTTGAAAACCCGGGGCTGGTGCAGTTCATTCACCGGATGACGGGCTATCTGCTGTTGATCTTTGGTGTGGTGGTCTGGCTGCGCGGACGGCGGTCGGCCCACCGCACCACGCAAGGCGCCTTCCATGCGGTCATGGCGATGATCGGGGCGCAGATGGCGCTCGGGATCGCGGCCGCACTGACGGCGGCGCATGTGCATGTGGCGATCACCCATCAGATCGGCGCGGTGATCCTCTGGGTGCTCATCCTGCGCGCCCGCCATCTTGCGCAATATCCCGTTGCGGGATCGATCCAGAAGGGCACAGCATGACCGCCTATGACGATCTGATGGCGTTCCAGCGCCAGACCGAGGCATTGGCGCAGGTGGCAGGCCGCCTGGGCTGGGATCAGGAAACCGTCATGCCCGAAGGCGCCGCCGACCAGCGCGCCGAAGAGATCGCGGCGCTGGAAGGCGTGCTGCATGCCCGCCGCACCGATCCCCGGATAGCCGATTGGCTGGC
>JAAURK010000383.1 GCA_012032275.1 Tabrizicola sp.
CGTCCCCGCGCCGCCGCATCCCGGAACGCACTTCCAGCGCGTGGAGCATCGCCTCGGCTCCGCTCACCGCAACGAAGGCCACGCCGGCCGGCCGGTCGCCAGCCCGGGCAAGGATAGCGCATTTCGGGCCTTCCACCCGGCCCATGACCGCCATCCGTGCAAGGTCTATCCCCGCTTCGGCCCAGATCTGGCGGGCTACGGCAAGGGGCGGCCAATGCGGGAAAGCGGCCAGCGGCGGAAGATCTCCCGCAAGCGCCGCGACCGGGGCCGCATAGATCAGCACCGGGTCGATCACCCGGTAGCCCCGCGCGGCGAGGGCCGCATCCAGCCTCTCGTCGCCCGCGCGGATCGCGAACAAGGGGGCGATCATCCCGGCCTCTGCCGCGGCAAGATCGCTGTCGGTCCAGGCACCCTCGCAAGACGCCGCCTGCACCCGCTTTCCACCCCCCGCGCCATCGCGCAGAAGGAAGGGCCCAAGCCGCCACGACCGGGCGGGGGGCCAGGTCGCCTCCATCACCCCGGCAAGAAGCGCGGGCGCGAAAGGCGGCGGCGTCATCCGAAAAGCCGCGTGAGCTTCAGCATCGCCTCGTCCAGCCGGGCCCCATCGGTGCCCCGGATCACCAGATTGGTGCCATAGGCGCCGTTCTGGATGAAAGGATAGGATCCCATCGAAAGGTCCGGATAGGCCGCCGCCAGCGCGCCAAACGGCTGGGCGATCTCGCCCTCGCCGCGGTCCACCCGCAGCGACTGGCTGAGAAGCGGTGCGCCGCCGGTAAGCGTCGGCAGAACGCTTGCCACCATGGCCTGAAAGATGTTCGGCACACCGGCCATCACATGCACGTTGCGCAAGGTGAAACCGGGGGCGATGGAGATGGGATTGTCGATCAGTGCCGCGTCACCCGGAATGCGGGCCATCCGCTGCCGGGCTTCGTTGAACTCCATCCCGCGCCGGTCGTAATGCGCGGCAAGAAGCGCCATCGCATCGGCCCGGTGGCCGATCGGCACCCCGAAGGCGGCAGCCACGGCATCGGCGGTGATGTCGTCATGGGTCGGACCGATCCCGCCGCTGGTAAAGAGGTGGTCATATGCGCCCGCCAGCGCCTGTATCGCCGCAACGATGGCCGCGTGATCGTCAGCCACGAACCGGGCTTCGGCCAGCGGAATGCCGATCCGGCTCAGCTCCCCCGCAAGATAATGCATGTTCGTGTCGCGCGTGCGGCCGGACAGGATCTCGTCGCCGATCACCAGCATCGCAGCCCGAGGGTTCGCCATGGTCCCGCACTCCATCATTTCACATCTTCGGGTATAGACGTGCGGCCCGTTGCTTTCAAACCCCGGACCTCTGGCCATTTGCGCGGGCTGAGCCTATTTAGGCGTCAGGATGAGAGGTGAAGGCTTGGACGAACTGCGCGCCCGCATCACGAAAGACGGGATCCGGATCTATGACGACGCGGATTTCGCCGGCATGCGCGCGGCAGGCCGGGTTGCCGCCGACATCCTCGATGCGGTGGCCCCGCTGGTCCAGCCGGGAACCACCACGGCCGCGCTTGACGACTTCATCACGGCCGAGATTGCCCGCCATGGCGTGACCTCGGCCACCATCGGCTACAAAGGGTATCGGCACGCCTCCTGCATCTCGGTCAATCATGTGGTCTGTCATGGCATTCCGGGGCCGAAAGTGCTGACCGATGGCGATATCCTGAACATCGACGTGACCGTGATCGCAGAAGGCTGGTTCGGCGATACCAGTCGGATGTATGTGGCCGGAACGCTCGCCCGCAAGGCAGAGCGGCTGATCGAGGTGACGCATGAAGGGTTGATGCGCGGCATTGCGGCGGTCAGGCCGGGAAACACCTTCGGCGATATCGGCCATGCGATCCAGAGCTACGTCGAGGCGAACCGCATGTCGGTGGTGCGCGATTTCTGTGGTCACGGGCTTGGCCGCGTGTTCCACGCACCGCCGAACGTTCTGCACTACGGCCGCCCCGGCAGCGGCCCGGTTCTGGAAGAGGGCATGTTCTTCACCATCGAACCGATGGTGAACCTCGGTCGACCCGAAACCAAGGTGCTCGCCGATGACTGGACAGCGGTCACACGCGACAAGTCGCTCTCGGCCCAGTTCGAACATTCGGTCGGCGTCACTGCCACGGGGTGCGAGATATTCACCTTGTCCCCTGCCGGCCGTTTTCACCCGACCTGGGGCTGACCGCGCCGAGGGGAGGGGAGTCGAAAACACCTGTCAGGGGTTTTCGCGCCCCTCTCCTGCGCGCCTCAGTGCAGCACTTTGGCGCAATGCGTCCGGAACGCCCGTTTCAGTACCTCAAGCTCGGCCCGCAGAAGATCGATCTCGACGCGCAGGTCGGCATCCAGCGGCTGCCCGGCCACGATGGCAAAGCGCGCAAGCACCTCGTTCTGCACCCGTATCAGAAAGGTCTGCACGCCCTCGTCGATTGCGGTCAGGGGGATCGGCACCCGCAGCCGCCAGGTTCCGGCCCGGTCCGGCAGCGGCTCGGTCGTCACGCCGTCAAGCGGGCGCCCCTCATGCAGCACCTCGACTGCGGGCGGCGTCGGGCCTGCATGGATCAGCTCACCCTCCCAGACACCGGCGCGAATTCCCGTTTCGGTCAGCCTCGGCTTGCTCATCTCCACCCCTAGATTTCCGCCCGCGTCCGGCGGCTGACGGTCGCGTCGCGCAATGTGATCTGGTTCATGGCGGGCTTACCGAAGATCACGTCCAGCCAGGCCCGTTCGATCCGCGTCATGTCGATCCGGGCATAGGCGAGGTCGAACTCCGCGGTCACCGCCGCGCCGCTGCGCGACAGGTTCTGGACCAGTTGTTCCATATTCGGCCCGTGCTTCACGTTCAGCCGGGCAAAAACCTCCACCTCCCGCTCCTGCTCCAGCACGGCGTCAAACTGTACGATATGGCGCGGGCTCAATCCCGCTGCGGCATCATCGGGCAGATCGATGGCCATCGACAGAAAGGTTCCGTCAAAGTCGAACGCATCCATCCGCAGGCCGAAGGGTGCCGCGTCTGCATCCACCGGGTTGCGGATCTGGCGCAGGGTGAGCGTGCTTTCCGTGCAGTCGTGAAAGATCGTGACATGCCCGCTGATCCGCACCTTCGCCGGCGCGGCGGCCACCCCGGTCGCTGGCACTGGACCCGACCAGAGATCGGGCCGCCAGACAAGGTCGGTGCCCGGCCGTCGCTTCGCCCGCCGT
>JAAURK010000384.1 GCA_012032275.1 Tabrizicola sp.
CGACCGATGCGCAGGTGATCGGCGCCGTCCAGCGGGTGGCGACCGCGGCCACCGTCGCGCTTTGTGCGGCGGGCACGATGCCCGGGGCGCTGAAACTCTTGTGGCAGCCTTCGCAGGGCGGCTGTCATGCGGAATACGGCTACAGCTGCATGGGCTATGAGATTGCCGGGGCGATGGGGTTGAAACTGGCCCAACCCGCGCGCGAGGTGATCTGCTTTGTCGGCGATGGCAGCTACATGATGGCAAATTCCGAGCTTGCGACAGCGGTGATGCGGCGCATCCCCTTTACCGTGATCCTGACCGACAACCGCGGCTATGGCTGCATCAACCGGCTGCAACTGGCCTCTGGCGGCGCGGCGTTCAACAACCTCTACGAAGATTGTCTTGTCGAGGATCAGCCCGAGATCGACTACCTTGCCCATGCGGCAAGCATGGGTGCGCATGCGGTGAAGGCGCGCGATCTGGCCGCACTGCAAGAGGCGATCCGAGATGCCCGCGGCAAGCAGAAACCGACGGTCATCGTGATCGACACGACCGCCGCCACCGGCCCGGGCGAGGGGCTGGACGGTGCGGGCAACTGGTGGGACGTCGCCATCCCGCAAACCGGCGGACCGGACGGGACTGCGGACCGGATGCGCGCGGCCTATGAGCTTTACCTCGCCAATGCCGCCCGGGCGCGGCTGACGCATTGAGGCTGCCATGATCCGCTTCGGAACCAACCCCATCGCCTGGGCCAATGACGACGACCGCTCCATCGGCGCGCATATCCCGACGGAGCGGATTCTCGACGAGGCGGGCCGCCAGATCGGCTTTGACGGGATCGAGAACGGCCATCGCTGGCCGCAGGACGACCCCGAGGCGCTGCGTGCCCTGCTGGCGGGCCATGGTCTGGCTTTCGTGTCGGGCTGGTATTCGACCAACCTTCTCCTGCGATCGGTGGAGGAGGAGATCAGTGCCGTGCAGGGCCATCTGGCCAAGCTGAAGCACAATGGTTGCCGGGTTCTGATCGTCTGCGAATGTTCCAATACGGTGCATGGCAGCCCGGATATCCCGGTGAACGCCCGCCCCCGGCTGACCCTGCCCGAGATGCAGTCCTTCGGCGCGAAAGTCGAGGCGCTGGCGGCCTATCTCGCCTCGGAAGGGGTGACGCTGGTCTACCATCACCACATGGGAACCGTGGTCGAAAGCCCGGAGGACATCGACGCCTTCATGGCCGCCACCGGGCCCCATGCGCATCTGTTGTTCGACGCGGGTCATTGCGCCTTTGGCGGCGGTGATCCGCAAGCCGTACTGGCCCGCCATCTGGGCCGGGTGGCGCATTTTCACGCCAAGAACATCCGCCGTCCGGTCTGCGACCGGGTGCGGCGCGAGGGGATGAGCTTTCTGCAGGCGGTGCGGGCGGGTGCTTTCACCGTGCCCGGCGACCAGGAAGGCGCGGTCGATTTCGCCCCGCTCCTGCATCTTCTTGCGCAGAAAGGCTATGATGGCTGGATCGTGATCGAGGCGGAACAGGACCCGCGCTTGCGCAACCCTCTGCTCTATCAGACGCTTGGGCTGGCGACGCTGAAACGGCTGGCCCAAGAGACCGGCCTGATCTGAGGCGGGCCTGATCTGAGGCGGAACCGGCGGGACCGGGGGTTTTGTACCCCCTGACCCCCGCAGGATATTTTGAGAAGAGAAAGAGACCCGACGATGAACAGCCTGCAGCGCAGACCCTTTGGCCGTCACGGCAAGGTTCACGAGATCACCCCGCAATCGGCCGGCTGGCGCTATGTCGGCTTCGCGCTTTACCATCTGCGCGCGGGCGAGACGGCGGCAGAGGCAACCGGCGAGCGCGAGGTGATCCTGGTGATGGTCGAGGGCAAGGCGGCCTTCCGGGCCGCGGGGCGGGACTGGGGCCTTCTTGGCGAGCGGATGAGCGTCTTCGACAAGACGCCGCCGCATTGTCTTTATCTTCCGAACGGGCAGGAGTGGCAGGCGACGGCCGAGACGGATTGCGTGATCGCCGTCTGCTCGGCTCCGGGCAGCGGCGGCCATCCAGCGCGGCGGATCGGGCCGGAAAGCATCACGCTCTCTCCCCGCGGCATGGGGCCGAACCAGCGCTGGATCAACAATATCGCGATGGAGGGCGAGGATTACTGCGACAGCCTGCTGGTGACGGAAGTCTTCACGCCCGCCGGCAACTGGTCGAGCTATCCGAGCCACCGGCACGACGAGGACGACTTCCCCCGCATCACCTATCTGGAAGAAACCTACTACCACCGGCTCGACCCTGCCGACGGCTGGGCGATCCAGCGGGTCTATACGGATGACCGCTGTCTTGACGAGGTGATGGCGGTCAGGGACGGCGATGTGGTGCTGGTACCGCGCGGCCACCATCCCTGCGGTGCGCCGCATGGGTTCGAGCTTTACTATCTGAATGTCATGGCGGGCCCGAAACGCGCCTGGCGGTTCGTCACCGCGCCCGAGGTGGAAAGCGTGATCGCGAAAGATGCAAGGCAGACGGCCCCGGGGTAGCGGGCAGGCGGGGATCAACCCGCTTGCCACCCGGACAGCCCCTGTGCGGTCAGGGTCGCGGTCTGCGGGCTGCGCCAGTCCCGGTTTCCGTGATGATCGCGTCGAGGGCGATGTCATGGGGTTGCGGAAAGATCGTGGGCAGTTCTGCCGCGGTGAGCGCTGTCCCGATGGCGAAGGGGCGTGGCCGCGCCACCGCCAGCGTGCGGTCGAAATACCCTCCGCCCCAGCCAAGCCTGAAGCAGCGCGCGTCCCATCCCAGACAGGGCGCCAGCGCGACGTCGGGGCACAGCGCTTCGGCTTCGGGCGGGGGGATGGGGATGTTCCAGTCGCCACGGATCATCCGGGTCTCCGGCGTCCAGCGGCGGAAGACGAGCGGCGCCGCACGGGTTTCGACGACGGGCAGCGCGATCGTCACGCCGCGGCGATGGAGGGTGGCGAGAAGCGGGCGCAGGTCCGGTTCGCCCTTGATCGGCCAGTAGCCGGACAACACGGTTCCGGGGCCAACGCTGATCTCTGCAAGAAAGCGTTCAAGCTGCCCCGCGATGGCGGCGCTGACTTCAGCCCGCCCCGCCTGACCCAGGTTCTCTCGGAGCCCGGAGAGCCGCGTCCTCTCGGCCCTCCGCCAGCGGGCGACGTCACGGGCCTGCACCGGATCGGCCGCTGCAGGCGCGCCGGTGGCGGGGTCGACCTCATGC
>JAAURK010000385.1 GCA_012032275.1 Tabrizicola sp.
TCCGCGCCCGGGAATTCTGCTGGCCCGCAGCCGCCGCCCGGTTGGCGGCGCTTTACGAGGCGTTGCCATGCCGCTGATCCACCTGATCCGCCATGGCGAGACCGACGGCAACCGCGATCATTACGTCGGCCGGAAGGATCTGCCGCTGAATGCCGCTGGCCGCGCGCAGGCCGAGGCGCTGGCCCGGCAGCTCTCCCGCTTTCCGATCACCCGCATCATCGCAAGCCCGCTCCAGCGCGCGAAGGAGACCGCCCGTCCGTTGGCGGACCGGTTGCGCCTGCCCGTCGAAGAGCACGCGGCCCTGATCGAGATCGATTTCGGCATCCTGCAGGACCAGCGCAAATCGGATCACGCGATGAACCTGCGCAAGCACCACGACCGGGTTCCGCTGCCGGGGGGAGAGAGCCTGAAGGACGTGTGGGACAGGCTTCTGCCGCTTGCGAGGGCGTTTGCGACTGGTGATGGCAGCGCGGAGGGGCTGGCGCTTATCGGCCATTACTGGTCGAACCGCATGCTCTTCGGGCTCCTCTCCGGCCGGTCCTTCGATGCCACGCTTGGGATGCAGGGCTACAAACCGGCCAACGGAACCGCCGTCAGCCTGACGCCTGCTGCCTTCCGCTGCGACTGATCCTTTCCATCGCCGCCGGACGGCCTCGCCCCGCGCCGGGCAAAATCCCGGTGCGGCGCGGGCTATCTGTCCAGTCGGCCGGTTCTGCCACCGCGGCGTTTGGCCAGCCGGGCGCGCGGGCAGAAAGGTCTTCCATGATCGCGGCACGGGCCTCATGGGTAAGGCGGGACCAGACCGAGATTTCCTGCATGGTGCGGTAGCAGCCGACGCAGATCCGCTCTTCGGGGTGGATGACGCAGAGCTTCACGCAAGGGGACTGGATCTCGTCCCTGCTCCAGATATCGTCCTTCACCGGTTCGGTCCCCTGCGTCATGCCAGATGCGCCAGCCTGTCGAGCGCGCCTTGCAGGATATAACCTGCCGCGACCTGATCGATCACCTCTTTCCGACGCTTGCGTGACGTATCCGCCTCGATCAGTGCCCTTTCTGCCGCAACGGTGGAAAGCCGTTCATCCCAGAAGGCCAGGGGAAGGGGGGTCAGGGCGGTGAGGTTGCGGGCGAAGGCACGGGTCGACTGGGCGCGCGGGCCTTCCGAGCCATCCATGTTGAGCGGCAGGCCGAGGATGATCCCCGCAGCCCCCCGCGCCGCAAGCAAGGCAAGAAGGCGGGATGCGTCGAGGGTGAATTTCGCGCGCTGGATCACCTCGACGGGGGTGGCGACCGAGCGGCGCAGATCCGAGACGGCGACGCCGATGGTCTTCGTGCCAAGGTCAAGCCCGGCGATGGCGCGGTTCGGGGGCAGGGCCGCGACAAAGCTTTCGATACTGTCGTGGATCATGGAGAGAGCCCGGTCTCGACGGCGGCCAGGCGAAGGAACGACAGTTCGGTGCTGCGTCCGGCAAAGCGGTTCCTCGCCTCGTCATAGATCTCCTGCGCCTCCTCCCGACGCTCCAGAATGACGAGAGAGCGGATCAGCCGGCCCCAGTCTTCGACCGGACCGCCGTCGGTTGCCAGCCTGTCGGAAAGCTGCGCGACCATGCCCTCGATCATCGCCTGCCTGTCTTCCGGTGTCATCTCGGCCGCGGCGGCGATATCGGCCTCGCCCGGCCCGGGGGCATCAGGCGGCGTGTAGGTGACGCCCGCCCGCGCGGCGACCTCGGCGATCCCGTCGCGGATCGGGGCGATCCAGGGCGCATCGGCAGGGCCTTCGTCAAGCAGCGCACGCCAAAGGATGAAGGTCCGGTCGAACCGGCCCGCCTGGCTGAACATGAGGCCCGAGAAATAGCGCGCCATCCGGTTCTGCGGATCAAGCCGCAGCGTGGCGATCAGCGCGGTTTCCGCTTCGGGCGAGACATAGCCATTTGCCGCCGAGATCAGGATTTCGGCAAGTGCCGCATGATCCGCGGCCGAAGCTGACTCGCCCTTCACCGCCAGAAGCTGGCGCTGGGCGGTTTCGGCGGCGGCAAAATTGCCAAGAGCCGCTTCGTTGCGCGACAGAAGTTCCAGCCCCGTCACATCCTGCGGCCGTTCGGCAACGGCGGCGCGCAGCTTTTCCATCAGATCGAGAAAATCCGGTGCAAGCCCCTCCGGGGCCTGCGGTTTCGGGGCAAGCGCCACCGCTTCGGCCTGCGAGGGGCGGCTCCGCATCATCTCTTCCGACATCGCGAACCGCCGGGCAAGCGGCAGGTCGGGGTAGCCCGGCGCGCCGAGCGACCAGTAGACAACGCCGGAACAAAGCGCCGCCACAGCGACAAGCCCCGCGGGAAGCCAGACCGGCGCCCGGGCGGCAGGGATCCCGTTGCCCCGGGTGCGGTCTGCGTCAAGCAGGCGGCGGCCGATTTCGACCCGCAGCCGTTCCGCCTCGGTCGCACCGATGGTGCCCCGGGCGAGATCGCGCTCCACCTCGGCCAGCTGGTCCTTGTAGACCTGCACCGACACCGCCTCCGCCCCGACCCCCAACCTTGCGCAGATATCCTCCAGCGCCGCCACTTTCGCCGCGCGGCCCAGGATCGGCTCCGCAACCGTGCCTGTCAGCCGCCCGTCAGCAATTCCCAGCACATTCGCCCGGTTCTCATCAAACCCCAGGACCCCCTGCAATCGCCGTCGTAAACGCCGTGAACCCCCCCGAGACCAGCGCCGCATAGGCCCCGTTCGCCTTCATCGTCGCCACCAGCGCGGCCCCCCCCGGCGTGCATGTGATCCGGTCGCGGATCACCCCTGCGATCACCGCTTCCGGCAACCCGCGCAGCAGGGCCACCCGCTCCCGCAGGGCAGCCTCGAAATCCAATTCACCATTCATCGCCCGCGCTGTGATGGCCGCGACATGCGCGCCGACGCCCGCCTCGTCGCCAGCTCATCAATGCATTCCTGCCGGATCATCGTGCTGTCCATATCGGCCAGCAGCACCCGCTTTTTGCGGCCCGCGTCGGGCTGCACCACCAGATCGATCCCCATCGCCTGCAAGCCCGCCCAGACATCCCAGCGGTTGTCCGGCATGCTCTCGACCGGGAACTCCGCCGCGACGCCCGGATCAAGCCAGCGCGCATCGCCGCCACCCCAGGCATTGCGCAAGGATTCCACCGTCACACGCTCCAGCACGGGCCGTTCGGGGTTGGTCAGCAGGGTGGCTATGAACATGATCAGG
>JAAURK010000067.1 GCA_012032275.1 Tabrizicola sp.
TCCGAGGCCGCAGTTGGAGATTACCGTCGTGCCTTGAACGGACGGTATGCGCAGGAGTACGAGAAGTACAAGGACTCGCACGCGGCGTATTCGCTCCTCTCCCTCTTGAACCCCCTCTGGTGGCTGGGTGCTCTCCTCGGCGTCGACGTGAATCCCCAGATGCTCGCTGTCGCACGGCGGGTGGCTCCCACGGTTGATTGGCGGGAAGGCGACGCCGGTGCACTTCCGCTTCGCGATGGCGAACAGTTTGACGTGGTCCTCTGTCAGCAAGGGTTTCAATTCTTCCAGGATCAGGCCGAAGCCGTCGCGCTGATGGTCGAGCGGATGGCGTCGATGCCGGATATGGCGCTGCATGCGCGGGCGCATCAGGGCCTGATCCAGCGGTTCGGCCGCTTTCCCGGCCGGAACGAGGCGCTGGCGCGCGCGAACACGCCGGAAGAGGAGCGGTTCTTGCAGGAAGGCGGCTATGGGGCTCTGATACGGTCGATCAAGCCCTAGCCATGCGGCGGCTGCATGGTGATGCGGCGGCAGTCGCGTTGCTTGCGCGCGAGAATTAGTTTAATGGCAAACCAGTTTTCCGAGGGAGGGAAAGATGGCGGCTCAAAGCTTCGACGTGGTGGTGATTGGCGCAGGGCCCGGCGGATATGTCGCCGCCATCCGTGCCGCCCAGCTTGGCCTGAAGGTGGCCATCGTCGAACGTGAGCATCTGGGCGGCATCTGCCTGAACTGGGGCTGCATCCCGACCAAGGCGATGCTGCGCAGCGCCGAGGTCTATCATCTGATGCACCGCGCCAAGGAATTCGGCCTGTCGGCGACGGGGGTGTCCTATGACCTGCCCGCTGTCGTCGCCCGCTCGCGCGCTGTGGCCAAACAGCTCTCGGGCGGCATCGGCCATCTGATGAAGAAGAACAAGGTCACGGTGTTCATGGGGGCGGCGACGCTTCCGAAGAAGGGCGCCGTTTCGGTGAAGACCGACAAGGGCACCGAAGAGCTGACCGCGCCGTCGATCATCCTCGCCACCGGCGCACGCGCGCGCGAACTGCCGGGGCTGGAGGCGGACGGAGATCTGGTCTGGTCCTACAAGCACGCGCTGGTCGCAAGCCGCATGCCGAAGAAATTGCTCGTCATCGGTTCGGGTGCCATCGGCATCGAATTCGCCAGCTTCTTCAACACGCTTGGCGCCGATACCACAGTGGTCGAAGTGATGGATCGCATCCTGCCGGTGGAAGACGCCGAGATCTCGGCCTTCGCGAGGAAGCAATTCGCCAAGCAGGGCATGAAGATCACGGAAAAGGCCACGGTCAAGAAGCTGGACCGTGCAAAGGGCAAGGTCACTGCCCATATCGAAAGCGGCGGCAAGACCGAGGCGCAGGATTTCGACACGGTGATTTCGGCCGTGGGCATCGTCGGCAATGTGGAAAACCTTGGCCTGGAGGCTCTGGGCGTCAAGATTGACCGCACTCATGTGGTGACGGACGAATTCTGCCGAACGGGGGTGGAGGGGCTTTATGCCATCGGCGATATTGCCGGTGCGCCCTGGCTTGCGCACAAGGCGAGCCATGAGGGTGTCATGGTCGCCGAACTCATCGCGGGCGGCCATCCCCATCCGATCAAACCAAACTCCATCGCCGGTTGCACCTACTGCCAGCCCCAGGTCGCCTCGGTCGGTCTGACCGAGGAAAAGGCCAAGGCCGCGGGCCACCAGATCAAGGTGGGCCGTTTCCCCTTCATCGGCAACGGCAAGGCCATCGCGCTTGGTGAACCCGAGGGCATGATCAAGACGATTTTCGATGCGAAGACGGGCGAACTTCTGGGCGCCCATATGGTCGGGGCGGAAGTGACCGAGCTGATCCAGGGCTATGTCGTCAGCCGGACGCTCGAGACCACCGAGCAGGAGCTGATGAACACCGTGTTCCCGCATCCGACCCTGAGCGAGATGATGCACGAGGCCGTGCTCGACGCCTATGGTCGCGCGATCCACTTCTAGACGCAGGGGGTCGGGACGCAGGAGGCAAACCCGCTTCCTCCCGCCGCCTGCCAGAACCTGAGCCGAAGCGCTCTGCGCTGAGGCGAGGCAAGGGACTTGCGGCGTCACGCCGCTCCGCGCAATCGCTGGCGTCCGGGTCCGGGCTTGGCTAGAAGGCAGGGATGATGCGGCTTCCTCCGATGGCGATCGTGTTTCTGCTCTGGGGCGCGGGTCTTGGCGCGGCGGCGCAATTCGGCAAGGTCTCGGTGTTCTACGACACGCTCGGCAGCCGCTATGGTGGCTATGGCGAGGTGGCATTGGGGCTCGTCGTGTCGATCGTGGGGATCGTGGGACTGGTCTTTGGCACCACCGCCGGCCTTCTGGTCGCACGCATCGGCCCGCGCCGCGCCATCGTGGCGGCCCTGGCCGCCGGAGCCGCGATGTCGGCGCTGCAGTCGACCTTGCCGGGCTATCCGGTGATGATCGCCAGCCGGGTGGTTGAAGGCATGTCCCATCTGGCGATCGTTGTCGTCGGCCCGACGATGATCGCAACGCTGGCCCCGCCCGCCAGACGGCCCTTCGCGATGACATTATGGTCAAGCTTTTTCGGCGTGACCTATGCGTTCCTCGCCCTGACGGCGCCCTGGTTCAAGCTGAATGGCGGTGCCGAAACGCTGTTTCTTGGCCATGCTGCGATGATGGCGGCCCTTGCGGGCATCGTTGCCCTGACCCTGCCGCCTGATCCGGCGGAGGGCCTGCCGCCGGCCGGGGGCATGCTGGCCCATCATGTGGAGATCTATGCCTCGCCCCGGCTTGCGGCACCGGCGATGGGCTTTTGCTGCTACACCTTTCTTTATGTCGCGGTGCTGACGCTGCTTCCGCCGCAGACGCCCGAAGCTCAGCGCGGCCTGATCGCCACTGGCATGCCGTTGGTCTCGATTGCCGTTTCGTTGATCCTCGGCGTCCGGCTGTTGCGGTACTGGTCGGCGGTGCGGGTGGTGCAGGCAGGCTATCTTGCGGCGATTCCGGGATTTCTGCTTCTGTGGATGGCCTGGGGAAGCGGGCCGGGAATGGTTGTCGCCGCCTTCACGCTGTCTGGCGCGCTTGGCATCGTGCAGGGCGCGAGCTTCGCCGCCATCCCCGAGCTTAACGCCACGCCAGAGGCCCGGTCCAAGGCCGCGGGCGCGGTGGCGCAACTGGGAAATCTGGGCACCACGACCGGAACCCCGGTTCTGGCGGCGTTGATCGCCGCCAACGGCGCGCCCGGTCTTGCCGGGCCCGCGATCCTGCTTTGCCTTGCCGGTATTCTTCTGCATCACTGGCAGTCGCGTCGCCGCAGCGCGGACAGTTGACTGCATCCGCCTGATTGTTCACACTTCGTTCACATTTTTTGGTTGGAGACTCACTTCATCCGTCCTATGTGTTGCGGGTCAAACGAGGTCGGTCATGGCGGAACAGAAGTTCATCGAGGTGCGCGGCGCGCGCGAGCACAATCTCAAGAGCGTCGATGTCGATATTCCCCGCGACCGGCTGGTCGTGATCACCGGGCTCAGCGGTTCGGGCAAGTCGTCTTTGGCCTTCGATACGATCTATGCCGAAGGCCAGCGCCGCTATGTCGAAAGCCTGTCGGCCTATGCGCGGCAGTTCCTTGACATGATGGGAAAACCGGATGTCGATCACATCTCCGGCCTGTCGCCGGCGATTTCCATCGAACAGAAGACCACCTCGAAGAATCCCCGCTCCACCGTCGGCACGGTGACGGAAATCTACGACTATCTGCGCCTTCTGTTCGCCCGTGTCGGAACGCCCTATTCACCCGCGACGGGGCTGCCGATCACGGCGATGCAGGTGCAGGACATGGTCGATGCCGTGATGGCGATGCCCGAGGGGACAAGGGCCTATCTGCTGGCACCCATCGTGCGCGACCGCAAGGGCGAATACCGCAAGGAATTCCTGGACCTGCGCAAGCAGGGGTTCCAGCGGGTGAAGGTCAATGGCACCTTTCACGAACTGGAGGATCCGCCGGTTCTCGACAAGAAATTCCGCCACAACATCGATGTGGTGGTTGACCGGATCGTGGTCCGCGAAGGGTTGGAGACCCGGCTCGCCGACAGTTTCCGCACCGCTCTGAACCTCGCCGACGGGATCGCGGTCATCGAACTGGCCGATGCCGGAGAGGGCGAAGACCCGGTCCGCATCACCTATTCCGAGAAATTCGCCTGCCCTGTCAGCGGCTTCACCATTGCCGAGATCGAGCCGCGCCTGTTTTCGTTCAACGCTCCTTTCGGGGCATGTCCGGCCTGCGACGGGCTTGGGGTGGAACTTTTCTTCGACGAGCGGCTGGTCGTTCCGGACCAGAACCTGACCCTCATGCAGGGGGCGATCGCGCCCTGGTCTAAATCGAAGTCGCCCTATTTCACCCAGACGATCGAGGCCCTGTCCAAGCACTACGGCTTTGACCGCAAGGCGAAATGGCGCGATCTGCCAGAGACGGTGCAGGAATTGTTCCTGCGCGGATCGGGCGGAGAGGAGATCGAGTTCCGTTATGATGAGGGCGGACGGATCTATCAGGTCCGCCGCGTGTTCGAAGGCGTCATCCCGAATATGGAGCGGCGGTATCGCGAGACCGACAGCGCCTGGTCCCGTGAAGAGATGGAGCGGTTCCAGAACAACCGGGCCTGCGGCACCTGCCACGGCTATCGGCTGAAACCCGAGGCGCTGGCGGTGAAGATCGCCGGGATCCATGTCGGACAGGTCGTGCAGATGTCGATCAGGGAGGCATTCGCCTGGGTCGGCACGGTGCCAGAGAGCCTGACCAACCAGAAGAACGAGATTGCCCGCGCGATCCTGAAGGAAATCCGCGAGAGGCTGGGTTTCTTGAACAATGTCGGCCTTGAATATCTGACGATGAGCCGCAATGCCGGCACCTTGTCGGGTGGCGAAAGCCAGCGCATCCGGCTGGCCAGCCAGATCGGATCGGGCCTGACCGGGGTGCTTTACGTGCTGGACGAGCCCTCCATCGGCCTTCATCAGCGCGACAATGACCGGTTGCTCACCACGTTGAAAAATCTGCGGGATCAAGGGAATACGGTTCTTGTGGTGGAACATGACGAGGATGCGATCCGCGAGGCGGATTATGTCTTCGACATCGGTCCCGGGGCGGGCGTGCATGGCGGGCAGGTGGTCGCGCGCGGCACACCGGCAGAGATTGCCGCCGATCCGGCGAGCCTCACGGGGCAGTATCTGTCCGGCGCGCGCGAGATCGCGGTGCCGAAGGTGCGCCGGAAGGGCAGTGGCAAGAAGCTCACCGTGGTCGGCGCAACCGGCAACAACCTGAAACAGGTAACCGTCGACTTCCCGCTTGGGCAGTTCGTCTGCGTGACCGGTGTTTCGGGTGGCGGCAAATCCACGCTGACCATCGAGACGCTGTACAAGACGGCCGCGATGCGGCTGAACGGCGCGCATGAGACGCCCGCGCCCTGCGAGACGATCAAGGGCTTCGAACATCTGGACAAGGTGATCGACATTGATCAGCGGCCCATCGGCCGCACGCCGCGATCAAATCCCGCGACCTATACCGGCGCCTTCACCCCGATCCGCGACTGGTTCGCCGGTCTGCCGGAAGCGAAGGCGCGGGGCTACCAGCCGGGCAGGTTCAGCTTCAACGTCAAGGGCGGGCGCTGCGAGGCCTGTCAGGGCGACGGCGTCATCAAGATCGAGATGCATTTTCTGCCCGATGTCTATGTCACCTGCGAAACCTGCAAAGGGCATCGCTATAATCGGGAAACTCTGGAAATAAAATTCAAGAACAAAAGCATAGCCGATGTTCTTGACATGACCTGCGAAGACGCCCGCGCGTTCTTCGGGGCGGTTCCCGCGATCCGGGAGAAGATGGACGCGCTGTGCGAAGTGGGCCTTGGCTATATCAAGGTCGGCCAGCAGGCGACAACGCTTTCGGGGGGCGAGGCGCAGCGGGTGAAGCTGTCGAAGGAGCTTTCCCGCCGGGCCACTGGCCGCACGCTCTATATCCTTGATGAGCCGACCACGGGGCTGCATTTCGAGGATGTCCGCAAGCTTCTGGAAGTGCTGCACGAACTGGTGGAGCAGGGCAATACGGTCGTGGTGATCGAACATAACCTGGATGTGGTGAAGACGGCCGACTGGGTGATCGATATCGGGCCGGAAGGCGGTGACGGCGGTGGAGAGATCGTTGCCACCGGGACGCCGGAACAGATCGCCAAGGCAGAGCGCAGCCATACGGGCCTTTATCTCAAGGATCTGCTGAAACCCCGTCGCCTGGCGGCCGAATGATCAGCGCAGCGCCCAGGTGCGTTCGTCGCTGATCACCTGCAGGACCGTCGCGGTCTTGCTGTCGACGCGGTAGACGACGCCATCGACGGCATAATACCGCCAGGGCCCGTCCACCTTTGGCAGCTTGTACCGTCCGGGATTCATCAGGAGCGAGTGTTCTTCGACTGGAAACCGGTCGCCCGTCGCGTATTCGGGCGGTCTGGGGTTCATGGTGATGACCCGCCGCCCGGCAGTGGCCTGATCCTGCCCGCCACCGCCCTCGCAGGCCGATTTGACCAGCGAGGAACATTCCCCCGCCAAAGCGTCGGTTGGCGGCGAGGCCGTGGCCGCCGCAAGGGCCAGGATCAGAACGCGCATCTCACACCATCGCAACGGAGGCGCGGGCAGCATAGCGCCGCGCCGCCGGATGGCATAGCCCTCAAACCCGGCCCGTCAGGCCTTCTTCATCGGGCAGGTAGAGAGGCCGAAAAGGGAATAGGCCGGGCAGGTGCCGACCAGGCCGGTCAGCAGCGGCACGATTCCGATCAGCTTGGCGTAGTGCCAGAAGCCCTGTCCCTGATCGACAAAGAACCAGACCAGAAGTGCGATGCCGACAGCAATCCGCAGGATCCGGTCGATTGACCCTTCATTCGTCGCAAACATCCTCAGTCTCCCATGATGTGCGGACGGAACGCCCGTCTTGTGCGAAATCATATACCAAAGAAAGAATGTGATGTCATTGATCTGGGTCAAGCCGACCGGTCCGGTCCTCAATCCATCTGTTTGAAGTTGAGGCTGGCGCCTTCCTTGATTCCGCTTGGCCAGCGGGAGGTGATGGTTTTTGTCCGCGTGTAGAAACGGAAGGAATCCGGGCCATGCTGATTCAGATCGCCGAAGGCCGATTTCTTCCAGCCGCCGAAGGTGTGATAGGCAAGCGGTACCGGGATCGGCACGTTGATCCCGATCATGCCGACGTTGACCCGGTTGGCAAAGTCGCGCGCGGTGTCGCCGTCGCGGGTATAGATGGCGGTGCCGTTGCCATATTCGTGGTCCATCGCCATCTTCAGCGCGTCCTCATAGGTCTTGGCGCGCACGGTTGACAGCACCGGCCCGAAGATTTCCTTGCGGTAGATCTCCATATCCGTGGTGACATGGTCGAACAGATGCGGGCCGACGAAAAATCCGTCCTCATAGCCCTGCAGCTTGAAGCCGCGCCCGTCGACCACCAGTTTCGCGCCCGCTGCAACGCCCGATTCGACCAGCCGCAGGATGTTCGCCTTGGCCGCCGCCGTGACCACCGGGCCATAATCCACATCGTTTCCGGCGGTATAGGGGCCGACCTTCAGCCGCTCGATCCGCGGCACCAGCTTTTCGATCAGCCGGTCCGCCGTTTCATCGCCGACCGGCACCGCGACCGAGATCGCCATGCAGCGTTCGCCCGCCGCGCCGTAACCCGCCCCGATCAGCGCATCCGCCGCCTGATCCATATCGGCATCGGGCATCACGATCATATGGTTCTTCGCACCGCCGAAACACTGCACCCGCTTGCCGTTCGAACAGCCGCGACCATAGATGTATTCCGCAATCGGGGTCGAACCGACAAAGCCGATCCCGGCGATGATCGGGCTGTCCAGGATCGCATCGACCGATTCCTTGTCGCCGTTGATCACCTGCAGCACGCCGTCGGGCAGCCCCGCTTCCTGCATCAGTTCGGCCAGCATCATCGGCACCGAGGGGTCGCGCTCTGACGGTTTCAGGATGAACGCATTGCCACAGGCGAGCGCCGGTCCCATCTTCCACATCGGGATCATCGCGGGAAAGTTGAACGGCGTGATCCCGGCGGCCACACCGATCGGCTGGCGCATCGAATACATGTCGATCCCCGGGCCTGCGCTATCGGTGAATTCGCCCTTCAGCATCTGTGGCGCGCCGATGCAGTATTCCATCACTTCCAGCCCGCGCTGGATGTCGCCCTTGGCATCCGGCACGGTCTTGCCATGTTCGGACGACAGCGCGAGCGCGAGTTTCTCCATATCCCGGTTCAGCAGCCGGACGAATTCCATCATGACCCGGGCGCGCCGCTGCGGGTTCGTCGCGCCCCATTTCGTCTGGGCCCGTGCGGCATCCGCGACGGCGGCATCGAGCTCTGCCTTCGAGGCCAGCGCCACCTTGGCCTGCACCTCGCCGGTTGCGGGGTTGAAGACATCGGCGAAACGCCCCGATGTGCCTTTGACATGCTTGCCGTTGATCCAGTGACCGATCTCTTTCATCGCCATCCTCCTCGGGTTGGGTGCAGAATAACCTTGCGAAAATGCCAGATAAAGAGGCAATCTTTCAAAGACATCTTGCAGGAATGCAAAGCCTATGGATTGGGACGACTTTCGGATCTTCCTTGCCGTCGCGCGCACGGAAAGCCTGTCCGGTGCAGGCAAGCGGCTGCAGATCGATCCCGCCACTGTGGGCCGCCGCATCGCCCGTCTGGAAACCGGCATCGGCGCCCGGCTGTTCGCCAAATCGCCGCAGGGATATGCCCTGACCGAGGAGGGGACGCGGCTCGTTCCGCATGCGATGCAGGCCGAAGCCGCGATGGAACGCGCGACCGATGCGCTTTCCGGCCCCGAAGGGCTGACCGGCCAGATCCGGATCGGGGCACCGGACGGATGCGCGAATTACCTCCTGCCGCAGGTTCTGGCCCGGATCTGCGATGCCAATCCGGGGCTGGAAGTGCAGATCGTGGCGCTGCCGCGGGTGTTCAACCTGTCAAAGCGTGAGGCGGATATGGCCATCGCCGTCTCGCGCCCCGAAGCCGGGCGGCTGATCGTGCAGAAGCTGACCGATTACCGGCTTCATCTGGCGGCCAGTGAGGTCTATCTGGCCTCTGCCCCGCCGATCACCCGGCCGGAAGATCTCGGCAACCATCGCTTTGTTGGCTATATCCCCGACATGATCTTCGACAAGGAGCTGGATTATCTGTCGGAAATCGGCGCCGGGCCGGCGGTGCTCACATCGAATTCCGTCTCGGTTCAGCTCAACTGGCTTCGCCATGGCGCGGGGCTTGGGGTCGTGCATGATTTTGCCCTGCCCGCCGCGCCCGATCTGGTGCGCGTGATCCCCGACAGGATCAGCCTCACCCGTGCGTTCTGGCTGCTTCGTCATGAGGGCGACGGCCGGATCGACCGTCTGACCCGGTTTGCCGATCATCTGGTCCGCGAGGTGCGGATCGAAATCGCGCGGCTGGAGCGGTCTCAGCCGCCGGTGCAAGACGGGTAGGGTTCCGCCTCGCCGGGAACGACCGGGCAAAGCCGGAGCCCGGTCATCAGCGCCTCCAGCCGCGATGCAAGTGCTGCGCTGTCGGGTGCCAGCCGTTCCGCGCTTGCCGGACCGCGCCGTGCCCACTGGACGGAATACATCGCATCGCCCTTGATCGCGATCACCACCATGTCCTCGGACCGTTCTCACCGGCGCGCGACGACCTGTCCGCAAGACACCCATTTCGCAAAGGCGTCCGCGCCGCCGGGCACCGCCGTCGGCCCGAAATCGGTATCGCTGTAGGTGGGCGGGCAGGCGTTCAGATAGCTTCGCGCCAGATAGCGGGCGAAGTCCGAGGCGCTGAGCTCCTGCTGCGGTTTCACGCCGGAGATGGTGATCATCTCGGTCCAGTTTTCCACCGTCTCGCCCCGGGGGATTGCCTCCCAGAGCATCGCCTCGTCGTTCTGCGCCGCATAGGCGGGCACGAAGCCTTCCGGCAGCGTGATCGCGACCAACTGATCAAAGGCCGGAACCGCGACGATCCCTGTCGTCTCGGCGAGGGCGGGCAGGGCGGTCAGGCAAAGTGCCGGAAGGGCCAGAGTTTTCAAAAGCTGCTGCATATGCGTCTCCCTGCCGAACTGTCGCATGGCCCGGCGGTTTTGACCATGCTCCGGGCGATCGGAAAGCTGCCCTTGACAGAATCCCCCGTGCGGCGGACGCTTCCGCTCTGGCAGGAGGAGGAGAACAAAGATGCTGGTGCAACAGATCCTCAAGTCCAAGGGGGATGATGGCGTGGTGACGGTTCCGCCCGGGACCAGTCTTTCGCAGACCGCTGAAATCCTTTCGGCCCGCAGGATCGGTGCGGTGATCGTATCGCCCGACGGCAAGCGGGTAAGCGGTATCCTTTCCGAGCGCGACATCGTCCGCGAACTTGGCCGCCGCGGGCCCGGCTGCCTGACGGATCTGGTCGATACCGTGATGACGGCCAAGCTGGTGACCTGCACGCGCGAGGACCGCACGGATGACGTGCTGCAGCGGATGACGGACGGCCGCTTTCGCCACATGCCGGTGCTCGACGGCGATCAGATGGTCGGGCTCATCTCCATCGGCGACGTGGTCAAGGCACGGCTGATGGAGCTGTCGGCCGAGAAGGATGCGCTGGAAGGCATGATCAAGGGTTTCTGACCGCCTTCGCATTTCGCCTTGCACAAATCCGCGCAATATTGTTGCGTTGGGCGGTGCGGCGAAGGGGGGACCAGCCATGCGCATCGGCCTTTATCCGGGAACCTTCGATCCCGTCACCCTTGGGCATGTCGACATCATTCAGCGCGGGATGGCACTGGTCGACCGGCTGGTCATCGGTGTCGCGATCAACCGCGACAAGGCGCCGCTCTTTTCGCTGGAGGAACGCGTGGCCATGGTGCAGGCCGAATGTGCCCCGATCCTCGCCCGGACGGGCGGCGAGATCATCGTCCATCCGTTCGAGAACCTGCTGATCGACTGCGCCCGTGATGTCGGCGCGACGCTGATCCTGCGCGGGCTGCGGGCGGTTGCCGATTTCGAATACGAGTTTCAGATGGTCGGCATGAACCGCGCGCTGGATGCCTCGATCGAGACCGTGTTCATGATGGCCGATGCCCGCCGCCAGGCGATCGCCTCCAAGCTCGTGAAGGAAATCGCGCGGCTGGGCGGAGATGTGTCGAAATTCGTGACGCCGCCGGTGGCCGCCGCGCTCGCGCGGAAATACGGCTGAGAATGCAAAAGGGGGCCGCAGGCCCCCGGGGTCGTCGCATGACGGGCGCGGCCTCAGGCAGCGCGGCCGTAGACGGCTTCGCGTGCGATACGGTCCGCGTCACCCGGATAGATATCCAGATCAAGCGCCACATCGAGCGGCATGTTCGCGATCTCGTCGCGGGTCTTGCGATAGCGCGCGTAATCGCGGGCGGCCACTTTCAACATTTCAATAGCGGTAACCATTTCATCGTCCTTTCGTTGCGGGGGTCTGCTTCTCCTCCTCGCATGGACATGATGTGGGGAATCAGTTAGCGCAAACAATACTCAATGCTGCGGTGCGGCTATGCACCCAACGCATGGCTGAAGCAGCGAAAAAGGGCGCCGCCCGGCGCCCTTTTCCCTGCGATTGAAGTGCGTTCAGAGCAGCTTGCCCATCATCACGGCGGTATCGGCCATGCGGTTGGAGAAGCCCCATTCGTTGTCATACCAGCTGAGAACCGACACGAACGTGCCGTCCATCACCTTGGTCTGGTCCATGTGGAAGATGCTGGAATGCGGATCGTGGTTGAAATCCGACGAGACGAGCTTGTCGTTGGTATAGCCAAGGATGCCCTTCAGCGCCCCGTCACCGGCGGCCTTGATCGCGGCATTGACCTCTTCGACACTCGTCGTGCGCTTTGCGATGAACTTCAGATCGACGACCGAGACATTGGGTGTCGGCACCCGCATGGCGAAACCGTCAAGCTTGCCCTTCAGTTCCGGCAGCACCAGCCCGACCGCTTTCGCAGCACCGGTCGACGTCGGGATCATCGAAAGTGCCGCAGCGCGGGCGCGGTAAAGATCCTTGTGCATCGTGTCGAGCGTCGGCTGGTCGCCGGTGTAGGAATGGATCGTCGTCATCATCCCCTTCTCGATCCCGATCGCGTCATTCAGAACCTTTGCCACCGGCGCAAGGCAGTTGGTGGTGCAGGAGGCGTTCGAGACGACGATGTCATCCTTGGTCAGGGTGCCGTGGTTCACCCCATAGACGATGGTCTTGTCCGCGCCGTCGCCAGGGGCCGAGATCAGCACGCGCTTCGACCCGTTTTCCAGATGCGGCAGGCATTTCTCCTTCGAGGTGAAGATGCCCGTGCATTCCATCACGATATCCACATTGCCCCAGGGCAGGTCGGCCGGGTTCTTGATGGCGCTGACCTGCATCTGGCCGCGGCCCACATCGATCCAGTCCGGTCCCGTCGTCACGGTTGCGGGGAAACGGCCATGCACCGAATCAAAGCGCAACAGATGCGCATTGGTCTCCACCGGCCCAAGATCATTGATCGCCACGACCTCGATATCGGTGCGGCCAGATTCGATGATGCTCCGCAGCACGTTGCGGCCGATGCGACCGAAGCCATTGATGGCGACTTTGACAGCCATGATCCTTCCTCCATCCGTTGCGACTCGATTGTCGTTTTCTTGCGGTACCTTCGCCAGATATCACGCGATTACAACCATTGACTGACACGGCTATCGCCAAAAGGACGTCCATTCGACGAGATCGACGAACTTCCGCGCGAGAAAGGCAAGAACCGCCCCCTCGTTCGCCCAAAGATCGATGCCGATGGCGAGGGCAAGAACAAGGCCGAGAAAGAGTGCGATGCGGTCGGTCACGGGGCCTCCGGTGCTCGTCTCTCTCGATATATGGCCTCCGTGGCGTCAACAAGCCGGAACGGGTTCCCTTTGCCAAGCGGGCCTCGTCGTTCTAAATGGCCCGGATGACGACAGCGGAGTGTGCGAATGAGCGGATTGCTTGCCCTTCTCGATGATGTCGCGGCCATTGCCAAGGTTGCGGCCTCGTCCGTCGACGATATTGCCGCGGCGGCGGCCAAAGCGGGCACCAAGGCGGCCGGCGTGGTCATCGATGACGCGGCGGTCACGCCGAAATACGTGCATGGCTTTTCGGCCGACAGGGAACTGCCGATCATCTGGCGCATCGCGCTTGGTTCGGTTCGCAACAAGCTGGTGATCCTGTTGCCGACACTCCTGGCGCTTGACTATTTTCTGCCGCAGGCGATCACGCCACTTCTCATGATCGGCGGCGCCTACCTCTGTTTCGAGGGTGCCGAGAAGGTTTTTCACGCGCTCTTTCCGCATGTGGAAGAGGGGGTGATCGAGGATTTCGACACCAAGGATGCCACGCATCTTGAAGAGGAAAAGGTGGCGGGCGCGATCAAGACCGATTTCATTCTGTCGGCCGAGATCATGACGATTGCGCTGGCCACGATCGGGCCCGGCAGCGTCTGGCTGCAGGCAGCGACCCTTGCCGTGGTCGGGGTGCTGATCACCGCCGTCGTCTATGGCGCGGTGGCGCTGATCGTGAAGATGGATGACGTCGGGCTGCATCTGGCTGCGGTGGGGCGCACACGGGGCGGCAGGGCATTCGGGCGCGGTCTCGTGGTGGCGATGCCGAAGCTCATGACCCTGCTGTCGGTCGTCGGCACCGGGGCGATGCTCTGGGTGGGCGGGTCCATCATCATCCACGGGCTGGAAGTGCTTGGCTGGACCTGGCTTGGCCATCACGTGCATGACTGGGCGGCGGCCATTGCCGGGGCCGTGCCGCAGGCCGGGGGCGTTGTCGAGTGGCTGGCCAAGGCCACGATGGACGGGATCTTCGGCCTCGCCGTCGGAATTGCGGTCATTCCGGTCGCCACGCGGATCATCGGGCCGCTGGTGGCCTTGCTCACCGGAAAGAAGACGGCTGCCCACTGACACCAGGGTATCCGCGCCGGTCAGGCGGCGGGTCGAAGCTGCTTTGACAGGAACCGTCGGATATGCCCGGCCACCGTCTCTGCCGCCTCTTCATGCGCCAGATGGCCGAGGGTCGGCAATTCGACATGACTGGCCGCGGGCATTGCACCGGCAGCCTCGCGAGAGACCCTGGCCGGGACGACCTTGTCGCCGGTCGTCGCGATCAGGAGGGTGGGCGTTGTCAGCTCTGGCAGCCGCGCCATCAGCGGATCAAGCTGCCACTGCGCCATCATGCCAAGCGTGCCCTCGACATGGGCCGCGTCCTGCACCAGCGTCGTGTATTGCGCCAACCCCGCCTCATCCAGCCGTGATCCGGTGGAGGCGAGCAGGCGCCGCACCGTCGGCCGGTTGCCCCAGAGCCGGCTGACAAAGCGGGGCACGAACGGGGTGACCGACAGCACGCGGGCCAAGAGCGGAAACATCACGCCCGCCGCCCCCTCGAAACTGCCAAGGGCGGCGTTCACGCCGATCACGGCCCTGAGCGGGATCAGGGTGGACAACTGCAAGGCAATCGCCGCCCCTGCCGAATGGCCGATGACGACCGCAGGTTTCCAGCCTTCGTGGTCGATCAGCCGGGCGAGATCCTCGGCCATGGGGGCAAGCCCGAGCCGCCCCCTGTTGCCCGCACGGGTAAAGCCCTGGCCCGGCAGGTCGGGCGCAAGGCACCGATAGCCCCAAAGCTCGGGGATCAATGCGCGGAAGCTGTGGCCGGAACCGCCCGCACCATGCAGCAGCAGGATCTCCGGACCGGTGCCGCTTTCGACCACGCACCAGTCGTGCGGGCGGGCGCGGATGCTGCGCGCCTTGTCCCGGTTGGGCCAGTCGGGGGGCATCCGCTCGACTTCCATGTCAGCCCCGAGCGCGGCTTCAAGGACGGAGGACAGGCGCCGGGCATCGGCCCGGGGCAAGGCAAGATAGGGCGCATCCATCCGCCGCGACAGGGCTTGCAGCGCAGGCTGGGGCCGGTTCGCGGTGTCGATCACCAGCGCAGGCGTCCCGCCCGCCCGGGACAAGCCCGGCAAGGCTCAGCGCATCGGCCTCGGCCTGATCGCGGTTCGCCGAACCGTCAGCGCGA
>JAAURK010000386.1 GCA_012032275.1 Tabrizicola sp.
TGTCGGGCACGCAATGCGAGGGCAGGGCGGTCGAGCCCGGCGCCGCCTCGGCCTGCCCGCCGTGGATCGAGTTGATGTTCATCGTCGACGACCGCGCGCCTTCCGGCACCACGGGCATATCGGTGCGCCGCGCCGCCATGGCCGGGTAAAGCGCGGTTTCAAACCGGTCCAGGACGGCAGCCATATGGCGCACGGCGCAATCGCCAAGAAACGGCATCGAGCCATGCGCAATTTCACCGAAGGTCTCGATCTCGGCCCACCAACCGCCACGGTGACCAAGGCAGACCCTGTCCTTGTTCAAGGGCTCGGGGATGATGACATGCTGCACCCGGTCGGGGCTGAAAAAGCCCTGATGCGCCAGAAAGGCCACCCCGCCATGCCCGCCGGATTCCTCATCCGCCGTGCCCGAAATCTCGATGGCCCCGGCAAAATCGGGATGCTCTTCAAGGAAGGCTTCCACCGCGATGATCGAGGCGGCAAGCCCGCCCTTCATGTCGCAGGCCCCGCGGCCATAGATCCGGCCGTCGACCAGCGTGCCGCCAAAGGGATCGACCGTCCAGCCCTGACCCACATCGACGACATCGATATGCGCGTTGAAATGCACGCATTCGCCCGGACGCGCGCCCTCACGCCGGGCCACGATGTTCCAGCGCGGATAGGCGTCATAATCGCCGGGCGTGCCATGGGCGCGCACCAGTTGGGTGGAAAACCCATGCTCCAGCAGGCGGCGGTCAAGATAGTCGCAGATCTCGCGGTAATTCGCGCCCGGCGGGTTCAGCGTCGGAATGCGGATCAGATCCTGGGTCAGCCCGATCAGATCATCCCGCCGCGCGGCTATTCGCGCCGCAAGCCCGTCCGACATGCCTGATCCCGCCTGATCCGCCACCGCTTCCCCCTGCTGATCGGGGCCAGTATTCGCCGTGTAGGCGAGCGTATCAATACCGAATTCTTCCCCTGTGAGAACGGGGCCTGAGGCCGATCTTCCGGTCCTTGACCATGCCAGCGCGCATGGTTGCGGCCCAAGGCCGGGTCAGCCGCGCGCGCCGATTGTGGCCTGCAGTGCCGGCCAGAGCGCGCAAGGGAAAAGGGCGATGACCAATGACACCGCAACACACAGGCCGGGCAGGCTCGCCTCCCGCCAAAGTCATCACACAAGGCCGGCAAGTCTTGCAAACGGATCCCATGCGGGGTCTTTGTGCCAGTCGTATTCCGTTCCAACCGCGATGGCATCGGCGGCCTTTTCGCCGAAGATCTTCGCCATGACAGCCAGGCTCATGTCCATTCCGGCCGAGACGCCAGATGAGGTGAAGAACTTTCCGTCCTCGATCCAGCGGGCTTGCGGAACCCAGTTGACCTTGGGTCCAAACGGAACGGTCGCCGAAAAATCCTTCTTGTTCGTCGTCGCGCGACGCCCGTCAAGAAGCCCGGTCGTCGCGAGCAGGACCGTTCCCGTGCAAACCGCTAGAACATATTCGGCTTTTGACGAAGCCTTTATGATCCAATCGTTTATTGCATCGTTGCGTGGCTGCAACGGCGCGCTGTCTCCTCCGGGAATGAGGATGATGTCGTAATCATCGCTTTCGGCAAGGGTCCGGTCCACGGCGGTTCTGGTTCCGTGATAGCTTGCCACGGGGTCAAGCGTTTCGGCCACGATCTTGATATTGATCGCGCCGATATCGTGATCGCCAAGCATTTCCAGCGGCCCGTAAAGATCCAGTGTCTGGAAGCCCGGAAATACGAGAGCGGCGAGTGTTCGCATCAGAAGCCTCCGGCAAATAGCTGATCGGTCCCAATCTCGGGACGATCCTCTGTCCCGCATCTGACCCGACGACATGTGGCGCATCGGCGGAAGATCAAGCGCGACAAATGCGCTTTGCCACAGCCGCCCGTGGCCGCGATCAAAGCCCGTAAAGCGCGCCGAACTTCGCCTCGAGGTAATCGAGGAGCGGCCCCTCGTCAGGTTCAAAACCGCAGGCTTGCCGCACCGTCTCGCGGGGCAGATACAACGACCCGTGGCGCTGGATATTGCTGCGCAGCCAGCCGGTTGCCGCGGAAAGATCGCCCGCGGCCATTTCCCGGTCGAGCGTCGGGACCGCGCTCCGCAACGCCTTGTGCAGGCAGCCCGCGTAGACATTGCCAAGGCTGTAGGTCGGGAAATACCCGAAAAGCCCCGCGGACCAATGCACGTCCTGCAGCATTCCGTTCGCCGGACGGTCCACCGCCACGCCGAAATCCGCCTTGAACCGCTCGTTCCAGGCCATCGGCAGATCGGTAACCTGCAGATCGCCGCGGATCAGCGCCCGTTCCAGATCGAACCGCATCATCACGTGAAGATTGTAATGCACCTCGTCGGCTTCGGTCCGGATATAGCCGGAATGGACGCGGTTGACCGCGCTGTAGAAGGCATCGGCATCCGCAATCCCGAAATCCCCGAAACGATCGCGCATCTCGCCGAAAAGCCAGCCGGTGAAGGCCCGGCTGCGGCCCAGCTGGTTCTCGTAGATCCGGCTCTGGCTTTCGTGCACGCCCATCGAGACGCCCTGTCCGATGGGGGTGAGCGCATAGTCCGGCTCCACGCCTTGTTCGTAGGTCGCGTGGCCGACCTCATGGATCATCGTGTAGATGCAGTTGAAGGGATCGGTCTCGGCCACCCGGGTCGTGATCCGCACGTCATGGCCCGAGCCCGAGCTGAACGGATGGACGGCAAGATCAAGCCGGCCGCGCTGCCAGTCGTAGCCGAAGGCGGATGCCACCTCCCGGCTCAGCGCCAGTTGCGCCTCGGTCCCGAAGACGCCGCTCAGCGCTTGCGGATGCCGTGCGGCGCCAAGGACGGCGGTCCGCAGCGCCACGAGCCGCGGCCGCATCCGGGCAAAGAGCGCCGCGATCTCGGCCCCGGTCATTCCCGGTTCGTAATCGTCGACCAGCGCGTCATAGGGATCGCCGCCCTGTGCAAGCGCCGCACCTTCCTCGCGCTTCAGCGCCACCACCTTTGCGAGGGTCGGCAGAAAAGCCTCCACATCCCCGGCCTTGCGCGCCTCGGCCCAGATGCCATGGGCGAGCGAGGTCAGATGCGCCAGCTCCTCGGCCAGCCGGGCGGGAACTTTCGTCATCCGCTGGTGCATCCGCCGGATCTGGCGCAACTGCGCCGCGCCGACCGCATCGGGTGCGCGCGCTGCCGCCAGCCAATCGGCTATCCGGGGATCG
>JAAURK010000068.1 GCA_012032275.1 Tabrizicola sp.
CGGCGCTGTCTCGCCCGGTGGAGCAGGCGGGTCCGTGACCATTCCAGAAACAGGTGAGACGTTCGTTCCAGCGACGGGGGCAGACCCCGGAGCCGTGTGGAACTCGCTGTCCGGCAACTGACGCGCAAACGCGCTATCTGCAAAACATGTGTGAAAGCCCGGCCACGCGCCGGGCTTTTGCGTTGGGCGACGTTGACACCGGGGCCTGCTTCGGTAAAATCCCAACACATTATTGAACAGGACCGCGATGCGATTTTCCGTGACGAAATGCCGGGTTGCTGCCTTGTCCGCTGCTTTCAGCGGCTTGGCGTCACATGCGGCCATCGCGCAGGACAATGTGATCGACGGCTGGACGGACAACCTGCTTTCGCTGTCGCGTCTCGTGATCTGGGGGGCAAGTGCCCTCGGGATCGCCTATGCGGCCAGCTCCATCCTGAAGGCTTACCGCGCGCAGGACGACTCGACACGGGTCGATCACATGCTCGCGGCGCTCTGGGCCGGGATGTTCACGATGATCGGCGTCTTGGCGGGGTGGATGTCCAATCTGCTCTTTCCGGGCTGAGGGGGAAAGACATGGAGACGATACTCAAAGACCCGTTGGCCGACGCGAGCTGCATCATGCCGCTCGGCCTCCATGCAACCGCCAGCGGGCGGCTGGCCTTCGACCCCCGTGACGACAGCCTCCTTGAAGACCTGCGGACCTTGGTTGTCGAGTTCAGCGGCCGTCACGATGCGCTTCGTGCCGACAACCCGGCTGCCGCCAAAGAGATACCGTCTCTGACCATTCAGCGCGACATGATGAGCGACATCATGGGCAGGCTCATGGAGCAAATGCTGGACGATGGTGGAAGGGTCGATATGGAAGACCTCCTTGCCACGACATTCGCCCGGTTCCCGCAATTCGCCGATCTGCGCGTCTTCGCTCAAGGGACGGGCAACCAGCACCTTGACCCCGACTTCGAGGACAAGGGCCTCGCCGACGAGATTGCCGCGCAATGGGGAGTGGGCGGGTGAAATACATCGACGCCTACTGCGATCTGGCTGGCATGAGCGATTTTGCCGATGCCGAGCGCCCGTGCTTCTACGCCCACGATGGGGCCACATGCACCATCATCCGCGTAAGGGGAGCGCAGTCCCACCTGTCGCCCGCAGAAGCCGCCGATGCCATGATGGAGACCTTGCAGGAAATCGGGGCCAACCTGCGGGAAAAGGCACATGCCCTGACCATCACGTTCGAGCAGTCCGCCAACATCGGCGAGGAGATCGAGCGGCTGCTGAAACCGCTCCACGAGGACAGCACCCGGAAGGGCCTGTCCATGACGGCAACGCTCGCAGAGACCGAGGGCCTTCTGCGCCAGCAGATCGTTGCCGAACGCATCCTTCTTGCAGTCTGGACCTATCGGGATGCCGCAGTGGCCGCACGGTTCCGGGAAGACAATTCGGCCCGGAAAGATTTCCTTCGGATGCTCGGCCTATCGCGGGCCGTCCAAGACCCCAACGGGCCTTACGAGTCCCTGCGGGCGGCGCATTGGGGTTTCGTGCTGTCAGTTGAGACAGCTCTGGGCAACCACGGCTTTCTTGCCGAGCGGTTGGGTGTAAGGGAAGATGGCCGCGACGACCTCGCGGAGGTCCGCCGCGCCATCCTGTTCCACGAAACGCCTGAAAGCTGGAAGCCGGTCGGTCCCGGAGACATCCGCTATCCGAAAGTCAGCCCCAAGGCGTCGTCAGACATCTCGTCCCTGTTCGCACCGACGCTAGACCGCCAGATGATGACCTCGGCCGCGCAGGCATCTTCTGACCTGCGCACAATCGAGATCGGCGGTCGCCAATACGCCGTCGCCTACCTCTCGGCCTATCCCCGTTTCATGCCACCGTTCCGCCAGCTCCTCGATAACCTGCGCGGCACGGGGACGCGGCAACGCATCCTGCCTTTCCGGCTCGCGCTGCATCTGGAAGGCGGAGCAAGGATCAATCAGCTCCGCAAGGTGCTCGCTACCATCGGGACGGTCGTTTCACCCCAGAACAAAAACATCAGGGTTGCGCTCGAAGGTCTCTCTGCCGCGATGCAGAAAGATGAAGAGACGTTCGTCTATTCGCGGATAATGGCCTGCACATGGGCGGAGCCGGACGAAGACCCTACTATCCTTGCAGACAGGCGGTCACGCCTCACGCGGGCGCTCAATTCATGGCAAAGCCCGACCGTCACGGACAGTTGCGGCGACCCGTTGCGGCTGCTGGTCGAGACAGCGCCCGGCATGGTCGCGGTCGCGCGCACCGGCAATCCCTTCATCACCCCGATACGGGAAATCTCGCAGTCCCTCCCGTTCCATTCGGACGCCCCGGTCGAACTGAGCGGCCAAACCGTCTTTGTGACGATGGACGGCAAGCCGATGCCATTCTCGGCGCACTCGCCGCTGCAAACCTCATGGCTCACGCTGATCTGGGCACCGCCGGGATCGGGCAAGTCTGTCATGATGAACGCGATGAACCTCGACTTCGCGGCATTCTATCGCGGTGCGAACCTCCCCTTCATCGGGGCGATGGACGTTGGCGAAAGCTCGCGGGGCTTCATTGACATGCTCAAGGCGAGCCTGCGGCCCGAGGAACAGCACCTCGTGGAGTATGTCCGGCTGAAGAACGAGGTCGAGGCGCGCCAATATCGGGTCAATCCGTTCGACCTCGGACTTGGACGGCGTGCTCCGCTCAAGCGCGAGCAGAGCTTCGTCCAGAACGTCATGCTCGCCATGATCGGCGTGGACGATCCGCTGCTGACGGCGCTTGTCGAAAACATCGTCACCAACGTCTATCAGCGCGGCAGCGACATGGAGGTCACAAGCTCCTGCAAGGTCTGGCAGCCCGCGAAAGACCCGGTGATCGACCGGCGGGCCGAGGAGCTTGGCATCACACTCCACGAAGACCTGACATGGTGGTCGATGACCGACCAGTTAGCGGCGCGCGGAGAGTTCGCTATGGCCGAGCGCGCGCAGCGCTTCGCCATGCCGACCCTCTCGGACGTGATCCGCTACCTGTCGGACAGCCAACTCCGCAGTCGCTTTGGCGACCAGCTCTGCAATTTGGCGGCGGCACAGATCGAATCCGCGATCAACCAGTTCCCCATCTTCGCCAGCGAGACGCAGCTCGACATCGGAGAGGCACGGATCGTCAGCATCGAGCTGAAGGACGTGATCCACATGAACCCAAACTCAGATCAGGACAGACGGTCAAACGTGCTGTTCTTCCTCATGGCGCGGGAGCTGTTCGTGAAGCGGATAGCAGGATCGAGCGATGAAGTCGTGTCCATGCGGCTGCCACCGGATGCAGACCTCCGGCGCGTCTATACCGAGTATTGGCGCAAGCGTTACACGAACATCGAGCAGACGCGGAAGCGGTTCTGCTTTGACGAGTTCCACGTCACCGGCAGCAGCCCGCTGATGGCCGCGCAGATCGACCAAGACATCCGGCAAGGCCGGAAGTGGGGCTTCGAGATTTACCTCGCCAGCCAGAAGATTCAGGACTTCGAGCGCTACGTCGATCTGGCCTCGAATGTCTTTGTGTTGAAATCGGACACCGACCGGGATCGGCGCGAAATGCAGTCCGTCCTCGGCGTCTCGGATGCCGTGGTCGAGGGCGTGAAACGCCTTGTGAACGGGCCGTCGAAAGACCTCAGCATCGCGCCGGTCTTCCTGATCGGCCGCAAGACGACGAAGGGCGAGTCGTGGCTCTTCGCCAAGAACAGGATTGGCCCGGTGCGGCTTTGGGCACTGACTTCGACCCTCGAAGATCGTGCGGTCCGCAACGAGCTGTATGCCATGACGGGAGACGTGAACACGGCGCTCTCGATCTTGGCAGCCCGGTTCCCCAACGGGAGCTGTGGTGACTACTGGCGGCAGATTTCCGGGATGATGGATGCTGATGCGAATATCGCCCAGCACATCGCGGAACGCTTGCTGGCAGAAAGTGTCGGCGTCCTTCTGGCTGCCGAATGACGACCCCCAACTGTGACACGCAAAGGAGATACACCATGTTGCAGAAACTGGCAGCCATGAAGGAGCGGGCAGCAGCTCTTGCCCTCGCACCCTTCGCCTACGCGATGGCGGCGACCTACGCGACCGCGCAGGACAACGCCAACATCCGTGGCGCGCTGGAAACCAACGAAGAGGCGCTGGAAGCGCTGCAAGAGTCGACCTTCACCCAAGAGGGTGTTGAGTCGGCCGCGCAGGCTTCGACCAACGCGCTGCTCTTCGGCCTCGGCTTCGTCGGGATCGCGATGACGGGCTGGGGCATCTGGAAACTCTACAAGATTTCCAGCGAGGGCGAACAGGCCCGCGACAGCGCGGTCGGCCCGATCATCATGATCTGCGTCGGCGGCATGATGACCATCGCCGCCATCGTGACCGGCATCTTCCCGAACCTGTTCGTCGGCGACGGCGCCTGAGACCAGACCGGCGAAGACCCGGCAAGCAGCAGGTGCGGCCTGTCGCGGGCCGCATCCCACTCAAGGGGCAGGGACATGGGCAGTGAACGACACCTTCGACAGATGCGCGGTAGGACCGTGGCGGCGCTCTTCTTGGGAGCCGCCGCTTCCGCCGCTGCGGCGCAGGAAGACCCGGACGCTGCCTCGCCGCTGACCGTGGTGATGGATGGCCGTGCGGCAGCCGCGACCTCCAACCTGACCGAGACAGGCATGACGACGCTGGCGCAGGCCAGCGCCAACGTCATCCTCTTCGTCTGCGGCGCGCTGGCGATCCTGCTGACCGCCCTTGCCCTTTGGGACTACTACCGGGCACAGGACATGGAGGGGATGCACATGGAAGGCGAGGCTAAGCGAGCGGCTATCTCAAAGCTCATACTGGCCGGTTTTGTGTCGATTCCGGCTATCGTCGCTGGGGTAATTCCTCATATCCTGTTTTGAACGCGACAAGAGCTTCATTGAGACATGCAGAACATGGCTGACCAACACCCCGCTGCGGATTCTGCCGAATGGTTGCCCGAACAGCTTCCGCACGGTGTGCCGTATTCCGTCCCGGACGCGATCAAGGATGATCCGGGCGATCTCTTCGCCTACATCTGTGCGATCTGTGTCGGCAATGATTTCAATGGCCTGATCGCGCATTTCAACGTGTCCCGCCAGACCTTCTGGATCTGGCGCAAGCACGGCAAAGGCATACCCGTAAGCTACCGCGACGAAGCTGTGAAAGCCTTCACACCCACCGGGCCAAAGTCCGAACAGGTGTTCCGTCTGCCCACCAATGCGACTGTTGACGACATCATCCGGCGGACCAGAGGGCAGCCGAACGCCCCGCGTCCGCGCGATCCAGTGCAGAACCCGCACCTGATCGACCTCCTGCACCGCATCTGCAATGCCCCCGAACTGGGCCATGCGGCACTCAAGACGCTGGTTGGGCAGATGTCCCGACCAGCGTCGAACCCGGCTTCCTTCTACCGCTGGGCATGGGTCATCGGCGGCGTTCCCCGGTCCTATGTCGGGTCCCTTCGTCACCGCGCTCTTACAGCTTCGGATTTACGAACTGTATGGGTATTCGGAAGGCAACCGAGTGCAGTGGGAGAGCTGGGCCGAAGGGCACCTGCTGGCCCCGGACAACGCTGAGGACGACGACGAGGACATCTGAATGCAAGGAAGGGTCGTGAGGCATGGCTGAAGATCAAAAACGCCCACCAGTCGTGAACTCACCGGTCGTGCTCGTTCCGCTGCTGATCGGGGTCGGTGCGCTCTTTGCGACAATCCTCTGGTTCTCCGCACGGCGCGAGGCTGCCGCGATCTATGGCATCATCCGGTCGGTTGAACTGCCCTTCCTGAGCCAGTTCATGCCCTACGCCCAGCACTTCACCTTGGAGAGCCTGCGCACGGGAACCGTGCCTGCCTTCTCGATGATCTACGCCAACGCGCTTGTCTACGGACTCACCTTCACGGCGCTGATCTTCGTCCTGATGATGCTGGCTCTCAACCGGCTGGACCGCCATTCGATCATGGACCAAGTGACCATCAAGAGCGACAATGGCCGGTCGCCCGAGGAAGTGATGAGAAAGCTCGCCGTGGTCGAGCCAAGCGTCCGGTTCTTTCTCGACTACGACATCATGAGCCTTCCGACGACAGAGGGAACAGCCCGACAGCCGATGCGCGCCATCGAGCTGCTGCTCTACACTGACGCGATCCGCGCTGTGGAGGTCGATCCGACCCACGAAAGGCTGCCAGACCTCGACGTGGATCGCGACCGACTCGCACCATGGCTCTCGGATCGGTTCGGCCCGATAAATCCGTTCATGCAGGACGGCGCAAAGCGCCGCCTTCTCGACAAGCGCGAGATCGAACGGGCGGTCGATGCCCTTTCTTGGTATTCAGTCCTCGTTCTCTATCCCGCGCTGCTGCGCATCCACGCCTTCTATGTCGAGGACAAGAACGGGTATGAGACAACGCAGAACACGATCTCGAATTTCATCGACGGCATCTGGGATGAGTTGAACGGATTCAAAAAGGAGTTCGGTCCCGCTATCTCCCTTGGCTACGCCTCAGAGGCCGACCGCGAGGAACGGAACGCACTCTACCGCGCGCAACGTGCCACCGGAGGGGCAAAGAAAGGCCGGAAGGGCAAAAAGGGGAAGCCTCTTGCAACCGAGACGGAAAGTCTGGGCATCGAAGGCAGCACAATTCTCGACAACATGACCGACCTCGCCCGCGTCTACCGGCGTGGCCGGATGGATCGCGGCGAAATCCCCAGCGACGGCACCGTCGCGCGCGACAGCGCTGGATCGTCGCCGCGCGACAAGAAGGCCCCGCCGCCGCAGAACCTTCTCTTCTTCGGTGAAGTGCTCTCTGAGCGGGGACCGGGCCTTATGAGCGTGGCCACGGCCCGAGAGGGGCTGAAGGATGTTCTGACGCGCCACCTCGGCAGCCAAAGGAAGCTCTATCCGGTCGGAACGGACCCGAAGACCGGGCTGGTCGTCTACGACAAGCAAATCAACACGACCGAGCAAAAAGCATTCAACACCAAGGCGCAGGAGCGGCTGGCGACGGCCGAACGGACGCTTGAAGACGTTCTCTTCCGGCACCAGTTCGAGTTCACGGTTGTCGGAGGAGCGCTCGACCGCGCCCGGAAATACGGGATCATGCCCCCGAACCTTTTCCGGTGGCTCCGGTTCTGTGACGAGACTGTGCCGTTCTGGTGGTTCATCCAGAACCTTGGAATGCCAGCCGCGTATCCAGAGAACGCCGCCCACTACGAACACTATCAGGTCGAAAAGATCATCGGGGTCGCCATCGAGCGCCCCCACGTCAGCACCTGCATCGACGGCATCCGTCTGGAAGCCATCCGGTATCTAGTGCCGGAACGCATCGAGGAGCTGCGCGCCATCCTTGGAAGGGATGCCATCATCCGGCGCATGGTCGGACGCGGGCGGGCCGAACCAATGCCCGGCGTCACTGGCCAGAGCTTCGACAGCATCGTCTCTGACATCGAGCAGGGCAACCTGCTGTCGGCCACGGCCGCGCCGCCACCGGCCGCACCGGCCGCGCGCGCCCCGCAAAACCGCATCTTGCCAAGGTCCAGCGCAGCAAACGCCTCTGCACATGCGGAGCAACCGGGCGTAGCCACGCGCGAAAGCATCCTGAGCGCTTTCGATCTGGACGATGACGACTGACCGGCACCCCTTGCCGGATGCCGCTCTCGACGGCGACATCGCCATTCTCGGCAAGAAGGGCAGGGGGAAGACCTATGCCGCCAAGGGCATTGTCGAACGTCTCCTGCGGATGAACCGGCGCGTCCTGATCCTCGATCCGCTCAACGTCTGGTGGGGCCTGCGGTCGGACGCGACCGGCGAAGGGCCGGGATTCCCCGTGGCCGTCTTTGGCGGGCCTAACGGGGACATGCCTCTGACCGAAACAATGGCACGCCCCTTTGCGCGCCTGATCGCACGGAACAACCTGCCCGCCGTGATTGATATGTCCGACATGCGGAAAGCCGCATGGCAGAGGCTGGTCCGCGACATGCTGGACGAGCTGTTCACGCAGAACCGCGATCCACTCTGGATTGTGCTGGAGGAAGCCGACATTTTCGCGCCCCAGCAGCCTCGTGAAGGAGACAGCAACGCAGTTCTCGGCGAGGTAGACCGAATTGCCCGCCGTGGCCGGGCGTTCGGTTTCCGGCTCATCTCGTTGACCCAGCGCCCAGCGCGCCTTCACAAGGACGTTCTGACACAGCTCTCCTCCCTCATCGCCCTTGGAGTGACAAGCCCGCAGGACCGCGAGGCCATCAAGGCATGGGTGGACGGCAATGCCGACCGCGACAAGGCGAAGGTGGTCATGGACAGCCTCGCCCGCCTGCCGGTCGGGCGGGGGTGGGTTTGGGTGCCCGATCTTGACCTGTTGGAAGAGGCAGCGTTTCCGCCAATTGCCACGCTTGATAACTCGGCGACACCGCTCGCAGGGCAACGCCGGATCGCGCCGAAGCGGCTCGCAGAGGTCGATCTGTCGGAATTGAGGGCTGCGCTGGCGGTGGAGACGGTTGATACGGGCAGCTCGGCTGAGCTGCCGCACCATGGCGACCAGCCCGCCCGGCAACCGCGTGGCGAAGCCGTGACCGGACGCGATGCAGGGGAGGTAGCAGCCCTTCTCCGCAGAGAACGGGACCAGATCGAGCGCGCCGCCTACCAGCGCGGCTACGAGGATGGTGAAAAGGCAACGCGTGACCAGATCTCCCTTGCGGTCACGGCTGCCCTTGCCACGGCCTTAAAGGGTCAGCCGCCGCCTGTCGCTTCCCCTCAGGAAGAAGAGCAAGCTCCGAGAGTGGAGCGGCATCAGCCGATGAAGGTCACGCAGATCAAGAAGGCGGACACGCCGCCGCCGGGCGGCAAAGTGCTCTCTCCATCTGCGCAGAAGGTTCTGAACGTCATCGTCAGCGTCTGGCCCAGCGTCATCACTTACGCCACCGCTGCCGCTCGTGCCGGTATCTCGCGCCGCTCATCGGCCTTCAGGAGCTATCGCAAGGAGCTTCTGGACGTGGGCCTGGCTGTAGAGACCGGAAAAGGGATCGAGCCGTGCGGCGAGGCGCGCGACATCGCCGGACCAGCGCCGCAGGGGATTGACGAATGGATTGTCCGGCTTCCCCCAACGCAATCTCGGATGCTGACCGTTTTGCGCGATACTGGCGAAGGCTTGTCCCGCGAGGAACTTGCCGGTGCGGCAGGTGTCAGTCTGACTTCATCCGGCCTTGGCTCAGGCCTGCGCAACCTCAAGGAACTCGGCTTGATCGTCGCGGAAGACGGCCTGTTCCGTCTTGCTATCTAACCTGCCTACGGACCCAAGAAAAAGGGGCGCTGGAGCCGCCCCTTTTCAGTCGCGAGGATGGAAAGCAGGACGTTCAGTCGTCCTCGTTGTCGTTGAACGGAGCCGTAGGCGGCGGGGCACCGTCTTCCTTCAGCATCGCTTCCTGTTCGGCGTCAGACGCCCTGCGGAAACGATAGGTTTTGTCCGGGCCGGGACCGGGATGCGTGGTGTCCTTCTGATCGTCTGCCATATTGAAGCCTTTCCGTCTGTCAATGAAAGAATAGGGATTTTACCGAAAGACGCAACCCGATACCGAGCCGAGAAGCTCCGGCAACCACAAGGAGCATGGCCGTCATCAGATAGAGCGGCACGAAGGCGAAACGGCCAAGGCTCGCGAACACGGTAGGCCGTCGCGGCGGGATCGAGACCGCAACACCCCCGGAAACTTCCGGTGCAAGGACCGCGCCCACGGAACCATCGCTGCCGATCACCCCGGAAAAGGCATGGGCCGTGGACCGAAGGATCGGACGGCCGGTCTCCAATGCGCGAATGCGCGTCTGGTCAAGCGTCAGGGTCGGGCCAATGGTCCCTCGTAGCAAACCTTCCGAGGAGATGTTCAGCAACCAGTCTGCTTCCCCGATCTCACGCGAGACGGCTCCCGGCAGGAGCGCTTCGTAGCAGATCAGGATCGCGAAAGATCGGCTGTCGGCCTGATTGCCACGAAAAGCACGGATACCGGGGGCCATGGGCCAAGCCGCCAGATGGACCAGCCACGACATCGAATCCGAGCCAGAAGAACAGCGCCGGCATGGTCTCGCCAAAGGGCACCAGATGGGCCTTGTCGTAGATCGCCACCGGGCCTTTTGAGCTTAAAACCATGGCGCTGTTGTAGGGGCGCACCGTCAGACCTTCGGACGTGCTCTCCGCCTCGATACGGGGGAACCCGGCGATAAGCATTGTGCCTTGCGGTAGCAAGACGGCAAGGTTCTGCGCCTCGACAGGTTCGGCAACCATGTCCGCCAAAACCGCGCCCTCCGGGAGGACAATGAGTGTGGCACCGGACGCGATCCCCGCCGCGAGTTGGGCGCGATTCGACATTTTGACGGTCTGGTCGATGGCGAGCGGGTCCATCATCGACGGGTGGGGCAAGGACGGTTGTGCGAGCCAGACGACCGGCGCACCTTCTGCGGCGACCGTGGCTCGTGACGTGCTGGCCAGTGTTGCGATGCCGGGCACAGGATGCGGTGCAAGCGCCCCCACAGCGAGCAACGCCGCAGCCGCCGCCGGGGCGGCGATCCTACTACGGACGGAAAGGACTCCCATGGCAGTTCCTGCGGCGACCACCATCATGTCTACGCCAAACTGTCCAAGAACCGTGAAGAGTGGAGCAAGCGGCGTGTCCAGCGCCACGAGCGAAAGGGGGGCCATGGGAATGCCCATGACGAAATCGCCGAGCGCAAGGTTGGCCAGAGAGAACGACCCTACGAAAGCGCTGGCAGATGCCGCGTTGCAGGGCGCACCAGATGGGCAGAGCGCTCGTGCGAGAGCGAACCAGACGCCCCACCACGGGATAAAGAGCGAGAGCGCCCCGAAGGCCATCCACACCTCACCGATGCTGAAAGTCGAAGGATCGGGATTGGCAGCGGAACCAAGCCAGTGAACGGCAACGCCGAAATAGCCAGCGCCAGCCAGCAGACCGGCGAGGGCCGAGGGCAAGACGCCTCCGGCGGCCGCCCAAAGCCGATAGAGAACACCGATGAGAAGGATCGTTGCCGTGACGCGGAGGTAGGGGTGATGCAGGCCCAGAGCGCCTGCGATGTGCGCCATGCCAATGAAAGAGCCGCACACCACGAGGGCGGCGGCTCTCCATCCGGTCCCGAAGGGGAGGGAACGAAACCGGAAGTTACGCAAGGACGCCGTTGCCGGGAAGCGCGGCCGGGGCGACCAGACGTTTCAATTCAGACGCTGCCGCGACGAGCGAGTCGCCGATCTTGCGCGGGGGGGCATCACCGCTGACAAGATATACCTCATCGCGTTCGCCGACTGTGATCGCCGCCCCCAAGCTGGTGGCCATGTCCATCAGCTCGCCCAGCGCGACGGCTTTCGTGATCTGCTCTTTCTTCATCGCGGTTCAGTCCCTTTTGTCGGAGATGCGCGGCACCGCCACGCGGATGTGCCGGGCGTCGTAGATGCGCGGTTGTTCGAGGATAGAGCGGCGCTCCATCAGGAGCTGTCGTTCATTGTCATAGGCATCGTCATATCCTGCTTCCCATGCGCGGATCAGACTCACCGACATGGCGCTCGGCTCGCGCTTGAGGCGTTTCACCGCTTGGGAGTCGTGCCACGGGCTGCCATCAATCCCCTTGATATAGGCCATCAACCCGAGCCAGCGGAAGGTCTGCACAATCGCGGGTTCGGCAGGTTCCTCGATTAGAGAAGCGCGCCGTGTGTTCCGGTCGCATCCATGCTCGAAGGCGATCTCGCGGGAATGTCGCGCGGAGCGCTCAAAGGCTGCACGAAACTCCGAGGCGAGATAATCGGCGGCAGCTTTGCTGGTCTCTCCGGCGATCACGAGCACGTTTGCGGTCCGGGCGCACTGAGACGGATCGGGGGACCGGCCTGTCATCTGCGCGCGGGTTGCATACCAGCGCACAAGCAGGACTGTGTTGTGTCCTTGAAGACCTGCCACCAGTCCGTTCATGCTGTCGAACATCCGAAACGACCTCATATCAACCGCACCTTTAGCCGGTAGAGCGAGATACGCTGGACGGACCCGCGCCGTAACGGCGAGCGCCGCCTCGATCTCCAATTCGGTAAATGTAGCGCTTGGGATTAAACAGCGCAACCGCCCAACCCGCAACTAAAATCGCGATCCCCGAGCGCTACATTCGCCTTTTCGGCTGTAACGCAGACACCTTCCTTGACCTGTCGAAAAGGACAAGTCCTCAAAGCTGTGTTTTGGACCAAAGGATTATCCCTAGGGATATATTGGCGTCAGATGTAGTTCCGACGCACGGCGATAGCCACGGCCTGCGCCGTGTTTCGCGCGCCGAGCTTGGTGCGCGCCTTCTCCACTCTGACCTTCACCGTTGGAACTGAAATGCCAAGCAGAGCTGCGATCTCGGGATACTCCATCCCTTGCTGCACACAACGGAGCGTGTCCAGCTCTGCTTCCGTCAATGTTCCGTCGATCTTTGCATCGACAACCAGCATATCGAAGGACCGGGCGAGGATCGTCATCTCCTCATCGGTAAACTCACGGGTATCGTGGGCAACGGTCAGAACTGATTTTTTCCCACCATGCTTCCGAGAAAAGGTTGCACCGTAACGGATATTGTATCGCTCTGCGGCCTTGAACACGCCAACCAAGTCCGGCAGGCGGACCTCCGACCAGCGTTTGTCGCCTGTGTTCACGGCCGCCCAGAGAAGGATCGGGTCGCCCCAAGCATAGTTCTTCCTCTCGTATTCGCGCTGCCACTCTTTGGGATACTCAGTGTGGAAATACTCCGGGCCGCGCATCGTCAGGTTGAACGCAACGATGAAGCCCGCCGGAGCCATGATCCGGTAGAGCGGCAGCACCGAGTCGATTTGCGGCACCCCCGTTTCGCTGTGTCGTCCTGTTGCGCGCGTCATAACCATATACCCAAGTCTAATACCTAGAGATACTATGCGCTGAAACGGACTGCTCTTGCAACTTCCACGCGATAGGGTGCCCCACGGCACCCTGCGGGGCCTTGGCGCGCGGTCGAGGCACGGGGCACCGCGAGCCAGAAAACCGAGTAATGAGTCAAATACCCGAGAAGCCCGTCTTTGCCTTTTTCTCAGCCGACATGGCGGAGACCTTGGTGACGTATTTCCGGCACTACGAGAAGAACGGCGTTGTCGCGCTGGAACTGAACCGGCTGGGTATCTGGCTGGTGAATCCGCACGACCGGACCCGCCAGTTCCTCGGAAAAGCCGTCCACGACGATGACACTCCGGTCATCCCGCCCCCGAGAGCAAAATGGATGTAGATGCCAGCCCAGAAAACGGACATCATGTCGCACCGCTTGCGGTCGCTGTCCTTCGCTTACCGGAAGACCTATCAAAATGGGTGCTTGTCCACCGCTATCTCAAGCTGCGCAAGAGCGTCTTCATCGACCGAATGGGGTGGGAACTCCACGCTTCCGACGCAATGGAATATGAGCAGTATGACACACCACGCGCTGTCTATCTTGTTGCTCATCGTGACGGAGAAGTCGTAGGTGGGGCACGCCTTCTTCCCACCGATCATCGTGTGGGGACTGGCAAGATCGTCTACACTTACATGATCCGCGACGCATGGCTGGAGAACCTACCCGGCTTACCGGCCGACCTTTGCGAAGTGGAGCCGCCTGTTGATCCCTTAGTCTGGGAGCTGACTCGACTCACAGCCCCAGCCGAGCCGGGTATCGGCGCGGCGATCCTGACGGCTGCAAACGACTTCCTCCGCCGCGAAGGCGCGCGCGCCTGCCTGTTTCTGGGGCCACCGGCCTTCATGCGGATGGCCCGGAGCATGGGCTACGAGCCAAAGCCGCTTGGCAAGATCACGGGAAACCACGATGGCCGGTTTCTGGCGTTCTCCTGCGCCGTAATCTGACCGTATCAGAGAGCAGTGTCAGCCGCCGGAGCTGTGCCGCAGGCCATGGGGATGCGGACGGTGGCGATGTTGCCCACGAGGGTCGGTTCCGTCATGGTTCCCGCGCCCGTGCATCCTGTGATGGTCTGCGCGACATCGAGCAGCTCGGTATCCGACATGGCAACCGTGGAATCGAAGGTTAGCCGGACTTCTGCCGAGGCGCGCTCGCGCCACGTTGCCGTGAAAGCGGTCCCGTCGAAGATCTGGACTTCCGACCGCGCCTCGCCGCCATTGCCCGCGCGCCCGGCAGGTTGGCCGGTGGAACTGGTCGTTGTCGGCTGGCAAGCGCTTAGCAGCGCAACGCCGATGAGTAGGGCAGGAATGTAACGAGTGGTCATTCTGGGTATCCTTCTGATGATGATCTCTGCATGGCTTGTGAGTGGCCGCTGTGCATCTTGTGGAGGGTCGCTGCGGAATCCTCTTCGGAAGCTGCGAACAACTCTGGAAGGCGCGTGAGTTTCGATATGAGCTGCTGCGCCGCAGGATCGGGCGCTGCGATGTTCTTCAGACCGTGCTCGGCTGCTTCCCGGCCGCTGGCAAAACAGGCGACATCGGAAGCGTAATCGTAGGCCGATGGATCGACAGGGTGGAGCCGGAGCGCCAACAGGTGATCTACATCGTGGGTTTGTAGCCAACCGCCGCAAATGCACCCATCGCGCTGGTGGCACATGAAAAGGCCCAAGGGCTGCTCCCATGTATCCCCATCATAGGGTGGCAGCTTGGCATATTCCTTCGGTGCCCACACACCAGACGGCACATCCCGCCGGTAAGGGCATGAGCCGCATGGTCGCTTGGGAGGCTTCGGGAGCATCGTCATGGTGCCTTCAATACTCGTCTGAGCAAAGGATGGTCAGGAGGCGGAAGGTGAGGGCCGGGTCGGCTGGATCGTCGGACCCCCATTCCATCGTCGGATCGTAGTAGTCGAACTTCCAGTAGACCGTTATGGCCTCGCCGTTCACCGTCAGCTTCATGTTCCCGAATTTGTGCTCGCCCAGAGGGTCGTTCGCTTCGGTGAAGTCCGCGAACGAGGCCACGAGCGCCAGCAAAGACAGCATCTTTTCACCGTTGCCGAAGCGAGCGGCAATGCCCGGTGTCCGCGTCACCTGCCCGTTCAGCAGCTCGCCACGCCACTGACAGGCAACACGGCC
>JAAURK010000069.1 GCA_012032275.1 Tabrizicola sp.
CCCGGCGCGGTCGCGAACCGCGCGTCGGCGAGGTTCAGGCCGCGCCGCAGCCCGGTCAGGTGCCCGACCGCATCGATCAGGCGCTGGTCGGCCTTGTCCCAGTGCAGCCAGGCGGTTTCGTTGTCCTGGGCGTAGGTGTTGTTGTTGCCGCCCTGGCTTTGCCCGAACTCGTCGCCCGCCAGAAGCATCGGCACGCCTTGCGACAGTAGCAGCGTTGCCAGCATCGCCTTTGACCGGCGGTGCCGCGCCTCGAGGATCGCGGGGTCGTCCGTTTCGCCTTCCGCCCCAAGGTTGTGGCTGAGATTATGGTCATGCCCGTCGCGATTGTCCTCGCCGTTCGCTTCGTTGTGCTTGCCGTCGTAACTGACGACATCGCGCAGGGTGAAGCCGTCATGCGCGGCCAGAAAATTGATCGAGCTGGTGGCGGGCCGCTGCGAATGGTTGAACTGGACCGGCGAACCGAGAAGCCGCTGTGCCAGACCGCCCTTCAGCCCTGGATCGCGCCGCCAGAAGGCGCGCATGTCGTCGCGCGCCTTGTCGTTCCATTCGCGGAAGGGAAACGGAAAGCCACCGACCTGATAGCCACCCTCGCCGATGTCCCATGGCTCGGCGATCAACTTCACCTGCGACAGGACGGGATCCTGCCGGATCGCCGCAAAGAACGCCCCCTCGCGGTCAAAGCCTTCCGCCTCGCGCCCGATGGTGGAGGCAAGGTCAAAGCGGAAGCCGTCGACATGGCAGACCTGCACCCAGTAGCGCAGGCTGTCGATCACCATCCGCATTACCATCGGATGCGCCACGTTCAGCGTGTTGCCGCAGCCGGTGGTATCGAAACAATGCCGCCGATCTTCCGCCAGAAGGTAGTAGGAGGCGTTGTCGATCCCCCGGAAAGACAGGGTCGGCCCCAGTTCCGACCCCTCGGCCGTGTGGTTGTAGACCACATCCAGGATCACCTCGATCCCGGCCCTGTGCAGGCGGCGCACGGCGGACTTCACCTCGGACGACCGGCCGGATTTCAGATAGCTGCGCTGGGGGGCAAAGAAGGACAGCGAGTTGTAGCCCCAGTAATTCCGCAGGCCCTTGTCGAGAAGCATCTGGTCATGCGGAAAGGCGTGGATCGGCAAGAGCTCTACGGCGGTAACACCGATCCGCTGCAGATGATCGATCATCGTGTCCGACACCAGCCCGGTCAGAAAGCCCCGGTCGACCTTCGGCACATCGGGGTGGAGTTTCGTCGCGCCCTTGACATGGGCCTCCCAGATCAGCGTGTCTTCCCAGCGATGCTGCAGCGCCTCGTCCGCGTCCCAGTCGAAATCCGGGTCGGCGACAACGGCCTTGGGAACGAAGGGGGCGGAATCGCGGTCGTCGCGGGTCAGGTCATCTCCGGCATGGCCAAAGACCGCGCCCTCCCAGATGAGCTCTCCCACCACTTCGCGGGCGTAGGGGTCCAGGAGCAGCTTGGCCGGATTGAAGCGATGACCGGCCTCCGGCTTCCAGGGGCCATGCACCCGGTAGCCGTAGACCTGCCCGGGCCGCACACCGGGGACAAAGCCGAACCAGATCCCGCCCTGCACATCCGGAAGGTCGAACCGGCCAATCTCGGTCGCGCCGTCGGGGTCGAAGAGGCAAAGCTCGACCCGCGTTGCATTCTCTGAAAACAGGGCGAAGTTCGTGCCCTCGCCGTCGAAGTTTGCCCCGATCGTGTTCGGGTGCCCTTTCGTGCGGTCGATGCGTGCCGGATTTGCGGTGTCATAGCTCATGTTGTCCTCATGCCGCTGCGCGCGGCGCCGATCCGGGTGGAGAAAAGCGGATAGCTGCGGGGGCGTAATGCGCCGCGCCGGAAAAGCATGGCGGACGAGACGAGCGTCGTGTCGCCGGACTGGCGGAACCAGCGGGCATCCTCGGCCGGGTCTTCGCCGATCCGCATCCCGCCGGCGATCACCGTTCCGGGGGCGACGATGACGTTGGTCAGGCGCACGCCGGGGCCGATCCTTGCGCCCGGCATGAGGATCGACCGGTCAAGCGCGGCCCAGCGCCGGGTGGCGCTGCTGCCACCGGGCGGGGACAGCAGTTGCATCCCGCCAAGGTTCGATCTGGCCCTGAACCGGGCCCGCATCAATCCGGGCTCTGGCACGGGCATGGGCATTCCGGGCAGGACGGGAAGCGGGCAAGGCGTGTTCGGCGCGTCGAAGTCAAGCCAGCTTTCACGCAGGCTGTCCAATGTCCCCACATCGCGCCAGTAGCCGCGCCACTCCCAGGCCGCGGCATCGCCGCTTAGAACCGCCGCGGGGATGACATCATGTCCGAAATCCTGCACCCGGGGATCGTGCAGAAGCCCCTTCAGCCAAGTCCAGTCGATGACATAGATGCCAAGCGATGCAAGGGCGTGTGAAGGATCGTCGGGGATCGTTGCCGGGGTGAGCGGCTTTTCGGCGAAGTCGGCGATCTCTCCGCCCGCGCCCCCCGCGCCCACCGTCAGGATGCCAAAGCGCGAAGCCTCGGCTGCCGGAACCGGCATTGCCGCGACGGTCACCGCTGCCCCGCCTGTCTTGTGGCTGGCAAGAAGAGGGCGAAAATCCATGGCATAGATGTGGTCCGCCGCAACGATCAAAAGCTCACGCGCGCCCATCTCGTCCAGCAGGGCGGTGTTTGCCCGGAGCACATCCGCCGTCCCGAGGTAGCCCCCATCGCCCGCCACCGCGGGACCATGGCGCAGGCTCAACGCATGATCGGGCAGAGCGGGGGCCCATGTTGATCCAAGATGAGTGGTCAGCGTCTGGGGCCGGTACTGGGTCGCCACGATGATCCGCGACAGGCCAGAGCGCACAAGACCCGCCATCGCGAAGTCCACGATCCGGTGCGCGCGCGCGAAGGGCAGCGCCGGCTTGCACTCGCGCGCGGTCAGTTCATGCAGACGGCTTCCCTGCCCGCCAGCCAGCACGATGGCAACAGTCTTTGACAATGCGACAGCGTCGATCATTTCGGCCTCGGCGATGGGATGAGATAGGCAGTTGTCGAGCTAACGCCGGTAGCTGGCCGAAAGTTCCACCCCCCGGGAAAGACTCTCCGCCGGACCGCTGGCGCCAGGCAGAACCGAGGCCAGGGTTCCCGGACGACCCGTGGCCCCCGTCCCCGTCCCCGCGCCTCTCCGGCTGGCGACGGTTCTCGATCGGGTCGTCGCCTGCGCCGGGGGAAGCGGCTGGACGGTTCGGTTCCGGACGGGCAGGTCATTCCGACCGCGTCCATTCGGTATGGCCGCATTCCGCGCAGGGATCGCAGATGTCGTCGGAGCGATGTCCGCAATGCCCGCAACAGGCCGGAAGGCCCCGACCGGGCGCTTCAAGTTCGCGCAGTTCCAGCGGCGGGACGATCCGCAGCCCGGGGAGCGCATCATCAAAGCGGAAGACCGACAGCTCTCCGGAGGGTTCGACGAACGCATGCCGCACCTCGCCAAGGTTGCGGACCCCTTTCAGCCGCAGAAGCTCCATCAACTCGGACGGGGCCAGCTTGCGCGATTGGGTGCCCGTCAGCACGATCCGGCCGTTGCGCATCACTTCGGCGGGTATCCCGTCAACCAGACGCTTGGCACGCCGCCACCGCCACAGCACAAGGTCAAGGCCCTTGTCGGCAAGTGCCACGAGGAGGATCACCAGCATGGCATGGACGAGCGGCACTTCGGGGTAGAACATCCCATCCCCGACCGCCGAACCCAGGGCAATCACCAGCATGAATTCGACCAGCGACATCTGCGCGATGCTGCGGCCGCCAACCAGACGCAAGAGCGAGATCGTCCAGATCCAGATCACCGCCACCCGCAGGCCGATTTCCAGAAGGAACAGCGGCGGGTCTTGCCCCAGCAGCATGCGCTGCAGATCGAATGGCACGATGTCTTCCACGATCCGGGGCCCCGATTGTCCGACCGCCCAACGCGGCGGCGTGGACATGGTTCCCAAGGCCCCGTCGCCGCGCCGAAGGCCGCGCTGGAACCAATTGCCCTCTGGCCCGTTGATAGCGCGGATGTGCCGCACCTCGGCGCGAAGCAATGGAGACGAGAGATGAATGTCATGAAAACGCTTGGCCCGATCGCACTGGCCTCTGTCCTGGCGACTTCGGCCTTCGGTGCCGTCGACCGGATTTCGTCGATCGATGTGACGGCTGACCTGACCGCAATCAGCAACGAAAAAGCCGCCGCCTATTGGGGCAACCTTGAGACCGACCTCGAAGCCGCGATTGCTGCCCGCGTCACCGACCGGCTTGCCGATGATGGAGCCGAAATCAAGATCGACATCCGCGAGATCGAACTGGCGAACGCCCTGGAACGGGGATTGGACCTCGCCGATGCGGTGCTTGTCGGGATGGTTCACGTCGTCGACGACACGGACAACAGCAACTACAATAGCTACGAGCTCAGCGTTTCGCTGGGCAGCACCGCGCTTGTCTTCCCCGAAGGCGAGACGGTCGTCGTCAACATCGCCGACACGCCTGACGCCTATTCTCGGCTGATCGAAGTCTTTGCGGATGGTGTGGTCAAACGCCTGGACTGACGATGCAGTAAGCGTGACCCGGGGCGGGCTGTCATCCTTGTGGAGGCAGCCCGCACGCATGCCCTGGTGGCATTCGGCCAGATCCCGCGCGATGATCCGCCCGGCCTCGCCGACGAAGCAGGTTCCGGTCAAGGCACGGTCCCTCCGACAGGCAGATGTCGCGCGACATGGATGATGCAACCCGCGCGCGGGCTGCATTACCCTGTGATGTATTCGCAGGAGAAAACGCATGGCGGGGCGGACCGACTGTCTGGATTGCACGCTGCGCTGCCGGCGCATCTTCGTTCCGATGGCGGCGGAAGAGCTGGCATTCATGCGCCGGTTCAAGTCCGGGGAACTGGTGGTGGCGGCGAGAAGCGAATTCATGTCGCAGGGCCAGTCGTCGCCGGTTCTTCTGACGGTGCTGTCCGTCATGGCCCTGCGCTCGACCCTTCTGGAAAACGGGCGACCGCAGGCGATCAGCTTTGTCTTCCCCGGCGGTCTGATCGGCCTGCCGGCGGGCCTGATGGGCGAGGCGCGCCATGGCGTGACCGCGGTCAGCGACATGGTCCTGTGCAGCTTTGCGCGTGACCGGATGTGGGAACTTTTCACCTTGCAGCCCGCGCGGGTCTACGACCTGGCCTGGGCGCTGGTGCGGATCTGGCGGCGGCTCGTTGCCCTCGGGATGGAGGCAGGGAGGCGGATGGCATGGTCCCCTTCCCGTTCCGGCAACATGATCTGGCGGATGCGCTGGGATTGTCCATCGTCCACACGAACCGCACGATTGCCGCCCTCCGGCGCGCGGGTCTTGTCCGGATCAGCGCGCGGCGGCTGCAGATGCAGGATCACGCGACGCTTTCCGTTGTCGCAACGCTGGCCATGGCCAGAGAAGATGTCCGGCCGATCCTCCAGCGCGGATAGCCGCCGCAGAATCTGCGTCGCGGGCCAGGCGGACCGCGACCTTCGCAAGGCATGAAAAGGCCCGCACCAAGGGGAAGAAGGTGCGGGCCCCACGGTCCTGCGGAAGGTAAAGCAGGACCGGCCTGTTACAGCTGATGCTCGGGCAGAGCTTCAAGTTCTTCCTTGGTCATGTCGACCCAGAGGCTCACCACGCCGCCATCAGCCTGCGCGACGGTCAGCCGGTCCATCGGAATGGCGACTGACTTCGCGCCGATCCCGAGGAAGCCGCCGACATCCACGACGACGTCGGTGACCTGCCCGTCGGCGGTCAGGACCAGATCGGCCACTTCCGCGATCGAGGTGTCGGTCGTGTCGCGCACATTCGCCCCGGTCAGCATTTCGGCGGTCAGCGCATCGCGCTGCACGGCCGTATAGCCTTCGGGAAGCGCCATCGCGCCATCCTGCATCGGGGTTGCGTCAGCGGTATCCATCGTCGCCTCGGCTTCCGGCGCGGCCTCGGCGGTATCGCCGGTGGCCTCGTTGACGACGGGCACGTCTTCCATGCCGCCATTGTCAGCCGCGGCCTGATCGTCCATCGCCTCTGCGCCCGGCATCGAATAGGCGGGCGCGCCGTCCAGCGTGGCCCGGTCGGCCTGCAGGACGAGGAACCAGTCATCCGCATCGGTCGCGTCATCCTGCACGATCTTCAGCGCCGACATGTCGACAGCCACCTGACGCTCGCCGATCCCGAGGAAACCGCCGATGTCGACCAGCACCGCGTCAACCGTGCCGTCGCGGCCGAGAATGATGTCATTGACCTCGCCCACGTCATCCCAGCCCTCCTGCACGCCGGAATAGGCGTCGGCATCGACAGCGGCCTCGCTGACGTAAATGCGCGCGCCGATCACGTCGGATGCGGAAACCGACGGGCCTGCAGCCTCGGACTGGAAGGGCGAAGCGGGTGCGCTCTGGGCAAGTGCGGGCCATGCAAAGCCAGCCGCCAGGGCGGTAGAAAGAAGAAGAGCTTTCACGGGAATCTCCTGTGTTGCCATGAGGGTGATGCGATGCTTTCGTCACATCGCCGGTGCCATGACAACTGCCGAGACCGCATCGGGTTCCAGCGCCCGCGCGGGAATCTGCGGGAGCCGGCCCGCGCTATACCATTTCGTCGGGAACCAGCGGAAAGGCGCGGCCGAAGTCCTGCGCCGACTTCAGGTCATAGGGCAGGATGAACCCGCGCCGCGCATCGGGCGGCAGTCTGGCGTTGCGGGCTGCGAGGTTCCGCCAGGCATGCATCGCCCGGCCCGGCGCGAAGAAATCGGTCCCGGCATCTTCTGGCAGCCAATGGGCCATCAGCCTGTGGCGCAGGTCCAGCACCGCTTCCTGCCGGGTGAGGACCAGACCCGCCTCGGTATCCCAGCGCAGCGACCGCCCGTTCAGATTGGCCGAAGACACCACCGCGAGGTTGTCATCGAAGATGCTCACCTTGGCATGGATGTAGACCAGCGGCGCACCGTTGAGCTGCGCGCGCCCCTTGGCCGGTGTCCGCCTTGGCTGCGCGGCCCCGCCAACAAACAGCCGCCGACCAAAGCCGCGGCGCAGAATGCGCAGACACTTGGCCTGCAGGAACTCTCCCAACCGTGCGTCAAGGCCGGTAGCACCTTCAAAGGCCACATCGTCGGGCGCGGCGGGCAGGATCAGGATCATGTGGAGATCGGGCGTCTGGCGCGCGGCCTCCGCCAGTTTCCGCGCCAGACGCCGGTCGCGGAAATACTGCGTCTCGACATAGATGAGACGGCTGGCCCGGCCGATCGCGTCGCGGTGTGCTGCCTCGATCTCCGAGACGACCGGCTCGGGCGAGATGAACCGCCAGGCCCCCCGGATCCGCCGACGCGACAGGGTGCGGACAAGGCGCAACCCGCCGCGATCCGGTGCCGGCTGGTCCGGAGCTGCCTTTCCGTCGATGATGTCGAGAAAGCCGTCCAGATGCGTCTGCGCATCTTCGGCCACCGGCCCTTCTACCATCAACTGCACATCGTGCCAGGTTTCCTGCGCCGGAAGATGGTGGTCCGGCGTGTCGTAGAACCGTTCGTCGAGGTCCAACCCCCCGATATAAAGGCGCGTCCGGTCAAAGACGGCCAGCTTCTGGTGATGCGTCGCAGGAAAGAGCGGCGGAAGCGCCAGAAGGCGGGGCCGGGGAAGCGCATCCTTCGCCGCAAGCATGTGATGGACCCCCGGCATCTCGCGGAGTGCCGCGATGCGGTGCGATCCGGCCAGTCGGCGCAACCAGTTGCTGACGCGAAGCATGCGCGATTGCACGAGTGGCCAGAACATCAGCCGCGGCCAGATCCCCGCGACGGCAGAGTGCATCGATGGCACGACCGTCAGACGTGCCGTCGGCCCCGCCATCTCTGCCGCAGCCCACAGCATCCGCACCGACCGCCAGGTCGCCCGATGCAGCCGGGGGCGGGCCACCGGATCGAAATCGGACAGAACGATGCGCAAGGTCACGCCGCGGCGCAGGGTGTGGAACACCAGATCGAACCAGGTCTTGCCGATGCGCAGGGCTTCGTCCGAGCGAAGCCTCGTCTTCAGATCGAAGACCCGGAAACCGGCGCTGATCTCGCGGCGGGCAGACAGAAAAGCCCGCTCCAGCGCGGGATAGGCTTCGCTCGCGGTGACCATCACCAGGGGCGAAGCGGGAGGGGACGCGGCGATGGAAGCGGCGGACGGCACGGGAAAAACCTCATCTGGCTCTGCAGCAATCCCCGGACCGGGCCCCCGGTTCCCAAGAACCTCGGCCGCCCCGCCCGTCCTGCGCGAAAGGTGGCCGAAGCGGCGGAAACGCGCCTTGATGATCACGGACCCCACCTCATTTGCAGTGGAGGGGTTGGTTGCCCCGTCCTCGATGAAAGGCGCCGTCCCGGTGACGGGCAGAAGTCGCCGCACCATCGGCGGCATCCAGCACCTCCATCCGATGATTCTCCGCATCTGACTGACATGACCTTGGAACCGAACAGGACGCCGCTGGTTTGGTTCGGGGGCTTTGCAAGTATTTTTACCGGAAGCCGGAAACTTCCGGAACCAACGTGCTTCTGCTGCGTTGCCCGGTGATACGAGTGGGATGGCACGCACCATGACGAACGACAAGAAAGGGGATCCGGCGAGCAGGCAGGCGATCCGCGAGCAGATGACGAAAACCTCAGGCGCATCTATACGGCAACCCTGAACGAGGAACTGCCGGATCGCTTTCGCGACCTCGTGGCACAGCTCAAGGCCGCGGAAACCGGGCCGAAAGGCGGCGCAGCATGACCAGCGCCACCATGGTACCGACGGATCCGCGGGATCGTCTCGCCGGGGCGATCCCCAAGCTGCGCGCTTTCGCGATCAGCCTCGCACGCGACGTTTCCCGCGCCGACGACCTTGTGCAGGAGACGATCCTGAAGGCATGGTCGAACATGGACAAGTTCGATCCGGGGACCAATCTTGACGCCTGGCTTTTCACCATCCTGCGCAATACCTTCTATTCCTCGCTGCGCAAGACCCGGCGCGAGGTGCAAGACAGCGACGGTGCGCATGCCGCGACCCTGTCGATCAAGCCGGCCCACGACGGGCGTCTGGCGATGAGGGAATTCCAGCAGGCCTTCGACCAGCTCAGCCCGGAGCATCGCGAGGTGCTGATCCTGGTCGGCGCATCGGGTTTTTCCTGCGAGGAAGCTGCCGGGATGATGGGGGTGGCCGTCGGCACCGTGAAAAGCCGCACCAGCCGCGCGCGCAGGCGGCTGGCCGAACTGCTGCATCTGGAAGAGGGCGAGGACATGTTCTCGGGCACTGACGGGGCAACACAGGCGGTGGTGCTCCGCACAGCCGCGGGCCGCTGTTGATCGGCGCGTGGCACTCTTTCCTGTCGACCAGCAGCCTCGGGTTTCGACTGGTCTCTACCGTCATCCTTGCCCTCCTGCCGCTCGGAATCCTGTCGGTGTTCCAGACCGAAAGTGCCCTGGACCGGGTCGATGCCACGACGCTGGAAGGGATCGGTGGGGCCTCGCTTCAGGCGGTGCGCGGGCAGATCGACCTGATCAAGGAGGCGGAGATTTCCGCACGGGTGCTGGCCTCGGTGCTGGGCGGGGCGGAAACCGCGGGAACCTCCTGCGTCGACCGCGTCACCTCGCTCGCTGGCAATATCCCGGAGGCCGTGCTGGTGGCCTACATCCCGAACAGCGGGCTGATGACCTGTTCGTCCACCGGCCGCGTCTTCGATTTCGCAGGCGATCCGCGATTTGACATCCTGATCTCCGAACCCGCTGCCAAGATGGTCTACAACCCCCATGGCCCGGTGTCCGGCACGGCCGTGGTCGGCGTCAGCCATCCGGTTTTCGACCAATCCGGAACGATGATCGGCGTCGCGGTGATTTCCCTGCCCTATACCGCCGTGGCGCCGGATATCTATGCGGATGCCGTCGCCCAATGGCAGCCCTCCTATCTGGGAACCTTCCTCGCCGATGGCACGCTTTTGCTGCCTTCCGGCGCCGAGCCTTCGCTGGCCGCCACCATCCCGAAGATGGTGGATTCGACGCGGCTTGCCTCTTACGTCGGCCGGCCGGTCTTTCTTCCTGGCAAGAATGGGCGGCAGATCCTGTCGGTTGTCGCGGTCACGCAGGATCTGTTCCTCGTCTCGGTCTGGCAACCGGTCAGCGGCGGTTTCCGGGGCTGGGCCAGCAGCATCAGCCCGTATCTTCTGCCCGCGCTGACCTGGATCGCTGCCCTTGGCGCGGCCGCCTTTGCCGTGAACCGGCTGGTGGTTCGCCATGTCCGCGCGCTCTCCCACTCGATGAGCGACTACATCTCCACCCGGACGCGGGTGAAGATCCCCGACATGGGCGATGCGCCCATCGAAATCCAGCGCCTGCATGCCGCCTATGAAGGCCTGATCCGGACCATCGAGCAGGAAGAGGCCGATCTGCAGAACCTTCTTGTCGACAAGGACATGCTGATCCACGAGGTCAATCACCGCAGCGGCAACAGCCTGCAGATCATTGCCTCGATCATGCGGCTTTACCGGCGCGAGGCGTCGGACCCCGAATTGCAGGCGGTGCTGGACGGGCTGATCAACCGGGTGATCGCGCTCTCGTCCACCCACACCAGCCTTTATGCCCTATCCGGACAGCGCGATGTTGCGGTCGATGTGGTCCTGACCAATGTGATCCTGCGGCTGAAGGAGATCCACGGGGTCGCCCTCGGGGTCGCCGTCAAGCGCTTTCAGCCGATCCGGGTCGACGCCCAGGTCGCGATGCCGCTGGCACTCGCCCTTGCCGAGGCGGTGGGCTGCTTTTTCTCGGTCCGCCAGCTTGCCAGCGAGGAGATCACGGTTTCGCTCTCGGAAGAGGCGGGGGTCATCCGGCTTGGCGTCGAAGGCCCGGTGGTTCCCGAATTGCGGCCGGAAAGCACATCGGGCCTTGAAGCCTTGCCGCAGCGGATGCTGCGCCAGTTCGCCGTGCAGCTCTCGGGGCAGTTTGCCATCCGCATCGAGGGCGACCGGGCCATTGTGGAACTGACCTTCCCGCGCCCCGTGCCGAAGCCGTCCGCCTGACGCAGGATCTGCCGCCTGCCCGGAACCCAGCGCCCGCAGCGGGCGGCAGCAACTGCAGGAGATTTCCAATACTGGGCTCGGCCATCACATTTCTTGTCGTCGCCATCATCGCGGGCGTTCCGGGCTGCGACCGTTCAATTCCCCGGGATGCATGGTTTGCCGATGCGGGCTCTACTCGCTGCCAGTCTTGGAAGAGGAGAGGCAGGATGCGCTGGAAGATCAGTTGTGAGGGTTCGGACGAAGTAACGCGACGACAAGCAGCAGGACGACCGGCAGAAACAGCAGCCATTGCATGAGGACAAAGGGGCTGCCGAGACGAAACCAGCCGATCCCCAGAAACAGCAGCACGAACGCTCCGTTTTGCGCGCCTACCAATGTCAGCAGGCTTCTGTTGTCGGGCAGAGTTATTCCAAGCCCTATCAGGAACACTCCATTGATGACCAGGAAGGCCGTGACCTGATGCCAAATGATCGAGAATACGGCCTTCCAGCGGTCGTCGAATGTGCTGGCTAACGCCGGGGCATGGAACTCCGGGCCGCCGCCAAAGGCATGAAGCGCGGCGATGCCAAGTGAGAGGCAACCTGCCGTAACGACAATGTTCCAAGACATTGGGCACTCCTTCTCCATACGCCTGCGTATGGTTAGTCGGAGACGTTGCGCCGGTCAATACGGTCCCGTATGGTGCGCTGATGGACCGCAGCCGCGCAGCACTCACATCACAGGACTGGATCAAGGCGGGGTTCCTGCGGCTGACCCACCAGGGCATATCGGGGTTGAAGGCCGAAGTGTTGGCGCAGGATCTGGCAGCGACGAAAGGATCATTTTACTGGCATTTCAAGGATGTGCCGAGCTTCCGCGCCGCAATGCTGGCGCTTTGGCGCGATGAAGCGACCGCCGCGATCATCGACGCTGTCAATGCTGCCGCTCCGGATGGGCAGGGAAGGCTGCTCGCCCTGATCGAGATCATCGCCTCGCTGAGCGCATCGAACGAGTATGGAGGCGTTCATGTCGAGCCGGCAATCCGCGATTGGGCTCGTCTTGATCCAACCGTCTCCAACGCGGTGCGGCACGTGGATGAAGAGCGGATCGCCTTCGTCAGTTCTCTGTTCCAGCAATGCGGGTCAGACACCGATACGGCGCGGGAGCGGGCGGCGCTGTTCTATGCCGGTTTCGTCGGATTGCAGGCGCTGGCCTCCGTGAGCCCCACGGATAACAGGGTCCGGCTCAGGGCGCTTCTGTGCCTTTTGCAGGAGAATCCACAGGTGCCCGTTGTCAGCGAGCCTCGACCGGCTTCCGCGCCGTAGCCCGCGCGCCCCATCCCCAACGGCGCCCCGGCCGCCGCCGCAATGACCGCTCTCACGCCCGCGATCTTGATCGATTGCAACGTGGTGCCGAGCGCCACGATCTCGATGAGGATGGCGACCACGCACGTCCTCGACCGGTTTCGCATTGCCATGAAGCTGCGCTCCATCGAGCAGACTGCCGGGGGGGGGCGCGACGACTGCCGCCGAGCGAGCGGAAGGAGTTTCTGGACGACATGGCAGCGGTGAGGTGGCGTCGCTGGAATGGTCAAGCGGACAGGGCAATTGACCTGATCGGTCGCCTGTTTCACGCCTGAAAGCAGCTGCACAGGGCGGCTCTGCGCTCGTCCCGTTACGAGGCGGTCTCTTGAATTTGCGCAACTGCACTGCGCAGAACCAGGGTTCGATCGCCAACTACGGCGCCAGATATCGCGAAGGGAAGCAGATCGCCTCCAGGGCCGCTGAAGCGAGCGTCAACAATCTGGTCGCAAGGCGGATGGTCAAGAAGCAGCAGATGCGTTGGTCGGAAAGAGGGGCAAACCTGCTCCTTCACGTTCGCGTCGCCCGTGCCAATGGCGATCCTGCGGAACGTCTCGCCTACCAGCCGCCTATCCAGCACAGGCAAACCATCACTTCGCCATTCGTACCGATACCGCTCTTTCAGCGTGCCGCATGACCCCAGGTGTTTGAACGGTCCCTTCCGGGCTTTGGCGGTATCGCCGGGACATCGGCCGGCATTGCGCAGGTGCTGTCCGTGATCTTCCTGATCCTGTTCGTCGTGTCGCTGGCGCGCGGCGCAATGACGCGCTGTCGCCGTCGCCACGGGAAAGCGGTTTTTCCCTGCCGCTTTCCCACCTCGGGTTGCGATTTCGGTCGCAACCCTTTTTTGCGCGTGGGTGGGGTTCACCAACCTGCGCCTCTTCTGAACTCCCGCACCGATGCGCCCGGTTCCAACGGGTGCAGGCAACCGGCCGGTAACCGGGGCCGCGCCCGTGGCGTTGGGTGTCGCGGGCAGGCCGGGCGAAGACGCGCGGAGCTGGCACAGGCGGTTCAAACCTTCAGGACATCATCATGCAGGACGACGACACGGTTGAGTGGTGGCGGGACCGCAGCGACCTTGCGGGAACGAGCGGAAACGCCATCGTCTCGCTTCCCACGCTTGCCACCATCGTCGTTGTCTGCGCGATCCTTTATGTCGCGAAAGACCTCTTCCTGCCGCTGGCGCTCGGGATGCTGCTGGCCTTCATCCTGGCGCCCGTCGTCAATGCCCTGAGGCAACGGGGGCTGCGCGACATGCCTGCCGTGATCGCAACGGTTCTCGCGGCCGGGGCGCTGGTTGGCGTCTTCGTTCTGGTCCTGGCCTATCAGGTCAGCCAGATCGGTGCGAACCTGCCGCAGTACCAGGGCAATGTGCTGAGCAAGATCGACACATTGCTCGAGGCCGGGACAGAGAACCGGGTCGTGGCGCATTTGCAGGGCATGGTCGACAACATCTCGTCCCGCCTCGAGTCCGATCCGGCACCGACCGGCGATCAGCCGACGAAGGTCGAGGTGGTGGAACAGACCGGACTGCAGGACTGGCTGACCGACGTGATCCTTCCGGCATTGTCACCGATCGGCATCTTCGGCCTGATCCTCGTCGTCGTCGTGTTCGCGCTGCTGGAGCGGGCAACCCTGCGCGACAGGCTGGTACAGCTGATCGGCGGCACGAACATCCTAGCGACCTCGCGGCTTCTGGCCGAGGCGGGAAGACGGGTGTCCACTTACCTGCTGGCCCAACTGGTGGTGAACGTCATCTACGCCATCCCGATCGGGCTCGGGCTTTGGCTGATCGGCGTGCCGAACGCGCTTTTCTTCGGGCTGGTCACGCTCGTCATGCGCTTCGTGCCCTACATCGGATCGGCCATCTCGGCGATCCTGCCGCTGCTGATGGCATTTGCGGTCTCGCCCGACTGGTCGCTGGTGCTGTGGACGGCGGGGCTTTTTCTGCTCGTCGAACTGGTGACGTCCAACATCATCGAGCCCTGGTTCTATGGCCAGCGCACCGGCGTCTCGCCCCTTGCAGTGATCGTGTCCGCCATGTTCTGGACCTGGCTCTGGGGGCCGATGGGGCTGATCATCGCCACGCCGCTGACCGTCTGCCTTGTCGTGATCGGCCACCACGTCCCCAGCCTGCGTCTGTTCCCGATCATGTTCGGCGACCAGCCGCTGCTGTCGGAATCGGCGCGGCTTTATGACCGGCTGCTGGCGGGCCGTTCCTTCGAATTCACCGAAACGGCAACGGCCACCACGGCCAAGCATTACCTTGCGGAATACTACGACAAGACGGTCATCCCGGCATTGGCCCTTGCGCAGGCTGATCGCGAGGCGGGCCTCTTGTCCGACTATCAGGCCAGCCGCATCGTCAACGCCGCCTGGACCCTGACCGATGAGCTCGATTCCGTCGTCGATGACGAGCTCGCGGCCGCTGCGGAAAACCCCGAGGGAGAGACCGAGACGTCGCTGATCGCCAATGGCATTCTGGATGGCGTCGGGCGGCGGATTGCGGTGACCGGCGCGCTGAGCGGGCTGGACGTTGACGAGAATACGTTTTGCATCATCGTCACGCGCGGCCACAACCACGACGAAATGGCCCTGTACCATCTGGCGGAAACGCCCGCGGCCTACGTGGGCCTGATCGGCAGCAAGCGCAAAATCAAGCTCATCTTCCAGGACTTGTTGCGGGACGGCATCTCGCGCGACGCGTTGGCCAAAGTCCGC
>JAAURK010000070.1 GCA_012032275.1 Tabrizicola sp.
CCGCCGCTGCCGCCTCGCCAGCCCAGGGCGCAATCTGGAAGGGCGACACGACGCGGCCCCCGGGCAGCCGGAAGCGCACCGGACCAAGCATCCCGCCAAGCGCCTGCACCTCGCCTTCGCCATGCGCCCAGGAGAAGGCTCGCACGCTCAATCCGCCCGCTCCTCGAAATATTCGGGAAAACGGGTGCGCGCCTCGCCCACATAGGAGAATATCCGGCGCAGATGCAGCCGCATCCGGTCTTCGGCCGCGCGCATGTCTCCGGCTTCGATGGCGCCTGCGATGTCCTCGTGCTGCCCGATGACCACCGGAAGATCCTCTACCCCGTCGACCATCAGATGACGGAAACGGTCCATGTGGAGCTTCACCCGGGTGAGTTCGGGCACCACCGCCGCGCGCCCGGCGCAGCTTGCGATATGGCCGTGGAAGCGGTCGTCGGACAGGTAGAACTGCTCCTTGTCCCTCACGCTGACATAAGCACGCTGGAGCGTGATTTCGTCACGAAGCCGGGCGGCGAGATCGGCGCGGGCCGCGCCTTCCATCGCGCGCCGAAGGATCGCAAGCTCAAGCGCCTCACGCATGAATTGCGACTTTTCAAGATCGTCGAGACGGAGCGGCGCCACCCGGCTGCCCCGCTGCGGCAGGATGTCGACGAGCCCCTGTTCGGCAAGCCGGGCCAAAGCCTCGCGCGCGGGCGTCCGGCTGACACCCAGCTGTTCGGACAATGTCGTTTCGGACAGCCGCTGGTTCGGCTTCAGCTCGAACCGGCAGATGCGGTCGAGCAGAAGATCGTAGAGCTGGTGCGACAGGGAATTCGTTCGCTCGGGACGGAAAGCGCCGGGATGATTCATGAAACGCGCAGCCCCTCCATAAAACGCCGCCTGAGCAGGAAGAACAGCACGACAGTCGGGATGGAGGCAAGCAGCGCCCCGGTCATCACGATGTTCGGGCCCTGCTGGCTGTAGCTGCCCTGAAAGACCAGCAGCGCATTCATGATCGACCGGGTCTCTGGGCGGTTGGCAAGGATCGTGGAAAACAGAAGGTCGTTCCAGATCCAGGTGAACTGGAGCAGGAAGACAGCCGCCATGGGCCCCGTCACATTTGGAAGCACGACACGGAAGAACACCGTGAACTCCCGCGCGCCGTCCATCCGCGCGGCCTCGTCCATCTCTCGCGAGAGGCCGTTCATGTAGGTCCTGAGCACGAGGACGGGGAAGGGAATGCAGATCGCCGTGTAAAAGAGGCACATGCCGACCCGGCTGTTGAGAAGCCCGGCCCACTGGTAGCCGAAGAAAAGCGGGATCAGGTACATCTGGAACGGAAAGACCGTGCCCGCAAAGATCAGAAGGAACCACGCATCGCGGCGCGGCAGGTCAAGCCGCGAAAGCGCGAAGGCCGCCATCGCCGCGATGAACACGGCCGCGCCTGCCCCGACCGTTCCGTAAAGCGCCGAGTTCAGCATCGCCTGCCCCATGCCGCCAAGCTCCCAGGCGCGGCGGACGTTGTCGAGGAATGGCGCGACGCCCTGCGGAAGTGCCAGCGGATTGCCCGCGGCGTATTCCTCGGTCGATTTGAAGATGGTCAGGAAGAGGAACCAGAACGGCACGACCCAGACCAGGGACAGAAGGACGCCAAGCCCGATCTTCCACGCGCCCCGGCGGCGGGACCGCGCCTCGGCCCGGATGATCGCGTCGATGTCGAGGGTGGAGAGGTCCACGGCCATCAGCGCAGCCTCCGTTCCACGCGCGCCTGCCAGACGGTTTGCGCCCATGTCACCACCAGCACGACGAGTCCGATCACGACGGCCACGGCCGCGCCAAAGGCCCAGCCCGATTTCTGGAACGCCTCGAAATACATGAAGACTGCCAGCGACAGGGTACGCTGCTGGGGATAGGACGATCCCATCACCCAGATGAGGTCGAAGACGGTGAAGCCCGCAAGCACCGACAGGATCGTGACCATCACGAGCGTCGGCGCCAGAAGCGGCAGCGTGATGTGGCGGAAGATCTGCAGGGGCGTCGCCCCGTCGATCCGCGCGGCTTCCAGCGGATCCCTCGGGATCGCCGCGAGGCCGAGGAGCAGCAACACCATCACAAGCCCGCAGGTCTGCCAGACAAAGGTCGCGATCATTGCCGGCGTGATCGTGGCCTCGGAAAAGAGCCAGCCGATCCGGACGGGCTCATCGGTGAAGAGCGACAGCCCCCGGTTCAGCAGCCCGTCGGGTGCATAGACATAGAACCACATCACCCCCACCGCAGTGGGGGCGAGGATGCGGGGCAGGAAGATCACCGTCTTGAACATTTCCTGCCCGGGCATCCGGCGGAAGAACATCGCAAGCGCAAGGCCGATCGCGATAGGAAAGACGATGCTCGCGCCGACCCACATGGCCGTGTTGGCAAGCGCCCGGCCAAAGAACGGATTGCCCGCGAGCCGGAAGTAGTTCGCAAGTCCCGCGAATTCGTCCCAGCCCTGAAAGCGTTGCCACCTGGTGAAGGAGAGCCAGACGTTGTAGCCGACCGGCAAGAGCAGGAAGACCACGACGAAAAGCGTGGCGGGCGCCAGGAAAGGCAGCGCCCGCCGGAAGGCCCGGCGTCGGCGGGCGGTCTCTTGCGCGCGGATCCGGTCGATCCCGATCCGCGCCAGAAGCGCCGCATTCTGATCCGAAGCCGGGGTCATCTGGTCACTTGACGCTCGCCCAATGCTCTTCGTTGAGCGCCTGCATGGTCGACATCACGCTTTCGGCCGTCTCCATCTTGGGATCGAGCAGGAAGCGGTTGAGTTCGGCCACCATCTCGCCCTGGAGGGCGGGCGGCACGGCTTCCCACCAGCGCAGATAGGCGCGGTGGCCGGCCGCGCCGATATCGGCGTTGACCTCGGCCACGATGGCGTTCGGCGCATCGGCCGCGTCGTTGCCGATGTAGTTGCCCGAGGCCGCGCCCCAGGCATTCGCGCCGTCGTTCGACACCCAGCAGCGCAGCGCCTTCATCGTCGCCTCGTCCCCGGCGCCCGCGGTCGAGATGACGATCGGTCCGCCCTCCACGATGACCGAGGGTTCTGCGACGCCAGCCGCATTCGGCATGATGAAGACGCCCAGGTGCTCTTCGGGGAAGCCTGCCGTGGTGACGAGGCCGGTGGCCCATTCGCCGATCAGGTAGATCACCCCGTCGCCGCGCACGAAGTCATTGACCTCCTCAACGCTGCGCGGGTCGCTGAACCAGCCCTTGGCGGCCATGTCGGCCCACATCTGGAAAGCCGCCCTTACCGCGTCGCTGTCATAGGCGACCGACCCGTCATGAAGCCCGAGATAGGCCTCCGGGTTGGTGCGCAGCATCAGTTCCTGGAACCAGATGAAGCCGCGCCAGCCTTCCTGCGTTGTGGCGAGGAAGGGGGTGCGCCCCGACGCCTTGATCTTCTCGGCCGCGGCCATCAACTCGTCCCAGCTTGCAGGTTCGGCGATGCCAAGCTCTTCGAACACCCGCTTGTCGTAAAGCGCGACCCAGCGCGCCATGACCATCGGCACGCCGTAAGGCACACCGTCAACGGTGAAGAGTTCCGCCGCGCCGGGCTGGAAGCGCCCGTCGCCGGTCATCTCGGCCCAGACATCCGTCAGGGGCGCGACCTGGCCCGTGCTCACCAGCTCTTCGAAGGTCGATCCCGTCCACCAGGTGAACATGCCCGGCGTCTCGCCGCCTGCGATCGAGGCCTGGATGAAGGCCTTGTACTGTTCGGCGTTGGCGTAGGGCCGCTCCACGATCTTCACGCCGGCGGACTGTGCGCAGGCGTCGCCCACCGCCTGAAGCTGCGTCGACCAGAAGCCCTTGTCGTGGAAAAGCTCCACCTCGCTCTGGGCGTGGACGGGCGCTGCCGTCAGCACAAGTGCTGCACCCAATGTCAGAAGTCTCATTCCCTTTCCTCCCTTGATTTGGCCGTCAGGCCGCCAGTGACTTTCCGGTATCGCAATCGAACAGATGGCAGCGCCCCGCGTTCACGTGGAACGCCAGCCGTTCTCCATCAGTAACGGGCCGCGGCTGCTGCATCCGGGCCACGAAGGACGTGGCTTGCGTTTCGGCGAAGAGCAGCGTCTCGTTCCCGAGCATCTCGCTCAGCGTCACGGTCGCCTCCAGCGTCACGTCGCCCGGAGGCCGAAGCCCGTGGCCGTCGGGCACGAAGTCCTCCGGCCGCAGACCCAGCGTGACCGGCCGCCCGTCGCCAAGGCCCGCGAAGCGTGCAGGCTCAAGCGGCAGCGACATTCCCCCGCCATCGAACCGCCAGCCGCCCCCGTCCTGCCGGAGGGCACCCTCCACGAAGTTCATCTGCGGCGTGCCGATGAAACCTGCCACGAAGCGGTCCGCAGGACGCTCGAACACCTGGAGCGGGCTGCCCGTCTGGGCGATCTCGCCGTCCTTCATCACGACGATCACATCGGCGAGCGTCATCGCCTCGATCTGGTCATGGGTCACGTAGATCGTGGTCACCTTCAGCCGGTGCTGAAGGCGCTTGATCTCGACCCGCATCTGGTTGCGCAGCTTGGCATCGAGGTTCGACAGCGGCTCGTCGAACAGGAAAACCTCGGGTTCGCGCACGATGGCGCGGCCCATGGCGACGCGCTGCCGCTGGCCTCCGGAAAGCTCTGACGGGCGTCGCGCGAGGTAGGGCCCGAGTTCCAGCGCCGCGACCGCCCGGTCGACGCGCACCGTCGCCCGGGTTTCGGGAACCTTGGCAAGACCAAGGGAAAACGACAGGTTCTCGCGCACCGTCATATGCGGGTAGAGCGCGTAGGACTGGAACACCATGGCGACGCCCCGGTCCTGCGGGTCAAGCTCATTCACGCGCCGCCCGCCGATGGTCAGATCGCCATGGCTGATGGATTCAAGCCCCGCGATCATCCGCAAGGTCGTCGACTTGCCGCAGCCAGAGGGGCCCACGAGGACAACGAAAGCGCCGTCGGGGATGTGCAGGTCGATCCCCCGGACCGCGATCTCGCGTCCGTAAAGCTTGACAATGTCCTTCAGGATCACCTCGGCCACGGTCAGACCCGCTTCACGGCCGGGTCGGCCCAGCGCTGCTCTGGCCAGATCGCGTACCAGTCCGGCCTGCCAGGGTCGCGGTCGTACATGTAGCCGCCAACGCGGGCGTAGAATTCGGCGTATTCCGCCACCTTCTCGCGGTCCACCTCGACGCCAAGGCCCGGGCCCGTGGGCAGGGCGATTGCGCCGCCCTCATACCGCAGTTTGCCGCCCTTCAGGATATCGTCCGTGAGGTGGTGGTAATGGGCGTCGGCTGCGAAGTTGAGGTTTGGCAGGCAGGCGCCCAGATGCAGCATCGAGGCCAGCTGGATGCCCAGTTCGCCCGAGGAATGGACGGCGGCCGAATGCTGGAAGGTTTCAAGCACATGGCCCGCCTTCAGCGCCTGACGGAGCCCGCCCCAGAAGGTTGTGTCGAGCAGGATCACGTCCACCATCCGGTGACGGATCGACAGCGCGAGCTGTTCGAAGTTCACCACGACCATATTGGTGGCCGTGGGGATCGGCTGGCGGTCCCGCACCCGCGCCATCCCTTCGAGGCCCCAGGTCGGATCCTCGAAATAATCGTTGTTGAGATGCGCGATGGCACGCCCCACGCGGATGGATTCCTCGACCGACCAGGCGGCGTTCGGATCAAGTCGCAGCCGGTCGCCGGGCAGGGCGTCAGCCAGCGCCTCCATCACCGCCACGTCGTGGTCCGGGGCGAAATGCCCCCCTTTCAGCTTGTGCGTGGTGAAGCCGTGCTCAGCCTTCAGCGCGCGGGCATGGGCCGCGATCTCGTCTGGCATGGTCTCGCCGCCGCGGTCCGCCGTCTCGTAGCGATAGAAAAGGTAGGAGGCGAAAGGAATGCGCTCGCGGATCGGGCCACCGAGAAGGTCGCAGGCCCGAAGGCCAAGGCGCTTCCCGGCAAGGTCAAGGCAGGCCATTTCGATCGCGGCGTGAAGCTGGAGGCGATTGTTGTAAAGGCTCGCCGTCGGGTTCATGATCTTCCAGCGCAGCTGCTCAAGCTTCAGCGGATCGTGCCCCTTGAGGTAGGGCAGGAGCCCCACCACCGCCGCCTCCGCGCTTTCGCCGCCGCCGCCAAGCTCGCCCCAGCCCGAGAGGCCGTCATCGCCCACCACTTCGACCAGGGTGCGGATGAAGCGCCCCCAATGCGCGCCCGCCGCATGGCGCAACGGCGCCTCGAGCGGCACGGCCACGGTCGTGGCGCGGATGTCGGCGATGGTCATCGTGTCACTCCTTCTTCGGGCTGCCGCCCAGCCGCGCGAGCATGCCGCCATCGACCCGCACGACCTCGCCGGTGATGAAGCTGGCCTTGTCGGACAACAGGAAGGCGACCACTTCGGCCACCTCGCGCGCCTCTGCCGCCCGGCCTAGCGGGTGCATCGCCGCGATTTCGGCCCAGACGGCGGCCGGGTCAGGGGCAAGGCCAACCGCCCAGTGCAGCATCGGCGTATCGACCGATCCCGGCGCTACGGCGTTCGACCTTACGCCGTGCCCCGCGAAATCCACCGCGATGGATTTCGCCAGACCGATCAGCCCGTGCTTTGCGGTGGTATAGGCCGCGACGCCCGCCTGCGAGGCCAGGCCCTGGACCGAGGCCATGAAGACAAGCGACCCCCGCGCCGCGACGATCTGCGGCAAGAGCGCGCGGGACAGCAGCCATGCCGAGGTGAGGTTGACGCTCATCACCTCGTCCCAGGTCTCGCGGTCGGTCGTCAGCGCGGTGCCGTAGCGCTGGATGCCCGCGTTGTGCGAGAGGCCCCGGCACCCACCCAGCGACGCCGCTGCCCGCGCTGCGGCCTCGGCAATGTCCGGATCGACGACCGATCCCGTGACGTAACCGACAGGCCCGGGGAGCGCCCGCGCGACCTCTGCCAGACCATCTGCGTCCACATCCACGAGGACGAGCGGATGACCCTCCCTCGAAAGAAGCTCGGCAACGGCGCGACCGATCCCCTTGGCGGCTCCGGTAACAACGATTGCGGACAAGGGGGCACCTCTCGGAGGTTGCAGAATCGATGTCCACTACCATACTACCACTCCAATCGGACATACAAGCGGGGGAGATGGCCGTGGACGAACTGACGACCGGTACACGGGATCGTCGCGGTCACTGGTGGCCGAAGCTGCATGCAGGCATCGCGCCGATCTTCGTGTTCCCGCCGCAGCCGCGCTCGTTCCTGCGCTGGCTTCCGACCTATTTCCTGCCATGGAACGTGCTGTTCTTCCTGTCGGCCGCAGTCTTATGGTGGCTCCTGACGCCCGGCATGGACACCCTTTCCGCCCTCGCGCCGGGCTGGGTGCTTTACATCCTGGCCCGGAACACGGCGGCAGTCGGGCTCTTCTACGGGGCGCTTGAAGTGCCGCTTTACATCCAGCGCCGCCAGGCGGCCCGGTTCAAGTACAACCCCGCCTTTCCGGAGGACCGCGAGAATGGCGCCTTTTGGTGGAAGAGCCAGACGCGGGACAACATGGCGCGCAGCTTGCTGTTCGCCGTCCCGATCTGGACCGCCTGGGAGGTTCTGATCCTCTGGGCCTTTGCAAGCGGCCGTGCCCCGATGTCAACCTCTGCTGCGGATCCGCTGTGGCTTCTGGGCATCGCGCTGATCGTGCCCTTCATCCACCACGTGCATTTCTACCTGATCCACCGGCTCCTCCATGTTCCCGCGCTTTACCGGCACATCCATGCCTGGCACCACAAAGCGGTCAACCCGTCGCCCTGGTCATCGCTGTCGATGCACCCCGTTGAATTGGTGCTGTATTTCTCTGGCGCGGGGCTTCATCTCATGATCGCATCGCACCCGCTTCTCGTGCTATATCACCTGCACTACGCGGGCTTCGGCGCAGCGATCGGGCACATCGGCTTTCACACAATCGAAACCGGCAAGGACAAGGGCGTCGATACCCATGCCTTCACGCATTACCTCCATCACAAGTATTTCGAGGTGAACTACGGCGAGGGGCTGGTGCCGATCGACAAGTGGATGGGCACCTGGCACGACGGCTCCGACGAAGGCGAGCGGCTGATGGAGGCGCGGCGCAGACGGTCCGCCCTGGGACGGAGGGGGACATGACGGCGCGGCTTGTCTATGACGCGAAGGACATCGTCGGCGAAAGCCTGCTTTGGGACGACCGGCGCCAGAGGCTCGTCTGGATCGACATCATCGGCCGGTGCGTCCATGCGCTCGATCCCGAAACCGGCCGGCACCGGCTCTGGTCCATGCCGTTCCGCCCCACCTCGATCTCGCTGCGCGAGGACGGCGACGCGATGCTCTGCACGGAGCGGTATATCTGCCGCTGGGATTGGGAGGGCACTCCGATCCCGCTTGCCGAGGTCGAGCCCGACCTGCCGATGAATCGCCTGAACGAAGGTGCCGTCGGCCCGGATGGCGCGCTCTGGATCGGGACGATGCACCAGAACATCGCCGAGGACGACAGCCCCGCAGAGATCCCTGCGGCGACGGGACGGCTTTACCGCTATGCGCCGGACGGAACCCTCTCGCGGGTGACTGAGGATCTCTTCGGCATTTCCAACACGCTGGTCTGGCCAGAGCCCGATATGCTCGTCGTGGGCGACACGCTGAAGAATGCCCTTTACCGCTACCGGATCGGCCCGGATGCCATTCTGGGACCGCGAGAGGTCTTCGCGCAGGGGCTTGACCGCGGTCTGCCCGATGGCTCCTGCACGGATGCCCGCGGGCGGGTGTGGAATGCCCGCGTCGTCGGCGGCCATGCGGTCGCGTGCATCGGGAAGGATGGCGCTTTGCTGGAGTATCTGGACCTGCCGTGTTCCTGGCCCACCAGCTGTGCCTTCGGCGGGACCGGCTTTGCCACGCTGTTCGTCACATCGGCCAGATTCACCATGGATCAGGATCATCTTGCAGAAGTGCCGTTCGAAGGGGGTCTCTTCGCGATTCCAGCTGCGGGCAAAGGCAGCGCACCGAACAGGTTCGGTGCCCGCCGACCTGGCAGTTGACCGACGGATCGCGCCGAAGCCGCCGGGACTGTCCTGCGTGGACAAGGTCGTGAAGAATGGTGATGCTGCAGCCGCGTTCGTCTGGTTTGTTCACCACCTTGGAAGCAGGGAATTCTCATGAGCCTTCGTGTCGGCATTGTCGGGATCAGCGGTTTTGGCGGTGGCGAGGCGCTGCGTCTGATTGCCGGACACCCGTCTTCGAACTGGTTTACGCCGCGGGTGAAGGCAGCGCGGGCAGCCGGTTGGCGGACCGCTATCCCGGCGTTCCGGACAGCCTGGCCGGGATGGTGATCGAGAAGTGGGATCCTGCGGCGCTGCCAAAGCTCGACCTGCTTTTCGCCTCGCTGCCCACGGGCACATCGGCCGCGGCGCTGGCGCGCGTCCCCGGGGAGGTGAGGATCGTCGATGTCGGCGGCGACCATCGCCATGTCGAAGGTTGGGCCTATGGTCTGGCCGACGTCTGGCCGGACCGGATCGAAGGTCAGACCCGTGTCGCCAACCCCGGTTGCTACCCTGCGGCAACGCTGAACGCGCTGGCGCCCCTGCTGGTCGACAGGCTGATCGAGCCTGGCAACATCGTGGTCGACGCCAAGACCGGCATCTCCGGAGCCGGTCGGGGAGGCGGCGCTGACGGCAGGTTCAGCTATGCCGACTGCAACGAGAACCTGCAGCCCTACGGGCTGCTCAAACATGTCCACATGCCCGAGATCGCCAGCACGATCGAGCAGTTGAGCGGCGGCAACGCGGCAGGGCTGGTGTTCACCCCGCATCTGGTGCCGATGACCCGCGGCGTCCTCGCCACCATCTACTGCCGCGGCCGCGCCACGACCGGGGAGTGCCTGGACGCCGCCCGCCGCTTCTATGCCGGAAGAGCGTTCGTTCGCGCAACCGAAAAGCCGCCGCAGACCAAATGGGCCACCGGATCGAACCTGTCTTTCGTCAGCTATGCGGCTGATCCGGAACGCAACCTCGTGATCGCGATGGGGGTGGTGGACAACCTTGGCAAGGGGGCCGCCGGTCAGGCCGTCCAGAATGCCAACCTCATGTTCGGCCTGCCGGAAACCGCCGGGTTGGAGGGGATGCCGGTCTGGCCCTGAGACCGCGAACCGCTGCCGGGCAGGTTTTGCCATCGCTCCGGGACGATCCGCACGGTGCCTTGCCGGGGCTTACGGCTGATCGGTTTTGCCCAGACGTTCGGATTTCTTGCGCACCAGAACCATGCGCAGATCGTGCATGGCGAGGAGCAGCGCGTCCGTCACCGCGTCAAGTTCAGCCGCCGACGCGCGCGACTGCGCCCATTGCGTGGTCAGGTTCAGATGATCCACCGTGCGCAGGATGTCTTCCACCTCGCGGGCGGCAAGCTGGGTGACGCGGGCGGTCAGCCAGTCGCCGATGACCTGGAGATCCTGGTCGGAAAGCGCTGTGTCGCCATGTGGCTTGATATTGCCGTTCCTGACGTTGACGGTGGCAATCTCGATCAGCTCGATCCGGCGCTGGCGGTTTTCGGTTTCGACACGGAACACGGCCGCGCCATTCTCGCGGATGCGGAAGTAATATTCCGGCAGATCGCCCGCCATTCCCGCCCCCTAGCGCAGCGACGCGCAAAACCGCTGGATGCGGGAACAGGCCTCGTGCAGCACCTCGTCCGACGTAGCGTAGCTGACGCGAAAGTTCGGCGAAAGGCCGAAAGCGGCGCCAAAGACCACAGCGACGCCCGTCTCCTCCAGCAGCGCGGTTGCGAAGTCTTCATCGGTCGCGATCATCCGTCCCGACGGCGTCCGCTTTCCGATGCAACCCGCGATGTCGGGGTAGACGTAGAACGCACCTTCGGGGCGCGGGCAGGTGATGCCCCTTGCCTGGTTGAGCATGGACACGACCAGATCGCGGCGGTCCTGAAACAGCTTCCGGTTCGGTTCCAGATAATGCTGCGGGCCCGACAGAGCCTCAAGTGCCGCATATTGCGAGATCGAGCAGGGGTTGGAGGTGGACTGGCTCTGGATCGTGCCCATCGCCTTGATCAGCGCGACCGGCCCCGCCGCATAGCCGATGCGCCAGCCGGTCATCGCATAGGCCTTGGACACGCCGTTGCAGGTGAGCGTGCGGTCATGAAGGCCCGTTTCTACCTGCGCCGGGGTGCAGAACTCGAAATCATCGAAGACGAGATGCTCGTACATGTCATCCGACATCACCCAGACATGCGGATGGCGCATCAGCACATCGGTCAGCCCCTTCAGCTCTTCCCGCGTATAGCCCGCACCCGTGGGGTTCGAGGGCGAATTGAAGATGAACCACTTCGTCCTTGGCGTGATCGCCGCCTCAAGCTGATCGGGCGTGAGCTTGAAATTGGTCTCGATCCCCGCAACCACGGGAACCGGCGTTCCACCTGCCAGAAGCACCATGTCGGGGTAGCTGACCCAGTAGGGCGCGGGGATGATCACCTCATCACCGGGGTTCAGCGTCGCCATCAGTGCGTTATAGAGGATCTGCTTGCCGCCGGTTCCGACGGAAATCTGCTCCGGCGTATAGGTGAGGCCGTTCTCGCGCAGGAATTTGGCACAGATCGCCGCCTTCAACTCGGGGATGCCGTCGACTGCGGTGTATTTCGTGCGGCCCGCGTCGATGGCCCGCTTTGCCGCATCCTTGATGTTCTGCGGCGTGTCGAAATCGGGCTCGCCCGCGCCGAGGCCGATCACATCCCTGCCTTCCGACTTCAGGATCGCCGCTTTCGTCGTCACGGCAATGGTTGGCGAGGGCTTCACGCGCGCCAGGGTTTCCGAAAGGAAGGGCATCGCACGCTCCTGATTTGTCATTTCCGGCGCATCCTCTTAGGGTTGCCACTCCCGACGTTCAAGCGATATCGAAGTGAAGGAGAGGCGTGATGGCGGAAAGCAGCGAAACTAAAGGTTGGTTTTCTGGTGAAGTGGCGACATTCGGCGACCGGATCGCCGGCGCCCGCGAGGCAGCAGGACTGACCCGCGAGGAATTTGCGACGCGCATTGGCGTCAGGGTCAAGACGGTGTCGGCCTGGGAGGAGGATCTGTCAGAGCCGCGCGGCAACCGGTTGCAGATGCTTGCCGGGATGCTGAACGTCTCGATTCGCTGGTTGCTGACGGGCGAGGGCGATGATCTGGATGCGCCCGACGCACCGGGCGCGATGACGCTTCCGGCCAAGATCGCGCTGGCCGAACTTGCGCGGATGCGGACGCAGCTTGCCGCGCTGACGCGAGAGATGGAGCAGACTGAAGACCGCCTGCGCCGGTTGCTGCAGGCGGCGGCCTAGTGCGATGACCGAGACCGGCGAGGCACGGCTGAAGCGGATGCGGATGCGGTCCTGGAGGCGGGGCACCAAGGAGATGGACCTGGTGCTTGGCCCCTGGGCGGATGAGCATCTCGCAGGGTTGAGCGGCGAGGAGCTGGCGGTCTATGACCATCTCCTCTCGCAGGACGATCACGATCTGATGTCCTGGCTTCTGCGCCGCGACCTGCCGCCCGAGTCTCTGGCGGCGCTTTTGGAGCGGATCGCCGCATTTGCCGGGCAGCGGGATCGAAAAACGATCTGAGTTTACGAAATGTTTTCGCTTTGTGCTGATTCTGTGCCTCGACAAATCGAGGCGGAGCTGACGCATGACCCACTATTCCCCCCTGCTGGACGGATCGCAAAAAGCCTTCCTGACCTGCTATCTGGACAATCTGGCATTGGTGGAGCGGTTGCATCGACTGCTGCTCGATGTGATCAAGGACGAGTTCGAACGGTTGAGCATCCTGGAGATCAACTCGGTGCAGGCGCTGTTGCTGTTCAACATTGCCGACAACGAAGTGACCGCGGGGGAGTTGAAATCGCGTGGCTATTACCAGGGATCGAACGTCAGCTACAATCTGAAGAAGCTGGTGGAACTGGGCTACATGCACCATCAGCGGTCCGAGATCGACCGGCGCTCGGTTCGCGTGAAGCTGACGGAAAAGGGCCGCAAGCTGCGCGATGTGCTGAGCGGGCTTTTCGCCCGGCATGCCGAGGGGATGGAACGGCGCGGGCTGATCGATTCCTCGGGGATGGACGAGATCAACATGTCGCTGAAACGGATGGAACGGTTCTGGTCGGAACAGATCCGCTACATCTATTGACGCGCGGGTCAGGTGACGAGCGGGTCGGGCGGGCAGGGCCGTCAGTTGACCTTGCGCGCGGGCATGAAGGGCAGCGGGGCCACGGGCACGCCATCTTCGATCAGACGTTTCGCTTCATCCAGTTTCGCCTCGCCATAGATCGGGCGTTCGGGGCTGTCGCCCAGATGCATCCGCCGCGCCTCGGCGACGAAGTTCAACCCGACATATTCCGACGTCTGCTCGACATGGCGCCGCATCGCCGCAAGCGCCTGCTCGATCTCTGACGCGGGGGCGGAGAGGCGGGTCTGCGGTTCGGCCCTGGTGTCCGAATTGCGGGCCGGCCGGACGTCGGGGCCATCAGGGCCTTTTCGACGCTTGGCGATCCGCAGATCGGGCAGGTGATCATCCCGGCGGCCGTGAGCGCGGCAAACGCCTCGGAGCTGTGAAACCAGCTTTCGAAGCCGTGATCGTCAGGGCACTTCAACGTGAACCGGATCATCCGTCAGTTTCCACATAGACATTGCGATAAAGCTATGCGTTCGCTGGCCAAGTTCAATGGCCCCCTGGACGATCCGGCAGGAAGGACGTCCGGCGGCGCAACCGGGCAACAGGGCGAACGCTTGCCTATTCGGCCGAGATCGGGCCGGCGCGGCCCTCCCGCGGCGGAACGAAGTCCCTGAGCAGGCGCTGCAACTCGGGTTCGTGGACCTTGGTGCTGGCGGTCTCCGGGTCGAACCACTTGCGGCTGCGCTCTTTCGCCTCGGGGTAGCTGTCAGCCAGCCTGTCGACCCGCAATCCGTAGACCGCGACCGCGCAAGGCACCGTGTCGGCCGGTTCCAGATCCTTCAGATATCCGAAGCGACCGAGGCAGACCGGGTTGACCTGGCCGCGCACGCCCGCCTCTTCCCAGGCTTCGGTCGCGGCGGCGGCTTCGGGCGACAGGCCGGGAATCGGCCAGCCCTTGGGAATGACCCAGCGTCCGGTATCGCGGCTGGTGATCAGAAGCACCTCGACCCTGTCCTTGTGCCGCCGCCAGCACAGCGCGCCATATTGAATCTGTGCGACCCTTCGTCCGTCGACCCCGCGCGCCAAGAAGAATTCCTGTTTGCCCATTCCACACCTTACCTGGCCGCCCGTTTCCCGGATCTGGCCGACTACTCTTCCCCTCACTTTCAATATGGCACGTTCCTGCCCGTTTTCACAGGGTTTTTCCATAAGAATTGACAGGATCGCGCGTCGGGTTATCTGACCTTTCAGGACTGCGATCAAGTGGGAGGCCAGGATGGGACGGCTCTTGTTGGCGATGATCCTGCTGGCGATCCCCTCTGCGGCGCTTGCAGGCTTCCGGTTTCAGTCGATCGACGGCGGCGTGATCGACCTTGATGACTGGCGCGGCCAGCCAATGCTGATCGTGAACACCGCATCGCTCTGCGGCTATACCGGGCAGTATGACGGGCTTCAGGCCTTGCATGAGCGCTATGGGCCGCAGGGGCTTTTGGTGCTCGCAGTGCCATCCGATGATTTCGCGCAGGAACTGGCCGATGAGGCGGAAGTGAAAGAGTTCTGCGCCGTAAACTTCGATCTGACCCTGCCCATGGCTGAGATCACCCCGGTCAGCGGCAGCGGTGCGCATCCGTTCTACGCATGGGTCAAAACAGAGACCGGCTTTGTTCCGCGCTGGAACTTCAACAAGGTTCTGATCGGCCGCGATGGAGCGGTCGCCGCGACCTGGGGCGCCGCGACGACGCCGGAAAGCCGCGACGGTCCCG
>JAAURK010000071.1 GCA_012032275.1 Tabrizicola sp.
AGGCCGCACCCCGCCTGGCCGGGCGGATGGCCGGCGGCCCGCGGCTTGAGGTGAGGAACCCCGCGACCAATGCCATCGTCGGCCATGTGCTGACGGCGGGTCTGCCCGATGTCGACACCGCGCTCCGCCTTGCCGAACCCTGGGCGGCGAGGCCCGAGGTCCGATCGGCCGTGCTGCAACGCGCTGCCGATCTTTACGAAGAGGCCTTCGGCCCGATCTTCGCCCTTCTCGCACGCGAGGCGGGCAAGACCCAGGCCGATGCCGTGTCGGAACTGCGCGAAGCGGTGGATTTCCTGCGCTACTACGCCATTGGCGCCGAGACGCTGACCGCGCCCGCCCGGGGCACCTTTGTCTGCATCAGCCCCTGGAACTTCCCGCTCGCCATTTTCACCGGCCAGATCGCCGCGGCACTTGCCGCAGGCAATGCCGTGATCGCAAAGCCTGCCGAACAGACGCCGCTGATCGCGGATCTGGCGGTCGACCTGCTGCTGAAGGCTGGTGTCCCGCCGACCGCGCTGCAGCTTTTGCCCGGCGATGGCGCCATTGGCGCAAGCCTGACCTGCGACGCTCGGGTGAATGGCGTGGCTTTCACCGGCTCGACCGAGACCGCGCTTCTGATCCGCAAGGCAATGGCCACGCATCTTGATCCCACCGCGCCGCTGATCGCCGAAACTGGCGGGCTGAACGCGATGCTGGTCGATTCGACGGCGCTTCCCGAACAGGCCGTGCGCGACATTCTTGCCGCCGCCTTCCAGTCGGCCGGGCAGCGCTGCTCGGCCTTGCGCTGTCTTTATGTCCAGCAGGACATTGCCGACAGCCTGACCGAAATGCTTTTCGGTGCGATGGAGGATCTGGCGATGGGCGATCCCTGGCACCTCTCCACCGATGTCGGTCCCGTCATCGACACCGAGGCACGCGACGGTATCCGCGCCTATATCGAGGCCGCCCGCCGCGATGGGCGGGTGCTGAAGGAACTGCGAGCGCCGGGTGAGGGCACCTTCATCGCGCCCACCATCCTGTCGGTGCCGGGGATCGCGGCGATGCCGCGCGAGATTTTCGGCCCGGTGCTGCATATCGCCACCTTCAAGGGCACCGCGATCGACCAGGTGATCGACGCCGTGAATGCCACCGGCTATGGCCTGACCTTCGGCCTGCACACCCGGATCGATGACCGTGTGCAACATATCGTCGACCGGCTTCGCGTCGGCAATGCCTATGTCAACCGCAACCAGATCGGCGCGGTCGTGGGCAGCCAACCCTTTGGTGGCGAAGGTCTTTCCGGAACAGGGCCAAAGGCGGGCGGGCCTGAATACCTGCACCGTTTCACCAGAACCGACGCGCCCGAGGCGGTGGCCGACGGGCAGGTCACGCCCGAGGCCGACGTGGCCCGTTCGCTGGCCGCCCCGGCGCCCGATCTGCCGCTTCGCAGCATCAATCTTCCCGGGCCTACGGGCGAATCGAACCGGCTGACCTTCACGCCGCGCGCCCCGGTCCTGTGCCTTGGCCCCGGCACCCATGCGGCGCTCGAACAAGCCGAGGCAATCCGCAAGCTTGGGGGCCGCGCGGTCGAGGCGGTCGGTCTGCCGCCCGAATCGCTGACCCGGCTCACCGGCTTTTCCGGCGCGATCTGGTGGGGTGAGCCAGAAGCGGGCCGCCCCTTTGCGCAGGCGCTTGCCGTCCGGCAGGGGCCGATCCTGCCGCTGATCGGTGGCATGCCGGACCCTGCGCATGCGATGTTGGAGCGTCACGTCTGCATCGACACGACGGCCTCGGGCGGCAACGCCCAGCTTTTGGCCGAAGTCTCCGAGACTTGACGCTTCCCTGCGGATCGGAAACTGTCTCCCCATGTTTCCGATCCGCGACCACAATCCCTCGGGTAAGACACCCATCGTCACGATCGCGCTGATCGCGGCGAATATACTGATATTCCTTGCCTATTTCACGTCGATGTCAGATCGCGAACTGGCCTATTTCTTCTTTCGCTGGGGGCTTGTCCCCGCGCGGGTGCTATCGGGCGAGGGCTACGAGACGGTGCTGACCTCGATGTTTCTGCATGGCGGCTGGATGCATCTGGCCGGTAACATGCTGTTTCTCTGGATCTTTGGAGACAATCTGGAGGAGGAGATGGGCCATGTCGGCTTTCTGCTTTTCTACCTCGCCTCTGGCCTCGCGGCGGCCGGGCTGCAGACCTTCGCCGATACTTCCTCTGCTGTGCCGATGGTTGGCGCATCCGGGGCGATAGCGGGGGTGATGGGGGGGTATCTGCTGATGTTTCCCAAGGCAAAAGTCGATGTGCTGTTCATTTTCGTGATCTTTTTCCGCATCTTCGCGATTCCGGCCTGGATCGTGCTTGGCGTCTGGTTCGGCTCGCAACTCCTGTCGGGCTATTCGATGCCGACCGATGGCGGTGGCGTGGCCTACTGGGCCCATGCGGGCGGCTTTGTCGGAGGGGTTGTCCTGACGCTTCGGGTCTGGCTGCGGCGAGGTGCGAGGGGCTACTGGAACCGCACCGAGGGCCATCCGCCGCATCCCGAAACCGCATTCAAGGCGTCGAAGTCGAACATCCCCGTCATCTCGCGCAGGCGCATGTGATGGGCCGGGATCCTTAGCGGGTTTCGTGCGGATTGCGGCGAAGGAACCTGCGCCCGGTTGGGCTCAGCCCCGGATGATTTTCGCGAAAGGCTCGAACAGGCCGTCGTTTGCCGCGACCAACGCGCCCTCAAGCGGGGGCTGGTCCGCGCGCAGGCCCTGCACCAGCCCGCCCGCCTCTTTCACCAACAGAAGGCCCGCGGCCACATCCCATGGATGCAGTTCGCGCTCCCAATATCCATCGAACCGTCCCGCCGCGACATAGGCGAGGTCAAGCGACGCCGCCCCCCAGCGCCGCACCCCGGCGCATCCCGGCATCAGCCGGGCCAGATCCTGCAATGTTGCGCCCAGCGTGACCTTCGCCCCGAAGGGCACACCCGTTGCAAAGACGGCCTCTGCCATCACCTTGCGGCCCGACACACGCATCCGCCGGTTGTCGTTCAGCCAGCAGCCGGTGCCCTTCTCGGCCCAGAACATCTCGTCCTTCGCGGGGTCATACACCACGGCGGACACGATTTCCGCCTTGTGCTCCAGCGCGATCGACACGCCCCAATGCGGCATGCCGTGCAGGAAATTCGTCGTCCCGTCCAGGGGATCGACGATCCAGCGCCGCGTCGGATCCTGCCCTGCCGCCTCGCCCGTCTCCTCGCCAAGCCAGCCGTAGGTCGGCCGCGCGCCCATCAGTTCGTCCCGGATGATCCGCTCTGCCTCGCGATCGGCGCGGCTGACGAAATCTCCCGGTCCCTTGGACGAGACCTGCAGGTTCTCCACCTCGCGGAAATCCTTGACGAGGCTCCGGCCCGCCTTGCGCGCCGCCTTGATCATCAGGTTGAGATTGGCACTGCCTTGCATGGGGTCGGGCTCCGCTGCGGTCCAAGCGCGGGTCTCTACCGGCAATCGGCGCGGATGAAAAGGGGGGGCAGCTGTCAGGGTTCGGCGGCGTTCAGCGCCACCGCCTCGGTCAGTTCGCGCAACAGCTTGCGCCGGATCGCCGGCGGGTAATCGGCCTGCGTTGGTGCGACTTCGACAAAGGCCCCGATGCCGCGGATCACCTCGTTGCGGTAGTAATCCACCACATCCGTCTCGTGTTCGCCCACCGCCAGACCGTTGACCACGATATCGGCGAAATCCGCCCGCTCATAGGCCTTGGCCGCTGACATGCCATCGTTGTTGCGCCCGTCTCCGGCCATGTCCAGCACCCGCCGCCGACAGGCGGGGGCCGCCGACAACAGCGTGTGCCCATAGCTCAGCGCCCGGCCAAGCGCCGTCGGCAATGACTGTTTCGGCCGCGGCGTCCGCCGCACCACATCGACCACGCCGTCAAGCACGCCGGGCGAGGTGATCTCGGTCCAGCCGAGGATCAGCTGCTGGTGATCCCTTCCGCTCCAGAAATAGACCGCCAGAGCCACGGTGCCGCCCTCTGCAAAGATCGCCTGGCGCACTGCATCATCCTCAAGAGCGGCCGCCAACCCCTCGGTCTGGATCACGAAATCAGCCGCATCGACGGATCGTGACACATCCACCGCCAGCGCCAGCGCCAGACGGCAGTCGGCACCGGCGGGGCTGGCGATCAGCAGGCAGGAAAGGATGATCCGAAGCATCGCGCACCTCCACCCGCGCAAGCCTACGCCAATTTCCGCCGCCGCGAGCAACATTGTCATGCGCGCCTTTCGGCGGGCCGGCCGGGCTTGCCTTTGCCGCCGCATCCCGCCACCCTGCGGCGACCGTCCAGAGAGAACGACAAGGAGCCCGCATGGCCGCTGAGACCACCGGCGTCGATCTTCCCGCCATCGTCACGCTGCTTGGCGCGGCGGTCGTTGCCGTTCCCTTGTTCAAGCGCGCCGGGCTCGGCTCTGTGCTTGGCTATCTGGCGGCGGGCCTTGCCATCGGCCCTTTCGGTGCCGGTCTCTTCGCGGACCCAATGGCGATCCTGCATGTCGCCGAACTTGGCGTGGTGATGTTCCTCTTCATCATCGGGCTGGAGATGCAGCCCTCGCGCCTGTGGTCGATGCGGCGGGACATCTTCGGTCTCGGTCTTGCACAGGTGCTGGTCTGCATGGCGCTTCTCAGCCTCGTCGGCCTGGCACTTGGCTATGATTTCGCGCCCGCGCTCATCGCCGGAACGGGGTTTGTGCTGACCTCCACCGCCATCGTCATGCAGATGCTGGAGGAGCGGGGCGATCTTTCCGCCCCAAAGGGCCAACGCATCGTCGCGATCCTGCTGCTGGAGGATCTGGCCATCGTGCCGCTTCTGGCGCTGGTGGCCTTCCTTGCACCCGGTGCCGAGGATGTCACGATGGTGGAAAGACTGACCGGCATCGGCATCGGTCTTGGCGCCATTCTCGCCCTCATCCTGGCGGGGCGGTATCTGCTCAACCCGGTCTTTTCGCTGCTGGCCGCCGCCCGCGCGCGAGAGGTGATGACCGCCGCCGCGCTGCTGATCGTGCTTGGTGCCGCGCTCTGGATGCAGGTCGGGGGTCTCTCGACGGCGATGGGCGCGTTTCTGGCCGGGGTGATGCTGTCGACCTCGTCCTATCGTCACCAGCTTGAGGCCGATGTCGAACCGTTTCGCGGTGTCCTTCTCGGCCTTTTCTTCCTCGCCGTCGGCATGGCGCTGGATCTGTCGGTCGTGGCGGCGAACTGGCGGCTGATCCTGATTGCGGTCCCCGCGCTCATCCTGCTGAAGATGGCGGCGATCTATGTCCTTGCCCGGATCTTCCGGGCCAGTCACCGCGAGGCGCTGGAACGGATGGTGCTGATGGCGCAGGGCGGAGAGTTCGCTTTCGTGCTCTACGGAGCGGCGCTTGCCGTGGGGCTGATCAGCCTGCCCGAAAACGCCGTGCTGACGGCCGTGATCGTGATTTCAATGGTGCTGACGCCGGTTTTCGTGCTGGCCCATGACAGGCTGATGCCAAAGCCTCCGGTCTCCACAGAGGGCCTGCCCGCGCCCGAGGATGACGGCGATGCGGTGCTGCTGATCGGCTTCGGGCGCTTTGGCCAGATCGTCAGCCAGCCACTTCTGGCGCGCGGGCTGCGCGTCACCATCATCGACATCGAGCCCGAGGCGATCACCACGGCGCGGGATTTCGGCTTCAAGGTCTATTTCGGCGATGGCACCCGGCTGGATATCCTGCGGGCGGCAGGGGCCAGCCATGCCCGCGCGGTGGTGATCGGCATCGACAATCCGGGCGCGGCGACGCGCATCGCGCATCTGCTCCACGAGGAATGCCCGCTGATCCCGGTCTTCGCGCGTTCGTATGACCGCCGCCATTCGATGGAACTGATCAAGGCGGGGGTCGAGGCACCGATCCGGGAAACCTACGAATCCGCCCTTCTTCTTGGCGCCGATCTGCTGCGCCAGTTTGGCGACGAGACTGCCGCCATCGAGGACGTGCTTGCCGATGTCCGCAGGCGGGATACGGAACGCTTTGCCCTGCAACTGGCCGGAGACGCCAGCTCTGGCCGGACCCTGATCATCGGCAATGCGGGCTTCGCGCTTGAAAGTTCGGGCTGACGGGCGGCCCATCATCCCGGGGTGCCTCCGGCGCGTCACGAAGCGTCTGGCAGGCTCCCGCTGCCAACCTCTGCCTTCCAGCGCGCCTCGTAGCTGTCCATGATCTGGTGCATCCGCTCGCGGCCAAAGCTCGGGTCATGCCCGCCATGGACAAGCGTGACCGGCAGGGCGCGCAGCTTGGCGAAGGTTTCGCGGTAGGATGCGATGCTCATCCCCGGGCCATCATAGATCAGCGGGCCGTCATAGATCGCGTCGGCGGCAAAGAGCACACCGGTCGAGCGTTCAAAGAGGCCGATCCCGCCCGGGGAATGGCCGGGCAGGTGCCAGACCTCGTAGAGATGGTTGCCAAGATCGACAGTATCGCCCTCGTTCAGGAGCGCCGTCGCCGGTGCGCCGTGCAGCCGGTAGCTTTCCGGATCATAGCCCGCAAAGGGCAGCGCCTCGATCAGTATCTCGCCGATGGGTGGATAGCCCGCCTCCAGAAAGGTCTGCAGCAGGCGGTCGGGCATATCGCGCCTGAAGAGGGAATGCAGGCCGGAAGGACGCGCCATCTCGTCCGCTTCGGCCGGGTGGACAAGGCGGGTGTCGAATTCATGCACCGCGCCGATATGGTCGATGTGGGTGTGGGACGACACGCAGATGATCGGCTTTTCCGGATCGCGCCGCAGCGTGTCGAGGAAGGGCCGCAGCGGCACGATCCCCATCCCGGTATCCAGGATCATGTCGCGGTCGCGGCCTTCGACCAGCCACATGTTGGCCTGTTCCAGCACATGCACGAAAGGCTCGATGATCAGCGTCGTGTCGGCATCGATGCGGGTGGCCTTGTACCAGGGATCGGCAACGGCAAGCGGCATGGCAGTCCTCCGGGGGTCAAATGCTGGAAAGCGGGGCAAGGCGCAGCACGCGCGCAACCGCTGCACCATGAAAATCCGGCAGGGTCAATTCCGCAGCGCCCTTGCGGCGCGCAAGCACGGAGCTGCCTTCGCAGAAAGGTTGGGTCGACAGATCGGCAATGCCCTCGGCGCCGTCCCAATGCCCCGTCACATAGACCGAGCCGAAGGCCGGTGCGGCGGCTTCAGGGCGGACGTGACCTTCGCGCAGTGCCTCGGCGAGCAGGGGCTAGGCCGGGGCCCCGCGCTGCCCCAAGGCAAGGACAAAGCTCCGGTCATCGCTGATCAGCAGCCCGTCCGCGTCATCGGAATGCGCCGCCTCGGCCCGCCAGGAACTGCCGGGAAGCTTCCGCCATTCCTCGCGGTAATCGGCATGGACGCCCTCTTCGATCAGGCGGCCGCTCTCGTTGAACCACAGCGTCCCGGCATCGACAGGGCAGGGAAAACCGCGCCAGTTCCATTCCCGGTGCCAGGTGCAGACCCCGTCTGCAAGCATGGTCCGGCCCGCAAATCCTTCGGCCGACAGCACCACCGCGAGATCGCTGCCCGACATCGCTGAAAGTGATCCCGCCTCGCCGACACCCGGCCGGATCAGCGGCACGCGAATGTCGGCGCACCACTGGCCCGCCTGCACCCAATGCACCCGTGTGGTGCTGTCTTCGATCCCCGGCGCGCGCAGAGACCGAAGTTCGGCCGCGATCTGATCGGCAGTCAGAACCGCCCCTTCCTGCAGATACTCCATCGCGTTCAGTGACGCCTCATGCGCCGCCATCGACGATCCGCCCACGCAATCGCCGATCACCCGGCAGTAATAGTCGCCCTGATGCGCATCGACAAAGGTGTAATGCACGCAGACATCGGTCAGCCCGCCGATCAGGATCAGGGTCTGCGCCTTCAGCCCTTTCAGGAGAATCTCGAGCTCTGTGCCGTAGAACGCCGAATAGCGGCGTTTGTGGATGAAGTAGTCGTCCGGCCTGCGCCCCATCTCTTCGAAGGCAACGGGGGTGCCGGGTTCGCCTTCCATGCAGTGGATATCCTCGGTGCCGTCCAGTTCGCGGCCATAATCCACCAGATCGCGGCGGTGGATTTCCTGGATGAACACCACCGGAATGGCGGCGTCATGGGCCGCGGCAACGACGGAGATGGCGCGTTCCATGTTCGCGTGGTAGCCCGGCATGACGGGTATCCCGGCCTTGTGGTCCATGAAGGCGGATTTCTGGATATCGACGACGATCAGAACCGGTTGACCGACAAGGGTAGGTTGGCGTGGCATGGCATGTCCTTTCGAGGTTCAGCTGCGGGATTGGTCGGCGCCCATCAGGCGCGGCAGATCGCCCCATCGGGCGACGGCGGAAAAGACCACGACAGAGACGGCGATGAACGCCACCGCCGCCACCGCCATGGTGGGGGTGTAACCGTTGCGCAGGGAATTGAAGATCTGCAGCGTCACCGTCGCAAAGGCAGAGGCAGAGACGAAGAACATCACGATGAACTCGTTGAACGACAGCACCAGCGCAAAGAAGAAGCCCGAGATCGTGTAGGGCAGCGTCTGCGGCAGCACGATGGTGCGGAAGGTCAAGGCCTCGGTCGCGCCCATGGTGGCTGCGGCATCCAGATGGGCGCGGTCGATCGCCTGCAACCCGATGGAAATGGTCACGAGCGGCAGCGCAAGGAACAGCACCGCATGGCTCACGATGCCAGCCCAGATCGACCCGAGCCCGCCAAGAAAGGCCCAGAAGAATCCCAGCCCAACGCCAAAGACGATCGGCGGCAATGCGAAGGGGATCGACCCAAGCGCCGCCAGCATCGCCGACTGGCGCGCGCCGGTCTTCCACAAGGCATAGGCGATGGGCCAGGCCAGCAGCACCGCCAGTGTCGCCGCCCCGAGGGCGACGATGACCGAATTCCCCAGCGCCTGCGTCCAGACGGGTTCGGAAACGAAGAACTCGCCAAACCGGTCGAGCGTGGGGTTTTCAGGGGGGAAGTACATTGTGCGCCCGCCGTTCAGTGCCGCACTGCAGACGATGACGACGGGCAGTGCCACCACCACCGCGGCAAGCGACATGTAAAGCTGGCCAAGACGCCGCAGCATCATCCGCCTCCGCGCGAGGTGCGGCTCAAGCGATGGCCGATGACCAGAAACACCGCCGCCGTGACCAGCAGGATCACCGATTGCGCGGCACCGAACGGCGCATTCAACGTACTGCCGCGCACATGTTCATAGACCGAAACGGCCGTAGTATGCTTGGCCGGATCGGCAAAGACCGTGACCGCCACATAGCCGCCAAGCAAGAACACGAAAAGCAGAAGCACCGCGCCCAGAAGGGGCAGCCGCACCGCAGGCAGGATCACGGTCCGCGCCACCGTCCAGGGCCGTGCGCCCATGGTGCGCGCGGCCTCGGCCAGCGAGGGATCAAGCCGTGACAGCGCCGGGTAAAGCAGGATCACGGCATAGGGCCAGACCAGATAGGACATGGTCAGTACCGTCGCGAATTCCGACGTCTTGAATTTCACATTGCGCGGGTTCGCCAGCCCCCAGTCGCGCAGCACGTCAAACCAGCCGGTTGCCTTCAGCCAGTCGGTCAGGCCGCTGGCGGCAAAGAGCATCGGCAGGCCAGAGTTGTTGGACAGGATGATATCCCAGCCCATGACGATGAACACTTCCGACAGTGACAGCGTGGCAAGCAGAAACACCAGCCAGAGTGCCTGCGCCCGCCGCGACTGGCGCGTCATCAGGTAGGTGAAGGGCAGGGCGGTCACGACCGCAATCACCGATGCCACAACGGCATAGCGCATCGACCAGTAAAGCTGCGTAAGATAGAGAAACGTTGTCTCGGCAGGCCATTGCGCGCCGACAAGGAACCGGATGTAGTTCTCGGCCGTAAAGCCCCATTCCCAGCCCGCGCCTTCGACCTTCTGGCCGACAGAGATCACCAGAACCAGTGCCAGCGGCACGAGGCAGAGCACCAGGACCACCGTCCAAAGCAGAAGGGTGATCGCAAGCCCCAGAGCGCGCCAGCGCAGCGCTGCTCTCTCGGGCCGTGGCGGCGCGTCATCCGCCGCAGGCCGGATATGGCCGACCACGGTCATTCGGCAGCCAGCGCAGACGGGACGCCGCCTGACAGGTCTTGCGGGGGGAGGCGCGGATAGATGCGCAAGGCCTCGGGCGGCAGGGTCAGATGCACCGTTTCGCCGATCTTCGGGCTTGTGCTTTGATCGGAGCCATGCTCGACCACCAGCTTCCCCAACACCGTCTCCAGGTGAAAGTCGCGCACCGGCCCCAGATCGCGCACGAAGGTCACGCGGCCTTGCACCCTGTTCGCCCCGGCCCCGCCCTCTCCCATGCGGATCGCTTCCGGGCGGCAGGCCAGTTGCACGGGCGAGCCATCCAGGAACCTTGCCGCCTGCGGCAGCGAGAGGGCGATTTCGCCGACCATGATCCTGCCATCCCGGGCGATGCCGTCCATGAAATTCGCGCGGCCGATGAACCCCGCGACAAAGCCCGTGGCGGGCCAGTGATAGATCTCCTGCGGCGTGCCTTCCTGTTCGACCTTGCCTCTGGACATCACGATGATGCGGTCGGCCATCGTCATGGCCTCGCGCTGGTCATGGGTGACGACGATGGTCGTCACGCCCAGCCTTTGCTGCAAGAGGCGCAGTTCCACCTGCATCTCTTCGCGCAGCTTCGCATCCAGCGCCGACATCGGCTCGTCAAGCAGGAACACATCCGGCTCCTGCGCAAGCGCCCGGGCGATGGCCACCCGCTGCCGTTGCCCGCCCGACAGCTGACCGATGCGCCGCTCGCCAAGGCCCGCCAATTGTACCAGATCAAGCAGCCGGTCCGCACGGGCCGCCGCCTCGCCCCGCGGCGTCCCGGCGATCGTCAGCGCATAGGCGACGTTGTCGCGCACCGACAGATGCGGGAAAAGGGCAAAGCTCTGGAACACCATGCCGAACTTGCGCTTGTGGGCGGGAACGCGGGTGATGTCGCGCCCGCCCATCGTGATCGTGCCCCTGGTTGGAACCTCCAGCCCCGCGATCATCCGCAACAAGGTGGTCTTGCCGCAGCCAGACGGCCCCAGCAGGGCTGTCAGCTGCCCTTCGGGAAAGTCGAGCGTGATGCCGTCGACCGCGCGCGCCTCGCCATACTCCTTGCCGATGTTGCCAAGCGAAAGCGCGCCCATATCGGCACCTATGCCCCGGCGACCATCTTGTCCCACGCCTCCTTGATGAAGGTTTCCTTGTCGAGATAGGCCTCATAGGCTGGCTTGATGGCGGGTGCGCCCGAGGTGAAGGCGAATTCGTCATCCGTCAGGTCAGTCTTTTCCCGGGCCACCAGCGGAGCCGTGCCGATCTTGCGCGACATCAGCGCCTGCGTCGCCGGGTCGGAGGAGAAATTCATGAACTCCGCTGCCTCGGCATCCTTGTCAGAGATTGCCGACAGGCACCATGATCCGTAATCCTGCGGGTTGCCCTCTTTCGGGAAGATCGGCCTGATCGGGAACCCTTCGGCCGCCATCAGGTTCGACACGTCGAGGTAATACTGCCCGCCGATCACATCGCCGTTCTTCATCGCCTGTTCCATCTGGCTTTCGGCAGACCACCAGAGCGCGACATTCGGCTTCAGTTCGGCCACCTTGGCGATGACCGCGAGGATGCCCTCGTCTGTGGCAAAGGTCTCGCCGCCGTCAAAGAACGTGGCCGCCGCGATATCGAGGAACAATGCGTTGAAGTTCTTCGACAGTCCAAGGCTTGCCTCGTATTTCGAGCTGTCCCAGAAATCGGCCCAGCTGGCGGGGGCTTGCGACACTTCGGTCGGGTTGATGACCATTGCGGTGAACCACGACATCGCGCCCACGCCAAGCGGCCCCTGGCCGGCGTCAAACACGAAATAGGGGTCGAGATTGGCGGAGGCAGGCACCTTGCTGATGTCAAGCGTCTTGATCAGGCCGCCCAGACGGCTGGCCTTGATCATCGTGTCGCGGGCGTAAAGCGAGATATCGGTCGGCACCGATCCCGCCGCTGTCGCCTGCTGCATCGTCACCAGCCAGTCGGAGGAATTCGGCTGTGTCACGCTTTCGACGGTGATGCCGGTGGCGGCGGTGAAGGCAGGGAAGACATGTTCCTTGAAGCTGTTCTCGAAGTAGCCGCCGTAAGACCCGACGCGCAGCGTCCGGGCCTGTGCGATCAGCGGTGTGCCGATCACGCCGGATGCCGCCGACATGGCGGCAAATGCCCCACCGCGCGTCAGAAGCGTACGTCTGTCCAGAGTTCCCATGTGGTCTTCTCCCCGTTTTGGGCGGCGCATGGCACCGCCTGCAAGCCAGCGCTTTCAGGGTCTGACCGGGATATCGGTCCGGTAAAGCCCAACGCCCTGTCGGGAAGGGTAAGGGGGACCGGTGCCCGCAAAGAGCGTTTTGCACCCCTTTGCGCCAGACATTCCCGGGTTCGCCCATGCATTAATCAATCCGGCGCAAGCCATGTGGAAATCTGATCGTTTCATGCATGTGGCTGCCGCCTTGCGCGCCATGCTGATCCGCGACAGCCGATTCTCAGGAGATCTCCATGCGAGCAGACGTATCCGACGACCAGCGTGCCCTGACCGTCAGCGATGCAACCCTTCCGGTCATCGATCTTGGGGGGCTTTGCAGCGGTGATCCCGCCGAGAAGGCGCGCATTGCCGCCGAACTCGGGCGGGCCGCGCGCACAGCGGGGTTTTTCTACATCTCCGGGCATGGCGTGCCGCAGGGGCTGATCGATGGCGTGATGGCCGCCTCGCGCGAATTTCACGGCATGCCGCGGTCCTACAAGATGCGCTGGTGGAGCGGATTTACCACCAATCGTCGCGGCTATGTTCCGTTCGAGGAGAATGGCGCCGACTTTCCCAGGGTCATCAACATGAACGAAGCCTGGGACATGTCTTACGAAGCGCCTGCCGATCACCCCGACTACCTCGCCCGGTGGCGGATGACCGGTCCCAACGTCTGGCCCGACCTGCCGGGATGGAAGGAGAGGGTCGCAGGCTATTACGACGCGATCTTTGGCCTCGGGCTGCGGCTTCTGGATGCGCTTGCGCTGGAACTTGGCGTGCAGACGGAGGAGCTGACCCGCCACATCACCTATCCGACCTCGCAACTGCGCCTCTTGCGCTATGTGCCGAACGATCTGCCCGCGACGAAGGATATCGTCGGCATCGCCGCGCATTCGGATTTCGAATGTTTCACCATCCTTCTGCAGGGCGGCCCCGGCCTGCAGGTGATGAATGCCGACGACGACTGGATCGAGGCCCCGCCGATCCCCGGCTGCTTCATCGTCAACATCGGCGATATCTTCGAGACATGGTCGGGCGGCCAGTTCAAGTCGACGCAGCACCGTGTCGTCAACATCGGGCGGGAACGCTTTTCCTTCCCGCTGTTCTTCGGGCTTGACTATCACGCGATCGTGGAGCCCTTGGAGAAGTTCCGCACCCCGGAAACCCTGGCAAAATACCCGCCAATGAAAGCGGGAGACCATCTGATGCGGATGACGGTCAACGCTTTTCGCTATATCGCCGACGCGAAGGAGAAAGGCGTCCTCGTCACCGACTATGACGTCCCCGGGGAGAACCCCTTCAAGCGCGAGGCCCGCGCACCTGTGGGCAAAGATGCCGCCGCATCCTGATGTCGCGGCAATCGCCCCGGCTTTCCCGGCAGGTTCCGCCTGACACCGCTTCGCCCGGCGCGCGCGACCAGATGCTCAGTCGTGCTGTGCCAACCAGGTCAGTCCGGGGCGGTAGCGCGCGGCGATCCGACCGTCCCTCAGGGCAAGAAGGTGCAACCAGCCGTTGTCGAACAGCGCGCGAACCTCGGGGTGGCGGCCAAGCACGCCGATGATCGCCTCTTGCGGTGCCTCGATCATGACCGACAGGCGAAGCGGTTCGTGCACCGGCGCGCTTCCGTCATGCAGCGCCTGCAGCGGCAGGCCGGGCCGCAGGCGCCCGCCATTGCCCTCGACCACGCCGATGCCGCCGACAACATTGTGGATCAGCTTGTTGCCGCCGCCAAACAGATCGGGCGCGACCGAAGAGCCGTAGTATTGCAGGCTGATCCAGCTTGCCACCACGACCGGCGCGGTCAGGATCAGTTCCAGTGTCGCAAAGCCCGTATCGGTCGGCCACTCGTAGCTGTGCAGAAAGGCGCGTCCGCCAAGATCAGAGCCTGAGGTCACGCTGCGGGGGGCGGCGACAAACGCCGCGCACCCGGCAAGCCCCCATTCGGGCCGGGTCTCTGCCCAGTTCCGGGCGCGCTGCGACAGGGTTGCAGCACTTGCCCCGGGCAGCCGGAGCGCCCGTTCCGCGCGGCCAGGCCGCGTGCCCCGGCCAGCCAGTCGCGGACCTGCGCCAGATCCGCGGTGTGATCGGGGCAAGCACTGTCGACAAAAAGCGTGATCTCGTCGGTGGTGGTGGCATGGAGCCCCGCCACGAACAGCGTATCCTTTGGAAGATCGATCCCCTGCGCGCCAAGCCCCGCGCGCGTTTCGGGATCGTTCAGGAGACTGGCCAGAAGCCGTGCCGAAACCTCGCCCGTATGGCCGCCACAGGCACCGCAGTGATAGGCGCTTTCATGGGGATTGTTGACCATCTGCGCCCCGTGCCCCAGCAGAAGGACAATGCGCGCATGGGCTTTGGTGAGGCTCATTGCCCTCAGCACGGCGGCGGCGGTTTCGGCCTTGGCCTGCGGGGTCAGCTCCGTCTCCAGCCGTGGCGGGGGAGCGGCCGGTGACGATCGCCCGCCAAGCCCCAGCGCATCCTTGACCAGTTTGCCCGCGTAGAACGGCCCGGCCGCCTCGACGAACGCGAAGGAAGAGACGGCCGCCTGCCGGAACCTGCCCCAGGCCCGC
>JAAURK010000387.1 GCA_012032275.1 Tabrizicola sp.
AGCCAGCCCGCCGCGCCGGGCGCACCGTCGTCACGGCGCCGCAATAGCGCACCTGACCCGGGCGCCAGCGCCGACAGGCCATACGCGGCGTCAGTGGCGAAGAACTTCTTGTTACCGTAAATGAGGATGTCATCGTAAAGCCCTGAAATGACTGAACTCACGCCACTTGCTGCCCAGGCCTGCGCCACCCGGTCGGGATCGTCGAGCATGTCGCGCAGGCCAAGCATCACCCGCGTCCCGCCCCGCGCCCTTAACGCCCGGATCGGCGCGACGAGTTCGTCCCAGACCCCGGCGGCTCGTGATCGACCAGCAGCACATCCGGCGCAAAGGTCTCGATCACCCGGTCGAGGATCCCCGCCCGTAGCGCCCGCGTGGTGGCCGCGTCGATGCGCAGGCTGCCCGCCTGCCAGCGCCCGCGCCCAAGCTTGGTCAACGAGGGCAGCTTGACATAGTCGATGCCGGGATGGGGCTCGAACACCATCCCGGCCGGGCAGCCGACCAACATCAGGACCGAGGCCCCCGGCACCCGGGCCACCAGCTCTTGCGCGATGGCGGTGTTGCGCCGCATGTGGCCAAGCCCGATCGTGTCATGCGAGTACATCATCACCGAAGGCCCGCGCCGCGCCCCCGCCTGCTTGCCGGTCTCGGCCAGCAATACGCCGGTCAGTTCCGCCAGCCGCGACATCGCGAAGGGCTTGGACAGGAAGGCCGACACGGCGATCCCCTCGGCCCGCAACCGATTGTCGAGCGTATCCTGCCCGGTCATGATGACGATCGGCACATCGGCCAGCCGCCCCGATTGCGCCGTGAGCACCTCGATCCCGTCGCCATCGCCAAGGTTCACATCCGCCAGCACCAGATCGAAGCGGCCCGCCGCCAGCCTTGCCCGCGCCTCCTGCGCCGAGGCGGCATGGGTCACGGCATACCCGCCCCGCCCCAGAACGCGGCAGATGTTGCGGGCGATGATCGGTTCGTCTTCCAAAAGCAGGATACCGGACATGACGTCCCCTTGGGTTGCGACCCCCGATCCCTAACCGCTCGCGCCCTCAGCGCCGACCGTGCCGATCCCCGAAACTGGGGCAAATGCCGCAGTTCGGCGCTATCGGGGCGGTGTCTATACCCTGGGAAACATGGCCATAAACCTGAGGCATATATACATCGCGGGGCACGGGGATGAGGATGAACACCTCTCAGAAGGCAAGTGCCGAAGCCATGACCATCTTACCCAAGTCCTCGCTTTTACGCGATTCTCCGCACCATTGGCGGATGGTGGTGGCGTTCTTGCTGATCAGCTTCGTGCTGATCTTCTCGACCGCGCTGATCCTGTCGACGGCACTGTCGCGCTACATCGTCAACCAGATGATGCTGCGCGATGCGACAGTCAGCGCCGAGTTTCTGAATTCGGTCGTGCATGTCGAGAATGCCGCGGAATATTTCCTGCATGGAAACCGGGAAACGGCGGATCAGGACATCGAGGAATTGCTGACCCATGTGGGCCGCATGCCGGACGTGTTCCGTGCCAATGTCTATTCGGGCAACGGCACCATCCTGTGGTCAAGCGATGCCGAGATGATCGGGCAGACCTTTCCCGACAATGACGAACTTGACGATGCGATGCGCGGAGAGCTGCGTCCGGAACTGAACGTGGTCGACCGCGAGCACAAGGACGAACATGTCGGTTTCCCCGCAAGCATCAGCGAATTCATCGAATATTACATTCCGATCCGCAGCCGCGATGGCCGGGCGATCGTCGGCGCGGTCGAGGTCTACAAGGCACCGGGGGCGCTGCTTTCGCTGATCCATCGCATGCGTTCCTATGCCTGGCTTGGGGCGCTGGCGGCGGCGGCCGTGCTCTTTGGCGGGCTGGCGGTCGTTGTCACCTACGCCAGCCGGGTGCTGGTCCGCCTTGAGGCCCGGATGGTCGAGACGGAACGCCTTGCCGTGGTCGGCGAGATGGCCTCGGCCGTGGCGCATGGCTTGCGCAACCCCCTCGCCTCGATCCGGTCCTGTGCCGAACTGACGCTGGACGACGACATCCCTGACAGCAGCCGGGAAACGCTGACCGACATCACCGATCAGGTGGACCGTCTGGAAGGCTGGATCCGGTCGTTCCTGATCCGCAGCCGCCGCGACCCCGACAGCGCCCCCGAGCAGGCGCAGATCGACCAGGTGATCGCGCGCTGCATCGAGGGGTTCGAGCCGCAGATGGCGCGCCGCAACATCAGCGTATCGGTGACACCGGGCAGCGGCAGCCCGATGGTGCGCGGCCAGCCTGCGGAACTGGAGCAGGTGCTGAACAGCGTGCTGTCCAACGCGATCGAGGCGATGGGCACCGGTGGCATCCTCGCGATCACCTGGACGAACCGGCCAGACGGCACGCTTGAGGTGCAGGTTGCCGATACCGGACCGGGAATTCCCACCGAGATGATGCACAAGGTGTTCGAACCCTTCCAGACCGGCAAGGCGGCAGGTCTTGGCGTGGGGCTGGCGCTTGGACGGCGGATCGCCGAGCGGATGGGCGGATCGCTGGATCTGACGAATGGTGCGTTCAAGGGAGTTGTGGTGACATTGCGGCTTCCTGCGATGATCTGGGGGGGCGAGTGATGTCGGATATCCTTGTGATCGATGACGAGGTGGTTCTGGCGCGATCCATCGTCTCCTTCATGGAACGGCGGGGCTTTTCGGCCAGCTACGCCGTCGACAACCGCAGCGCCATCGCCATGGCCGAACGCAGCCCGCCGCGGCTTGTCATTCTGGATGTCCGGCTCGGGCGCGACAACGGGCTGGATCTTCTGGGCTGGTTCCAGTCTTCGGCGCCCGAAACCCAGATTGTCGTGATGACGGGGCATGGCGAGATCGGCATCGCGGTCGAGGCGATGAAGCGCGGGGCGCGCGACTTCCTGACCAAGCCCGCGCCCCTTGCCACCATCGCGGGCATCGCCGCCAATCTGATGCTGAACGAGACCGTCCGCCCTGCCGATCTGCGCGGGGCAGAGCGCATCCTTGGCCGGTCTTCGGCTGCGGTCGATCTGCGCGCCTCGGTGCGGCGGCTGGCGCAGCAGGGCGAGGGCGTCACCCCGCCGCCCCGGTCGCTGGTGACCGGCCCGCGCGGCGCGGGCAAGGCCACC
>JAAURK010000072.1 GCA_012032275.1 Tabrizicola sp.
ATGGCCATCCACCTCGGTGCAGGGAATGCCGAAGCCGGCGCGCGCGCCGCCTGGCCCGGCTGGCAAGCCGATCGTCCATCGGCGCGTGCCATCGGCGCGGGTGAGCTCATCGCCCATCTGGAGGGCCGCCTGTCACTGGTTCAGGCGACCGAAGCGGCGAAACTGGCGAGCCGCCAGTATGCCAAGCGCCAGCGCACCTGGTTTCGCAGCAGGATGGGCCGCTGGCGCGCCATCACGCAACCCTGAGGTTGTGCGCCGAAGTTGGAAAACTGCAATGGCAGGGCCCGAAACTCGAGGGGTTTTTGTCCTTTGCGCACTTTTTGCTTTGGTTGGACGCCAAGGGCTGCTTTAAATCGGCTCGACCAAACCAGGCAGACCCGCGATGACCAGACAATCCCCGATTTCCCAGCTGCGCCTGATGGCCATTCCCCGCCTCGCCTCGGGCGGGCGCTGGCGGGTCGAGGCGATGCGCTCGCTGTCGGAAGCATGCCTTTTGTGGTTCACCAAAGGCCAGGGCCGCATCACGATCTCGGGGGTGACGCGCGGCTACACGGCACATAATGCGATTTTCATCCCGCCAGGCGTCATGCATGGCTTCGAAGCCGGCACCCAGGTTTTCGGCACGGCGGTCTTTTTCGGGCGCGATTGCGACGTGACCCTGCCGAAGGTGCCGCTGCATCTGCGCATCCGGGAAGTGCATGCCCAGCAGGAGGTCAACATCCTGCTTGATTCGATTCTGCGCGAGATGGACAGCGATACCCCGGCGCATGACAGGGCGACGCGGCATTATCTCGGCCTGCTCGGCGTCTGGCTGGAGCGGCAGTCCAAGAAGGAGGATTCCGCCGCCCCGCGCCAGACTGCGACGCGGCGGCTCGTCGCCCGCTACACCGCGCTTTTGGAGCGCGACTTCCGGTCTGGCATGGGGGTCGCCGATTTCGCCGCGGCGCTCGGTGTCACGCCCACGCATCTGACGCGCTGCTGCAACGCCGCCTGCGGTCGCCCGGCCTCTGCCCTGCTGCAGGATCGCCGCATCTTCGAGGCGCGAAAGCTGCTGTCGGAAACGCGGATGCCGGTCGGCCGGATCGCGGAAAGCCTTGGCTTCAACTCTCCCGCCTATTTCACGCGGGCGTTCCAGCACCTGACCGGCAAATCCCCGACCGCCTTTCGCAGAACCCTCTGACCGCCCGCCAACTGGCCGCCAAATACCTGACCATCCAGTAAAAACCCGGATGGATCGGCGGTTTCGTCACCCACGATGTCGCAAAATCGTGACGCCGCGACGAAAGGAGGCGTTGACGTAAGCCTGAAAAAGTTGCGCAATGGCTCGGTAGACGAGGGGGAGGTATCGGCGGTCTTCCGGGAAACGGCCTGAGAGTTCGCCTTGCGGCTTCGCGTTGCAAAAACAAAAAACTCAAAAATCCTGACAGGGAGACGATGATGACCAAAGACAAGACCGCGGCCGGAGTTCATACGGCTGCAGACATGTATGCCGAGGAGCTGAAGGCGGGAAAGATCTCCCGGCGCGAGTTCCTGACACGGACCACTGCGCTTGGCGTGTCCGCCGCAGCGGCCTATGGCATGATCGGACTGGAGGCCCCCGCCCAGGCGCAAGAGGCCAAGGTCGGCGGCGTGCTGCGCGTGGCGATGGAGACGAGGGCCCAGAAAGACCCGCGTCTGGCAGACTGGCCGCAGATCGCGAACGTCTACCGCGGCTGGCTTGAATATCTGATCCAGTACAATCCCGACGGCACCTTCGAAGGCCGGCTTCTTGAAAGCTGGGAGGCGAATGCCGATGCAACCGAATACACGCTGAAGGTCCGCCAGGGCGTGAAATGGAACAACGGCGATGATTTCACCGCCGATGACGTGGTGCGGAACTTCGCGCGCTGGACCGACGGCTCTGTCGAAGGCAATGCGATGGCGTCGCGCTTCCTTGGCCTTGTCGACGAAACCACCAAGCAGATGCGCGAAGGGTCTGTCGTGAAGGTCGACGACTATACCGTCAAGCTGTCGATGTCGATTTCCGACGTGGCGGTCGTGCCGAACCTTGCGGACTATCCTGCCGCCGTGGTGCATTCGAGCCTGCAGGACGGCCAGGATCCCTCCACCAACCCGATCGGACCGGCCCCTATGTGCCGGGAGAAATCTCGGTTGGCCAGCGCATGATCCTGGTCCGCGCGCCCAATCACACCTGGTGGGGCGGCACAGCGCCGCTCGACGAAATCCAGTACATCGATTACGGCACCGACCCATCGGCGATGGTGGCGTTGGCCGGGTCGGACGAAGTGGATCTGAACTACGAATCCACCGGCGAATACATCGACATCCTCGATGGCCTGGGATGGAAGAAGTTCGAGGCGGTCACAGCCTCGACCATCGTTGCCCGCTTCAATTCGGCCTCCTCCGAGCTTTACAAGGAAAAATCCGTCCGTCAGGCCCTGCAGCTTTCCGTCGACCTGCAGGTCGTGCTTGAACTTGGCTACAATGGTCTTGGAACCACGGCCGAAAACCACCACGCCTGCCCGGTTCACCCCGAATATGCAGAGCTGCCGAAGCAGACCGTCAATCCGGAAGGGCTGAAGCCCGCACTGGAGGCGGCGGGGCTGGCGGATACCGAGTTCGAGCTGATCTCGCTGGACGATGGCTGGGAGGCGGCAACATCCGACGCCATTGCCGCGCAGATGCGCGATGCAGGCGCGAATGTGAAGCGCACGGTCATGCCGGGGTCGACCTTCTGGAACGACTGGCAGAAGTATCCGTTCTCGTCCACGACCTGGAACCATCGCCCGCTTGCCGTGCAGAACATGAGCCTCGCCTATACCTCGACAGGCTCGTGGAACGAGACCGGCATGGCCAATCCCGATTTCGACGCCGCCATGGCCAAGGCGCTTTCGCTGGCCGATGCCGATGCGCGGCGCGAGGTCATGGTGACGCTGGAAACGATCCTTCAGGACGAAGGCTACATCGTTCAGCCGTTCTGGCGGTCCCTGTTCCGTCACGCGAAGGAAAATGTGGTCGGCGTCGACATGCATCCCTCGTTCGAGCATCACCACTACAAGTGGTCGCTCGCCTGAGGCCGACCCGGACGGGCGCGCCACGACTGCGCGCCCGTCGCAACAAGACCTCCGCCACCATGGAACGGAGGGAAAATCGGCTTTGGGGGAATAGCCAATGCTCATGTTCGTGGCACGCCGCCTTGGCGTGATGCTGCTGACCGCACTCGCGTTGACCTTCATCGTGTTCTATCTGACGAACCTGCCGCCCAATCTTGAGAAACTGGCGCGTTCGGAAGGCTCGGTCAGGATGACCGACGAGGCGGTGGCCACCTGGATCGAACAGAACGGGCATGGCGGCTCTGTGATTGGCCGCTATTCCCAGTGGCTCGGCGTCCTGCCAGGCTGGACCTTTACCGATGACAAGGGCGTCACCCGCGGCCGGTGCATCCGCGATGGCAGCGATCCTGCCCTTGCAGCGAAATACTGCGGCATCCTGCAGGGCAACTGGGGCCAGTCGACGGTGTTCAAGGAACCGGTCGCCGGTGTTCTGGCAGAAAAGCTCGCCGCGACCGGCTGGCTGATGTTCTGGGTGATGGTGGTTATGGTGCCGACATCGCTGATCATCGGCATCCTGTCGGGCATGCGGGAAGGGTCGCGCACCGACCGCTCGCTGTCGACCTTCGCGATCATCACCACGGCCACCCCTGAATATGTATCGGGCGTCATCCTCGTCGCCCTCTTTGCTTCGGCCACGGCGGGCCTGTCGCCGCTGCTCGCAAGTTGGGGCTGGATCGAGGGTCGGACGCTTTTCCTTGGCACCTCGACCAGTGCCCTCGACGACATCACCTTCTGGAACTTTGCGCTGCCGGTGCTGACAATCGCGCTTTATGGCATCGGCTACATCGCCCGCATGACACGCGCCTCGATGACAGAGGTGATGACCCAGCAATATATCCGCACTGCCCGGCTGAAGGGCGTGTCCTTCGGCAATGTCGTGGTGAAACACGCCTTGCAAAACGCCCTCATCGCGCCTTTCACGGTGATCATGCTGCAGTTTCCATGGCTTCTGAACGGCGTCGTGGTGACCGAGGCGCTTTTCAACTACAAGGGCTTCGGCTGGACGCTGGTTCAGGCGGCGGGCAACAATGATATCCAGATGCTGCTTGGCTGCTCCGTCGTCGCCGTGGTGATCGTGCTGGTGACACAGCTGATCTCGGACATCGGCTATGTCTATCTCAATCCCCGCATCCGGATCAGCTGAGGTCAAACCATGGACGACTTACTCTCCTGGGGCGGCATCATCGCCCGAATGCTGCAGCAGTTCTGGCCGGTCTGGGCCGCGCTGATCGTCACATTCGCCCTGTCGATCACCTTCAAGCGCAAGCTTGGCCTTTATGGCAAGCTGTTCGACAGCCCGGTCGGCATGATTGGCTTCGGCATCGTGATGTTCTGGATCTTCACGGCGGTCTTTGCCGATCTGATCATCACCTTCGATCCCATCGCGCAGCTCTCCAGCCTCAAGAACAAGGTTCCGGGCACCCCTCTCCCCGACGTCGAGGGCCAGTGGTATCTTCTGGGAAGCGACCATCTCGGCCGCGATGTGTTCAGCCGCGTGGTGATGGGCGCACGGCGGGTGCTGATGATCGCCCCGGCCGCCACCGCCTTCGCCTTCATGGTCGGCGTCACGCTTGGTCTACCGGCGGGCTATTTCGGCGGCCAGTTCGATACCGTGCTGTCTTTCCTCGCCAATCTGGTGCTCGCCTTCCCGGTGATCCTGCTTTTCTACCTGCTGGTGACACCCGAGATCAAGGAAACCGGCGCCGCCTTCACCATCCCCTGGACGGGAACCGTCTGGCGCAGCTCGATCCCGAACGTGATGGCGGCTGTTCTCTTCGTCTTTCCGCTGATCTTCTTCTGTACCCTTTTCCAGTCGCGCTATTTCACGCTGCCTGCGCGGCGGAACCTCTATATCGGGATCACCCTGGCGATCGGCCTCTGGGCCTATTCGGGCCTTGCCTTCAACGCCGATCCGACCGGCCTCTGGGGTATGGACCCCAATCTTCTGAACGTCTTCGTCTCGGTCGTCTTCGTGAACTCGCCCACCGTCTTCCGCATTGTCCGCGGTCTGGTGATGGATCTGAAGTCGCGCGACTATGTCGCCGCCAGCCAGACCCGTGGCGAAGGCCCCTGGTACATCATGCTCTGGGAGATCCTGCCCAACGCCCGCGGGCCGCTGATCGTCGACTTCTGCCTGCGGATCGGCTATACCACGATCCTGCTCGGGACGCTCGGCTTCTTCGGCCTTGGCGTCAGCCCGGAAAGCCCGGACTGGGGTTCCACGATCGATGATGGCCGCAAGCTCCTGCCCGCGGGCATCCTGCACCCCGCAGTCGCCCCCGCACTCGCGCTGATGACGCTCGTCCTCGGGCTGAACCTGCTGGCGGACGGCCTGCGCGAAGAAAGTCTGAAGGATTGATGCGGAACTTTTGTCCCTTCATCCGTTCGCAACTATCCCGCGGAGGCCCGGGGGTGTGAAACCCCGGACCTCCCATCCGTCACAGCGAGGCCGTCATGACCGCCACCACCGCCGACTGGGATCCCTCCAAACCCATTCTCGAGATCTCCAACCTCTCCATCTCCTTCTTCACCCGCCTCAGGGAGATCCCGGCGGTGATGGATTTTTCCTGCACCGTCATGGCGGGCGAGGCGATGGGGCTTGTCGGGGAATCCGGCTGCGGCAAGTCGACCGTGGCACTTGCGGTGATGCGCGATCTTGGCAAGAACGGGCGCATCGTCGGCGGTTCGATCCGGTTCAAGGGCCGCGATCTGACGACGATGGACGAGGAACAGCTGCGCCATATCCGCGGCTCGGAAATCGCGATGATCTATCAGGAACCGATGGCCTCGCTGAACCCGGCAATGAAGATCGGTGCCCAGCTTGCCGAAGTGCCGATGATCCATCAGGGCATGTCCCAGGGCGAGGCGTGGAAGCTCGCCCGCCAGATCGTCGCCGATGTGCGCTTGCCCGACCCCGACCGCATCATCAACGCCTATCCGCACCAGTTGTCGGGCGGTCAGCAGCAGCGCATCGTCATCGCCATGGCGCTGATGTCAAAGCCGGCGCTGCTGATCCTTGACGAACCGACCACCGCGCTGGACGTGACGGTCGAGGCGGGGATCGTGGATCTGGTGAAGGAACTTGGCGAGAAATACGGCACCTCGATGCTCTTTATCTCGCACAATCTTGGCCTGGTGATGGATGTCTGCGACCGGCTCTGCGTGATGTATTCGGGCGAGGCGGTGGAAACCGGCGCGGTGGTCGAGGTGTTCGACAAGATGCGCCACCCCTATACGCAGGCGCTCTTCCGCTCGATCCCGCTGCCGGGCGCGGACAAGAACGCCCGGCCGCTGATCTCGATTCCCGGAAATTTTCCCTTGCCGCATGAAAGGCCCAAGGGCTGCAACTTCGGCCCGCGCTGCGATTATTTCGAAGATGGCCGCTGCAATGCGGGCGATGTCCCGATGTCGCGGGTTCCCGATGGCGACCGGCATGAAAGCCGCTGCGTGAAATGGTCCGAAGTCGACTGGACCGCGCCGCCAAAGAAGCGGCAGGTCAAGGAGAAGGCCCCGATCGGACCGGTCATCCTGAAAATGGAAGATCTGAAGAAGTATTACTCGATCTCGACAGGGGCGTTCGGGGGCGGCGAAAACAAGGTCGTCAAGGCCAATGAGACGCTCAGCTTCGAGGCGCGTGAAGGCGAGACGCTGGCCATCGTCGGCGAAAGCGGTTGCGGCAAATCGACCTTCGCCAAGGTGCTGATGGGGCTGGAGACGGCGACCTCCGGCCAGATCATGCTCTTTGACGAAAACGTCCAGTCCACGCCGATCCAGAAGCGCAATACCGATACTGTCTCCTCGGTGCAGATGGTGTTCCAGAATCCCTTCGACACGCTGAACCCCTCCATGACCGTGGGCCGCCAGATCATCCGGGCGCTGGAAATCTTCAAGTTCGGCGCCACGGACGAAGAGCGCAACAACCGGATGCTGGAGCTTCTGGACCTGGTGAAGCTGCCCCGTGCCTTTGCCGAACGGATGCCGCGCCAGCTGTCCGGCGGGCAGAAACAGCGCGTCGGGATCGCCCGGGCCTTTGCCGGAGGGGCCAAGGTTGTCGTTGCGGATGAGCCGGTCTCGGCGCTCGACGTGTCGGTTCAGGCGGCGGTCACCGATCTGCTGATGGAGATCCAGCGCAAGAACCGCACCACGCTTCTCTTCATCTCGCACGACCTCTCCATCGTCCGCTACCTGTCGGACCGGGTGATGGTGATGTATCTTGGCCATGTGGTCGAGATGGGCACAACCGATCAGGTGTTCCAGCCACCCTATCACCCCTATACCGAGGCGCTTCTTTCCGCCGTGCCGATCGCCGATATCCATGTGCAGCGAAAGCGGATCGTGCTGGAAGGCGATATCCCGTCGGCCATGAACCCCCCGCCCGGCTGTCCGTTCCAGACGCGCTGCCGCTGGAAGTCGCAGGTTCCCGACGGGCTTTGCGACCGTGAGGTTCCCCCGGTTCAGGAACTGGAGGGCGGACATCAGCTGAAGTGCCATCTCAGCCGCGAGGTATTGCGCACCATGGAGCCGGTCATCAAGATCGCGGCGGAATGAGCCTGCGCCGCCGCCAGCCTTGATGTGCCGGGGCGGTCGCGGGAAACCCTTTCGGATGGCAGCCCTGGCATGAAGATCGGCGATGTGTCCTTCTGGTATTCCGACATCGGCCTGCCCGACCGGCGTCCGCCGCTCGACGGCGATGATGCCGCCGATGTGGCGATCATCGGGGCGGGATATTCGGGGCTCTGGACCGCCTATTACCTGACGCAGGCAGCGCCGCATCTGTCGGTCGTCGTGATCGAAAGGGAATTCGCGGGCTTCGGCGCTTCGGGCCGCAATGGCGGCTGGCTGACCGGTGGATTCGCCTGGAACCATGAGAGCTATGCCCGCGAAAGCTCGGAAACCGCAGTCCGCGCCATGGTCGCCGCCATGAACGGCACCGTGGACGAGGTGCTGCGCGTGGCCGAAGCCGAGGGGATCGACGCCGATATCCGGCGCACCGAAGAGATGATGGTGGCCACCAACCGGGCGCAGATGGACCGTCTGCGCGCGGAAGTCGCGCACCGGCGCCACTGGGGCGAAGCGGATCGGATTTACGAGATCGGCCGCGAAGAGGCGCGCGCCCGCGTCGCCATCCCGGACAGCTTGGGCGCGATGCTGGTGACCAATGTCGCCCGGGTTCAGCCTGCGAAACTGGTTCGCGGGCTGGCCGAAGCGGTCGAACGGCGGGGCGTGCGGATCCTCGAAGGGACAGCCGTCAGCCGGTACGGCAACGGCAGGGTCGAGACCGACCGGGGCACGATCCGCGCGCCGGTGATCCTGCGCTGCACCGAAGGTTTCACCGCGGGGCTGACCGGCCATCATCGCGACTGGTTGCCGCTGAATTCAGCGCAGATCGTGACCGAACCTCTGGACGATGAAACCTGGTCGAGGATCGGCTGGCAAGGCCATGAAATTCTGGGTGATTTCGCCAATGCCTATTGCTATTGCCAACGCACCCGCGAGGGCCGGATCGCGGTGGGAGGACGGGGCGTGCCGTACCGGTTCGGCTCTCGCACCGATGTGGACGGGGCGCCGGACCGCGAAACCATCCGCCGTCTGACGGCCGTTCTGCACCGCCACTTCCCCGCCGCCCGGCAGGCCCGGATCGATCATGCCTGGTGCGGCACGCTGGGCGTGCCCCGTGACTGGTGCGCCAGCGTCGGTTTCGATCCGGCAACCGGCCTTGGCTGGGCCGGAGGATATGTCGGCGTCGGCCTTTCCACCTCGAACCTCGCCGGACGGACGCTTGCCGAACTCGCCATGGCGCAGCAAAGCGCGCTGACCGCCCTGCCCTGGGTCAACCGCCGTCCCCGGCGCTGGGAGCCGGAGCCGTTCCGCTGGCTTGGCGTGCGCGGCATGTATGCGCTCTTGAATGCCGCCGACCGCCGCGAGGCACGCCCCGGTGCCGGACCCTCGCGCCTGGCAAGGCTTGGGAACTGGCTGACCGGGCGTGGCTAGACCGCGGATTTTTCGTGCAGGACGACCCGCGTGCCAATCGGCACACGGTCGTAAAGATGGCTGATATGGGTATTCGTCAGCCTTGCGCAGCCGTTCGAGACGGCGCTGCCGATGGTCCAGGGCTTGTTCGTGCCATGGACGCGCAGATAGGTGTCGCGCCCTTCGTCATCGTAAAGATAGAGCGCCCGTGCGCCCAGGGGATTCTTCGGCCCGCCGCGCATTCCATCGGCGAACGGGGCATAAGCGGCGGGATCGCGCTTGATCATCGCTTTCGTCGGCCGCCACCAGGGCCATTTCGCCTTGCGCCCGATGGTGAATTCGCCCGACTGATAAAGACCGGGCTTGCCGATCCCCACGGCGTAGCGCAGCGCCCGCACCTCGGAAAGGATCAGATAAAGCCGGAACTGATCGGGAAAGACGTGAATGTCACCCGGCCGGTAGCCCCCTTCGAAAAGCACGATCCGGGGCTGCAAGGCGGGGTCTCATCGGCGTTGGCCCGCGAATGCGCAAAAGCCGGAGACGTAGCCAGAAGCGACAGCGCGGAAAGCATGAAGTCACGGCGAAACATGGATTTTTCCTGCAAGGATCGTGGTCTGGACTTCAATCGTGGTGCGCCCCCCGATCAACCCACAAATCTGCGATCATCACCCGAAGGATCGGTCCTGTTGCATCAGTGTTACGCTAGGCGGTTCTGACCGGCACCCGGTTTTCCAGCCAGCGAAACACAAGCACGATTACCCCCGCCAGCACCATGTAGACCAGCGCCAGCAGGATCAGCGGCTCGTAGACGATGAACGTGTCCTGCGTTACCCGTTTGGCCAGCGAATAGATGTCGACCACGGTGATCGTGGCCACCAAGGGCGTCGACTTCATCTGCAACACCGTCTCTCCGCCAATCGTCGGCAGGGCGCGGTACAATGCCTGCGGCAGCCAGATGCGGCGAAAGATCGTGAACCGCGGCATGCCCATGGCCCGCGCCGCCTCCAGCTGGCCGCCCGCCACGCCCTTGAAGGCACCGCGCATCACCTCTCCGCCATACCCCGCCACGCTGAGAGTAAGGGCCAGCACCGCATAGGGCCAGGCCTGCCTCAGGATCGGCCAGAGCCAGCTTTCGCGGATCCAGGGAAACTGCGGGAACAGCGATCCAAGCCCGTAATAGAGCAGCCAGAGCTGCAACAGGAGCGGCGTGCCACGGATGATGCTGCAATAGACCCGCGCGGCGCGGCAAGCCAGATCGGCCCCGCTGCCTGCGCGAGGCCAAGGGGGATTGCCAGCAGCATCCCCAGCGCCATCGTCACCACGGTCAGCCAGACCGTCCGCCAGATCGCCAGCGGCAGCAAATCAAGGTATTTCGGCGTGGCGAGCCAGCTCCAGTTCAGCGCCGTGGCGCACCAGCCGACGATGCCAAGCGCGATCAGGATAAGCACGATCCGGTGCGGCTTCAGGAACGCCCTCACATCCCACCCCCGGCGAGAGTGCGCTGTCCGCGCCGGGCCCATTTTTCGATCCGCCCGAAGATCAGGCCCGAGACCAGCGACAACATGAGGTAAAGCACGCCCGCCGCCAGATAGAAGGTCAGGAAGGATTTCGTGGTGCCCGCGGCAAGCGAGGTGGCCTTGGTCAGCTCGATGAAGCCGATCACCGCCAGAAGGGCCGTATCCTTGGTCACCGTCAGCCACAGGTTCGCAAGCCCCGGCACGGCGGCCGATGTCATCAGCGGCAGCGTGACCCGCCGCGCGATCTTGCCGGGCGACATGCCCATGGCGCGCGCCGCTTCGATCTGGCCCGCGGGAACCGACTGGATCGCGCCGCGCAGCACCTCGGTCGAATAGGCGCCCTGCACGACGCCAAGCACGACGATCCCCGCCACCACGCCGGAAAAGTCGATGGGGTCGAAACCGTTGGAGGTGAGGATCTTGTTGATCCCGTCCTTTGCGGCGAAGGTGATCAGCAGAAGCAGGACAAGCTCCGGCACCGCGCGCACGAGCGTCGTGTAGACGGCGAGCAGATCCTTCGTGACAGGCCCGCCGTAAAGTTTGCCAAACGCCCCCGCCACCCCGATCACCAGCCCCATGCCATAGGCGCCAAGCGCGATCAGGATGGTGTTGCCAAGCCCCGCAACCAGCGTCGCCCCCATCCGGGGGGGCGACCAGGCCAGAAGCTCGGCCGCGGTGGCGCTCAGGGCGAACACACCGCGCCCTTAGCCGCCGTAGATCGACGAGGCGAAATAGGGCTTGGAGATTTCGTCATAGGTGCCGTCGGCGATGACCTTGGCGATAGCGGCGTTGAACTTGGCCTTGAGCTCATCCTCGCCCTTGCGCAGCCCGACCCCGACGCCGAGGCCCAGGATCGACGGATCGTCGGCCACCGCGCCAATCGCCTCGCAGCAGGCCTTGCCCACATCGGAGGCAAGAAAAGCGTCGATCGCGATGCTGTCGGCCTGGCTGGCATCGATCCGACCGGCAGCAAGATCCTGGAACCCCTCATCCGTGGTCTGGTAGGTCTTGATTTCGGCTGCTTCCGGGAAATGCTTCTGCGCATAGGCCTCATGGATGGTCGACACCTGCACGCCGATGATCTTGCCCGCCATGCCCGCCGCATCCGGCGTGAGGCCGGAGCCTTTGGCAGTGATGATCACCGCCGGGGTGTTGTAGTATTTGTCCGAAAAATCAATGGTCTTCATCCGCTCTTCCGTGATCGACATCGAGGCCATGATGGCATCGATCTGGCCGCCGGTCAGCGAGGGGATGATCCCCTCCCAGGCGACCGGGGTGATCACGCATTGCATCTCGCCCGCAGCGCAGACCGCATTGATGAAATCCACCTCCCAGCCGACCCAGTTGCCCGAGGCATCAGGCGAGGCAAAGGGTGGATATGGTTCGGCGGCGACGCCGATCTTGACCTCCTGTGCGGCGGCGGGTGCGGCCAGAAGCGCCAGGGCGATGGTGAGGGTCTTGAAGTTCATGGGTCGTCTCCCGGTTGGTTTGTGTTGCGGCCCGTCAAGAGACCGATCTCAGAAACTGTTTCAGACGCTCGGACTTGGGATCACCGAAAAGGGCGTCCGGCGGGCCTTCTTCCTCGACCCGTCCGTTGTGCAAATAGATGACATGGCTCGCCACTTCGCGGGCGAACTTCATTTCATGCGTGACGAGGATCATCGTGCGCCCTTCGGCCGCCAGATCGCGGATCACGGCCAGCACCTCGCCCACAAGTTCCGGGTCAAGCGCGCTGGTCGGCTCGTCAAAAAGCATCGCCTTCGGCTCCATGCACAGCGCCCGGGCAATCGCCGCCCGCTGTTGCTGGCCGCCCGAGAGGAATGCCGGATAGGCGGCCTCCTTTTCAGCCAGGCCGACGCGCGCCAGAAGCTTTCGCGCCCGGTCCATCGCCTCGCCCCTGGGGCATTTCATCACCTGGACGGGCACCTCGATCAGGTTTTCCAGCACCGTCCGGTGGCTCCACAGATTGAACTGCTGGAACACCATCCCCAGGCTCTGGCGGATCCGTTCCAGCTGGCGCCGGTCGGCAGGGGCACCGGTCGGGCGCATTGCCACCGCTTCGCCCGCAATCGCGATCCGGCCGCTGGTCGGCGTCTCGAGAAAGTTGATGCAACGCAGCATCGTCGACTTGCCCGACCCCGAGCCCCCGATGATGGCGACAACATCGCCTTCATGGGCAGTCAGCGAGACACCCTTGAGCACCTCCAGCGAGCCGAAGGACTTGTGCAGATCCTCTACCCGGATCGCTTCGGTTGTCGGCTGTAATCCGTCCGCCATGGTACCCCGCAGTCCGCCTTTGCATCAAATCCCGCAATCTCGGGCGGCGCAAGCTTTTCCTGCGGCTGTCCCGGCTTGAAGCGCCAGTGCGGCTCGTCTAATCAGGGTTCAGCCAAAGGGAACTTCATGCGCATCCTGATCACCAATGACGATGGCATCAACGCCCCCGGCCTCGAGGTGCTCACCGAAATCGCGACGGCGATCGCAGGCGAAAGCGGCGAGGTCTGGACGGTTGCGCCTGCGTTCGAACAGTCGGGCGTCGCGCATTGCATCAGCTATACCCATCCGATGATGATCGCCAAGCTTGCCCCGCGCCGCTTTGCCGCCGAAGGCAGCCCGGCAGATTGCGTCCTCGCCGCGATCTATGACGTGCTGGAGGGCGCAAAGCCCGATCTGGTGCTGTCGGGCGTGAACCGGGGCAACAATGCGGCCGAGAACGTGCTGTACTCCGGCACCATCGGCGGCGCGATGGAGGCGGCGCTTCAGGGCGTGCCGGCGATCGCGCTATCGCAGTTCTTCGGTCCGGAGAATGCGCTGCTGCGCGATCCGTTCGACAGCGCGCGCCAGCATGGCACCGCGGTGGTGCGCACGCTGCTGGAGCGGGGCATCTGGACCAATGATGACTACCGCGTCTTTTACAACGTGAACTTTCCGCCCCTGCCCGGCGCCGATACCAAATCCTTGCGCGTGGCGCCCCAGGGGTTTCGCCGCGACACATCGTTCGGGGTCGAGCCGCATCTTTCGCCGTCGGGCCGCAAATTCCTGTGGATCAAGGGCGGCCCGCAGCAGACGCCGACTGAACCCGGCACCGATGCGGCGGTCAACCTTGACGGCCATATCGCGGTGACGCCGATGCGCGCCGACCTGACGGCGCATGACCTGCTGGGCGATCTCGCGGAACGGCTCGCATGACCGGGACCACGGAAGAGGAGGATCCTGCCGCCACCGATCTGGCCGAGCGCAAGATGCGGTTCCTCTTCGCGCTCCGCTCTCGCGGGGTCACCGATGCGCGGGTGCTGAACGCGATGGAGCGGATCGACCGCGGCCTTTTCGTCAAGGGTATCTTCGCCGAGCGCGCCTATGAGGACATGCCCCTGCCGATCGCCTGCGGGCAGACGATCAGCCAGCCCTCGGTCGTCGGGCTGATGACGCAGGCGCTGAACGTCTCGGCGCGCGACACGATCCTCGAGGTCGGGACCGGATCGGGATATCAGGCCGCAATCCTTGCCGAACTTGGCCGGCGGGTCTACACCGTCGACCGCTATCGCAGGCTTGTGCGCGAAGCCTCGGATCTCTTCCGGCAGATCGGCCTGACCAATGTCACCGCGATGACGGCGGACGGCTCTCATGGCCTGCCCGAACAGGCGCCGTTCGACCGTATCCTCGTGACCGCCGCCGCCGAGGATCCGCCGGGGCCGTTGTTGCACCAGCTGAAACCGGGCGGCATCATGGTGCTGCCGGTCGGGCAATCGGACGCCGTGCAAAGCCTGATCAAGGTCACACGCGGCGCAAATGGCTTTGATTATGAAGAACTTCGCCCGGTAAGGTTCGTCCCTCTGGTCGAAGGGCTCGGGTCGGAGTAAGGTAAGGGCAAGAAACCGGGATAACCCGGGCGAGCTTTGGCAAGAGGCGGTCGAACATGTTCCAGAACCCTGCGTTTCCCCGCATCAGCGTCGGCATGGCGTTTGGCGTCAGCCTTCTGGCGCTTTCAGGCTGTGTCCCGTCGGGCGGTTTCGACTGGGATCTGCGCGGCGGCCCCGGCAGCACATCGGCCGAAGCGCGGCAGGCGACCGCAGCCGCCCCCACCCCCGACGGAAACGGCATCCTCTCTTACCCCGGCTATCAGCTTGCGGTCGCGCGGCGCGGCGAGACGGTTGCCGCCATGGCCGCGCGGGTTGGTGTCAAT
>JAAURK010000388.1 GCA_012032275.1 Tabrizicola sp.
TCAGATGCGCCGCACAGCCCTGGTTGCGCGCGCTGGCCGATGAAGAAAGCGATGGTCGCCAGCCGCCACTTCACCTGCTTCTACAGCCACTGCGACAACATCGTCATGCCGGCGTCCACCGCCGTGCTGCCCGGCGCCGACAACCGCCACATCGACGGCATGCCGCACATCGCGCTGGTCTATTCACCCGAGGTCTGGGCCGAGGTGCTGCGGCGCGTCAAGCCGGGCGCGCCGCCGTGATCGGCATCGTGCAGCGCCAGAAGATTGCGCCGGTTGCGCGAAAAGAGCCGGGGTCCGGCGGCCTGTTCCGGATCAAGCAGCACATAGTCGACCGCATAGCGGAAGCTGTTCTTTACGGCGCCCTTGCGACCGTGGAAGGTTTCGCCGCAAACCCGCTCGACTGCCGTCATTCCGCCACCATCGCAACCGGACGCCGTGCGATGCCGCTGGCCACATCGACCGCGGAGGCAAAGCCATCCTCGTGAAACCCGTTGCGCATCCAGGCGCCGCAGAACCAGGTGCCGCGCGTGCCGTTCATCGCCCGGATGGCCTGCTGCGCAGCAAGCGCGGCAGTGTCGTAGACCGGGTGATGAAAGGTCACGACATCCTGGACAAGATCGTCGCGGATCGCGCGCGCGGGGTTCAGCGTGACGAAAAGCGGATCGTCATGCGGGATCGGTTGCAGCGAATTCATCCAGTAGGTCAGGTCGATCCGGGCGCCCGCCCCGCCCTTCGGTTCGACATAGGACCAACTGGACCAGACCTTGCGCGACTTCGGCATCATCGTCTCGTCGGCATGAAGGACGGCTTCGTTCGGCTGATACCTCACAGCGCCAAGGGCAGAGGCTTCGGCGGGCGTGGCATCGGAAAGAAGCTTCAGCGAGATGTCGGAATGCGTGGCGAGGATCACCTCGTCGAACAGCTCCCACTCCCCGCCCGTGGCGCGCACGAGGACGGCACCCGCCTCGCGCTTCACCGCAGCCACAGGCGCGGCAAGGCGGATATCCACCCCCGCGGCCTGCATCGCCGATTGCAGGCGGCTGACGTATTCAACCGATCCGCCGCGCACGGTGTACCATTGGTGCTGCCCCTCATATCCCATCAGCGCGTGGTTGCGGAAGAACCGCACCAGCGCCTCGGCCGGGAAATCAAGGATCCCCGAGGTGGGCGTCGACCAGATCGCGCCCGAGAAGGGCGTGATGTAATGGTCGCGGAACGCCTCGCCCGTGCCGAGCCGCCCCAGAAGCTCGCGGATCGTCATGGCAGGGTCTGTCGCCATGGCTTCGGCATGTTTGTTGAACTTCACGATATCGGCGATCATGCGCAGGAACCGCGGGTTCGCCAGATTGCGGCGCTGCGCGAAGATCGTGTCAAGCGAGGCCAGCCCGTATTCGATGCGCCCGCCGTCGATCGAAGCGCCAAAGCTCATGCGGCTTTCGGCGATGGGCACCTGCAAATGTTCGAAGAGCGTGACAAGATGGGGATAGTTGACGCGGTTGAAGACGATGAAACCGGTATCGACCGGCTGATCCCCCCGCTTTCCCGCAAGGACGGTTCGCGCATGCCCGCCAAGCCTGCCTTCGGCTTCGAAAAGGACGACGGAATTTCCCCTTGCCAGAAGGTGCGCGGCGGCCATGCCGGAAATGCCCCCCCCGATCACGGCAATGCGGCGGGGGGCTTGACCAAGGGTTTCGAAGGGCATGAAGTCATCTCTCTTGAACGTGTCGGGGTTTATACGCGATGAGCGTGCAACTGGATCATCCTGTACATTTTTTGTGACAGCATGATCTTGACACCCTTCCTCGCCAATCCAGTTTCATTGCGGAAGTGATCCGTCCGGCATCATCGCGCGTAGAAGCTCCATGATGTTAGGCGCCACTCAAGACACGATGACGGACCCAGCATCCCGATTGCAGCGTTGGCCTGCATCTGGGATGAACGGGATGTTCCGGAAGAGAGGCTTGAGAGTGGCGGAAAAGGACGCAGAGATGGATTGGGCCGGGCTGGTCGTCCGGGTTCGCGACACGCAGGACAAGACGGCGTTTGCAGCGCTGTTTCGCCATTTCGCCCCGCGGGTGAAAGGGTTCCTGATGAAGTCCGGGGCAGAGGCGACTCTGGCCGAGGAATGTGCGCAGGACGTGATGGCGACGCTGTGGCAGAAGGCGCATATGTTCGACCCCGCGCGGGCCTCGGTGGCGACCTGGGTCTTCACCATCGCGCGGAACCGGCGGATCGATGCGTTGCGAAAGGCGCGGCGCGCCGAACCGGAAGAATTGGACTGGGGCCCCGAAGCCGAGCCGGATCAGGCAGAGGTTTTCGAGGCCCAGCAAGAGACGGAACGGCTTGGCCGCGCTTTGGCCGGGCTGCCCGAGAAACAACGCGCTCTGATCGAGCGGGCCTTCTACGGCGACCTGTCGCACAGCGAAATCGCCGCGGAAACCGGGTTGCCGCTTGGCACGATCAAATCGCGGATCAGGCTGGCGCTGGACAAGCTGCGCCACGACATGACGTGAAGGACGAGAGAAGACGATGACGATACGTCACCATTTGTCGGAACAGTTACTGATGGCCTATGCCGCCGGTGCGCTGCCGGAGGCGTTCAACCTGGTTGTCGCAACGCATGTCTCGATGTGCAGCGAATGCCGCGCGCGGCTTGGCTCTTACGAGACGCTGGGCGGCGGCGGCTGATCGAGATTGGTCCGCTGGAAGCGATCCTCCAGCGGCAGAATCAGAGCGTTGCCGAGCGGCGAGAGACCAACGATCAGGAGCAGAGCCGCGCCGACGCAGACGAAGCGCCGTCCCCACCGCGCCCAGCCCGTCCAGATCAGGATCGAGCCATAGGCGATGAGCAGCGCGATCAGCGTGGACGGCTGGAGCAGAAATCCGAGAGCCTTGGCGAGATAGAAGAACATGCCGGGCCCTACACCAGCCACATGGCGGCAAGCCCCAGGAAGGCAAAGAAGCCGACCACGTCGGTGACCGTGGTGACGAATACGCCCGAAGCGATTGCGGGGTCGAGCCCGAGAGCCTCGAGCCCGAGCGGGATGAGGATGCCGGCCAACGCGGCGGCGAACAGGTTAACGACCATAGCGACCCCGATCACGAGACCGAGTTC
>JAAURK010000073.1 GCA_012032275.1 Tabrizicola sp.
GCGTTGAAACCTCCGACGAATGTCGAGCGAGAGCGGTGCGGGCATGGCGTGATCCTCCTGAAAGGGATGAATCACAGTTAGACCCTCAGGGGAATCCCTCGATTCAACGTAAGCGCAGGTTGCTCTAGGAGGCAAACGGAGCGGGCTGAGAGTGGCTTTCGGCGGCGGATATCGCCTTCGCCGCGGGGCACTCCTGTCCTGCGATCGTCCGCTTACCGTGGGCGACGGAGATGGATATTTTTACCAAGATGAAGCCAGATGAAGGCGTCAGAGATTTTCCGCCTGCGGAAAGCCAAGGACGTGATAGCCGCCGTCGACGTGCACGATCTCTCCGGTCGTCGCCGCGCCATAGGGCGAGCAGAGCCAGACCGCGGTGCCGCCGATCGCCTCGAGCGTGGCGTTCGCGCGCAGGGGCGCGTTGGCCTCGGTGTGCCGGAAAGTGGCGCGGGCGCCGCCAATGGCCGCACCGGCAAGCGTCTTCATCGGGCCAGGAGAGATCGCATTGACGCGGATGCCCTGGGGCCCGAGGTCATTGGCGAGGTAGCGGGTCGCACTTTCCAGTGCCGCCTTGGCCACACCCATCACGTTGTAGTTGGGCACCACCTGGTTCGACCCCTGGAACGTCAGGGTAACGAGGCTGCCGCCCTCGGGCATCAGATCGGCGGCGCGGCGGGCCACGTCGATGAAGCTGAAGCAGGAGATGGTGAGCGAGTTCTGGAAATTGCCGCGCGTGGTGTTGATGAAACGGCCGGTCAGTTCGTTCTTGTCGGAAAAGGCGATGGCGTGGATCAGGAAGTCCAGCCTTCCCCAGCGCGCTTTCAGGACGTTGAAACAGGCGTCGAGGCTGGCATCATCGGTCACGTCGACATCGACGAGGACATCCGAGCCGACCGAAGCCGCCAGCGGTTGCACCCGTTTGCCGAATGCCTCTCCCTGATAGCTGAAGGCAAGTTCCGCACCTTCGGCGGCAAGTGCGGAGGCAATGCCCCAGGCGATGGAGCGGTCATTCGCAACGCCCATGACAAGCCCGCGCTTGCCCTTCATCAGATCGGCCATGATATGTCCTTATGAAAGGTATTTCGACATGACGAGCGTGGCGTTGGTGCCCCCGAAGCCGAACGAGTTGGAAAGCACCGTGTCCAGCGTCACGCCTTCGCGCAGCGTGGTGACGATTTCCGCCGGATCGAGCGCCGGGTCCAGCGTCACCACATTGGCCGAAGCGGCGATGAAATTGCCTTGCATCATCAGCAGCGAATAGATCGCCTCCTGTGCGCCAGTGGCGCCAAGGCTGTGGCCGGTCAGCGATTTGGTCGAGGAGACGGGCGGGGTGGAGCCGCGACCGAAGACGCGGCGGATCGCTTCCATCTCGGTCACGTCGCCGACCGGGGTCGAGGTGCCGTGGCTGTTGATGTAATCGACGTGACGGCCTTCGGGCAGAGTGGACAGCGCCAGCCGCATCGAGCGTTCGCCGCCTTCGCCGGAGGGGGCGACCATGTCATATCCGTCGGAGGTGGCGCCGTAGCCGGTGACCTCGGCATAGATCCTGGCGCCCCGCGCGCGGGCGTGTTCCAGCTCTTCAAGCACGACGACGCCGCCGCCCCCGGCAATGACGAACCCGTCCCGCGTTGCATCATAGGCGCGGGCGGCAGTCTCTGGCGCATCGTTGTATTTCGACGACATCGCCCCCATCGCGTCGAAAAGGCAAGAGAGGGTCCAGTCAAGCTCTTCCCCTCCGCCCGCGAAAACCACGTCCTGCTTGCCCATCTGGATCAGTTCGGTCCCATTGCCGATGCAATGCGCCGAAGTGGAGCAGGCCGAGGTGATGGAATAGTTCACGCCCTTGATCTTGAACGGCGTGGCAAGGCAGGCGGAATTGGTGGAGGACATGCCCTTGGTCACCATGAACGGCCCCATCCGCTTGGGGCTGCCGGTCTCGCGCACGATATTGTGGGCGCGAAAGAACGACTTGGTGGAAGGCCCGCCGGAGCCCATGATAAGCCCCGAACGTTCGTTCGAGATGTCCTGCGGCTCCAGCCCGCTGTCCTTCACAGCCTGGTCCATGGCGATGAAATTATAGGCCGCCCCGTCGCCCATGAAGCGCAGATCGCGCTTGTCGATATGGTCTTCCAGCACGATGTTCGGCGCGCCATGGACGCGACAGCGAAAGCCGTGCTCGGCATAGTCGGGGGCGAAGACGATACCGGACTTGCCTGCGCGCAAGCTGGCCTCCACCTCGGCGGCGGAGTTGCCAATGGACGAGACGATCCCGATCCCGGTGATGACGACGCGGCGCATGTCTGGCCTCCTGGTACTGCTTCAGGCCTGTTTAGGGCAGAGGGGGGGAGGGGGCAAGGAGGTTGGGCGAGGTGAGCGCCGGGCGACGCCGCTTCTGGCGGGCCGGGCGGGTCGCGCACCGGAGAGGTCTCTCCGTCAGGTGCCCAGGCGTTCCGGGGCTCTGTCATCGCCACAGCGATGATCAGCGGTCGGGCGATCGTGCGACAGCGGCATGAACGCCCCCAGGCGCAAGGTCGTCCGGAAAACCGGTGGTCGAAGAGCCGCGCGTCTTCAGACCTTCCCGGGCTCCACACACTTCGCCCCGTCGCCCGGACTGCGCATCATGGACCGGACCGTGACAGGCGGTCATAGTGGCGCATCTCTCCGATCATCGGCAGATAGGGCTGGATATGCGCAAAGAAGGCGCGAAACTCCGGGCCTTTGCGGAAGCCCTGCAGGTAGTCTTCTGCCGAACTCCACTCGATGCGCGGAATGAACTCGGCCTTGTCCTCGACGCATTGGCAAAGGTCGAAGCCAAGGGCGTAGGGGGATTTCATGAGTTCGGCCAGCGCTGCATCATAGTCGCGGACAAAGGCGGCCTGCCGGTCCTGCGGTATCGAATAGCGAAGGTATTCGACGATCATTGTGGCACCTTTTCGATGTAGGGCCCACCGGTTTCGCCCCAGCCCCAGACAGGCATCGGTGCTTCCTGCACGACCTTGGCGCCGGGCTGGGAGTTCAGCACGGCCAGCCGCGAGCCCCATTCAAGATAGCCGACAAGAGCAGAGGCGAACTCCGGATCATGGGGCGCGTCGGAGTCTTCGTAGCTGTCGAGCAAAAGCGCCAGCCAGCGGCGGCGCTGCCGTTCGGTCAGGTGCCGGTTCAGGTGGTGACGGATCATTTCGGGGTGGCCGCCATGGTGTTGCGAGTAAAGCTTCGGCCCGCCGAAGACCTCGGCCAGGAATGCCGCTACATGGGCGGGATGGTTCTCGTCCATATGTCGGAAGATCGGGCCGATCTCGTCGTCATGCCGGACACGCCGGTAGAATTCGGTGGTCAACGGAACAAGCGTTTCCATTCCCCCGATCCATTCGTAAAGTGAAGGTACGGCCATCCCTGTTTCTCCCTGCCGCCAGGATATCGCCAAGAGTCCCGACCAATCAAGGAGTTACCAAATGGTGACGACCGCAAAGCCTGACCCGAAGCTGACCCATTGCCCTGCACTGGTGGGCATCAAGGCGATTTCCGGCAAATGGAAGACGCGCATTCTTTGGCTGTTGCGTGACCGGCCGCACCACTTCGGCGAGATCCGGACCCTGTTGCCGGGCGTGTCGGCCAAGGTCTTGTCGCAACAGCTGTCGCAACTGGGCAAGGATGGCCTTGTCTTGCCGCAGGAAGAGATGCGCGGCGGCGTCGTGTTCATGATCTACGACTATACCGACTATGGCCGGACGCTGGTTCCCGTGCTTGATCTGCTGGGGGCCTGGGGCGATGGCCACGAACGGCGCCAGGGGCTGTGACGGGCGCAGGTGGCTGCGCCGACGCTGGGGCAAGGGATGGGGCATGACCCCCGCCGCCGCATCGTCCTGCCGTTGTCCGGCTTCCCGACCCGTTTGGATGGCATCAAGCCCGTCGCACCCCGGCGGCCGGTGATGAGCATGGTCAGGGGACGGGTCCGGAGCATCGATGGCGAGTTCTTGGTGCCGGGCGAGCCTGCCTTGGTGGGGTCAATTGGGGCAGGCCTCTGGTCCGGCGGCGGCAAAGCTTGCCTTGCAGGCAACCCGCAGGAAATCGGGCTCAGAAACCATCGGCCGCGCGCCGCGCAGCTTCTTCGATGTCGGGCAGATATCCGTCGAAGTTGAAGAAAGAGATGTAGTCGAACACCCCGATCTGGCTCAGCTTGCCCGGTTCGATCCTGAAGGCCGCATTGTCCCGTATCAAGACGGCAATGTCCGCGTTGGCCAGCAGGCCAAGTTGCCAATCACTCAGGTTTTCGCCGAACGCGGTACTGAAGTGCTTGCGCCAGTCCGCGTCCTCCAGAATGGCAAGCGCGGTGTGCATCGCCTTTGCCAGATCCGAGTACTCGGCCGGCTCTGCCTTCGGGTCCGGACGATACTGTGGCCATTTTCCGGTCGCGTCAGGACGGCGGAACTCACCTTCCTTCTGGCGAAGATCGTCACTTATCACCTGAGGCGGCTCAAATCTTCCCCCACCTCCGTAGAATGAGGTCGGAGATGCCTTGGAAAGCAAGGCGAAGGGCGCTGAGGTCTGTCCCCGGATTGCAGTCACTGCATCCCAAAGGACTTCGGCAAGCCTCGTGGCACTGGCGGTATCCTGAAGCACGGGCCGGAAGTATCGCAGGGCCTCGTCGCCCAGCCAGTCGACATTCCTTTGCTCGACATGCTTGAACCGCAGGAGCGTTGGTTTTTCGATTTCCTGGTCGATCCGCTCGGTCTTGCCGATGTCGAACAGGCCATCTTCGCCCCAGGAGTAGATTTCGGCGTCATCGACATTGGGCCGTTCCAGAACCAGCCACCGCTGCCCCTTTTCGATGATCAGCGCGATCAGGCCACCAAAGCCCACAAGATCACGCCAGCCCTTCTGTTGGAGGTGATGCAGGCAGCCGCGAAGCCGGGCGATGCGGTCGCCGACGATTGTAGCCCCGCCGTCCTTGAGCGCCTTCGGATCAAGTCCGGGCGCGAAGGAACTGCGCTCGCGCACAAGGGGTTCGGTCCGGTATTCGAAGAAATGCGACTGTTCCCAATACTCTTCGCCCGCCTGAACTGCATACCAAAGGTCGTCCTGGAAAGCGTCGTTGAACTTGTTCGGGCATTCGCCAAGGAAGATCGGCTCTACGCCAAGGGCCGAAAGGCTGTCCGCCACCTCATCCAGCACCCTGATCAATGCGGCTTCGTCCCGAAATTTGTGCATTCAGCTGGTCCCGGCAGCGGGTTTGACTGGCTCCGCGGTCCAGCATCGCACGATTTCACCCAGATCGGGAATACGCCCATACACGGTAAAGATCGCGGCTTCGGCGATCCAGCCGTAATCGATCATTCCGCCAGTCGCGCCAGGTCGCGGCGGGCCAAAGACGCGGCGAACGATCATCGGCCCCGCGCAGTTCATCAGAAGCGGCAGGGCATCGTCGCTGTTCCCGCTCAGGTAGCCGAGGGGCGAGAAAAGGAAATCGCAGACCGCGTCGATGGCCGGGCGGGCGGCGTCGGGCATGCGGCCTGCCACATGGTCCGCCACACCCGCGGCCCCGTTCCGGACCCGGCGGAGGATGGGCCTTGGCAGTTGGTCGGCGTCGCAATGATCAAACCAGTCGCGAAGATTGGCCCCCCGCCCCAGGTCTTCCCTGACATGCTGATCGACGATCGCCTGAACATCGGACCGTTCGGGAAACACCTTCGCCGCAATGGCAGCGCCAAGGTCCGAGTGGTGCAAGACGACGCGGTGGCGCCGGTCGGCACAGGCAAATTTGCTCAGGTCGAGGAACTCGTGGACGGGAAGATGCGCCTCCCAGCTGTGCGACAGGCGCGCGCCGCTGGATAGCGAATGCTGGAAGGGTCGCATCGGATATCTCTGCTGTCATCGCGGGCGCGGGATCACGCCTCGCTGAGTGCCACCTTCATGTCCTTGACCAGATAGATCACCTCTCCATCCGCCTCGACCCGGCCGTCGGCGACGCCCATCGTGAGGCGGCGGCTCTGCATCGCCTTGGTGAAATCGACGAAGTAGATGAGCTTCTTGCGGTCCGGCCGCACCATCCCGGTCAGCTTGACCTCGCCCACCCCCAGCGCATAGCCGCGGCCCTGCCAGCCGCGCCAGCCAAGGTTGAAGCCGGTCAGCTGCCAAAGACCATCCAGCCCAAGGCAGCCCGGCATGATCGGGTTTCCCGGAAAGTGGCATTCGAAGAACCACAGGTCAGGAGTGATGTCGAATTCGGCCACCACATGCCCCTTGCCATGCGCGCCCCGATCCTCCGAAATGTCGGTGATCCGGTCCATCATCAGCATCGGCGGCGCGGGAAGCTGGGCGTTGCCTGGGCCGAAAAGCTCGCCCCGCGCACAGGCCAGAAGGCCTTCCTTGTCGAAACTGGTTGGATAAGACGCCATCCCTTGTGGTCCCCCGATTGCCCCTTCACCCTCCCTAGCATTTGGGGGGGAAGAGTGGCAAGTCTGACGCCTGAAGCGGGAGGCGCGCGAATGTTCCGGAAGTTCATGGCGGCAACCGGCTTTGCCAATCTGGCCGACGGGATTGCGACGCTGGCCTGGGTCTGGGTCGCCAGCACGCTGACCCGCGATGCGGCGCTGATTGCGATGGTGCCGGTGGCTTTGTACCTGCCTTGGGCCATCTTCGCCATTCCCGCGGGCATCGCGGCCGACAGGGTCGACCGGCGGCGCCTGGTCATCGCGATGGATCTCGTGCGGGCGCTGGCCTTCCTTGTGGCAGGAGCGGCGCTCGCCCTGCGGTCCGAGGCGGCCGCGGCGCCGATGGAGGGCGTTGAGCTCGGTGCCGCTTTTCACCGCCCTTTGCCTTTGTGCCATCGTCGTCGGCATCGCCGAGGTCTTTCGCGACAATGCCGCACAGACCTTGCTGCCCGCGATCGTTCCCGATGCGGGGCTCGAGCGGGCGAACGGGCGGCTCTGGACGCTGGAGGCGGTGGCCAACCAGATGATCGGCCCGGCGCTGGGGGCGTTCCTTCTGGGCGTGGCGCTGGCCTTGCCGTTTGCGGTGAATGCCCTGGCCTATGGCGTCGCGGCACTGCTGATGGCGCGGCTGGCCGGTCAGTTCCGCCCCCTGACGCCCGCCGAGGCAGGCTGGCGCAGGGCGCTTGCCGTGGCATGGCGATATCTCTGGGGCCAACCGCTGTTGATCCTGCTGGCGGTCGTCACCGGCTTTTGGAATCATGTGCTTTCATGCAGCGCTCTTCGCCATGGTGCTCCATGCGCAGGAAAACCTTGGACTTTCCGCCCAGGAATACGGCTTCGTGCTGACAGCCTTCGCGCTGGGCGGGGCGGCAGCAGGATTGGTCGGCGACCGTATCGCGCTTTGGCTCGGGCCGGGGCGGACGATGCCGCTCGCGCTGCTGATCAGCGCGGTCCTGCTTCTCGCGGTGCCGCTGATGCCGAACGGATGGCTTCTGGCCGCCTGTTTCGTCGGGTTCGAAATGGCGGGGATTACCTGGAACATCGTCTCGGTCAGTTTGCGCCAGCGGCTGATTCCGGACGATCTGCGCGGCCGGGTGAACAGCCTCTACCGCCTGCTGGCCTGGGGCATGATCCCCTTGGGCATCGCGCTGTCGGGCTGGGTGATCGGGCTCGCGGAGGGCTGGCTCGGGCGGTCCGGGGCGCTGAAACTGCCGCTCTGGCTCGCGGGCGGGCTGATGCTGGCCATGACTTTCGCGGCACTGCGCCCGCTGCAGCGCGGTCTTCAGCGGATGAAGGCGCAGGAATAGGGTTTGAAACCGGCGCGATTTGTCCTTTATATGAAGGGCAGCACAGGACGACGAATGACGAAGGCAATGGACCCACATGAGTGGCAGCGCGGTACGGCCTGGCTCGCTTCGGCGGGCCTCAGACCGACGCGGCAGCGGCAGATGCTGGCCTCGCTTCTGGTCGGAGATGGCGAAAACCGGCATGTGACGGCGGAAAGCCTCTTCGCATTGACCGCGGCGGCGGGGCAGAAGGTCAGCCTTGCCACGGTCTACAACACGCTGCGCGCCTTCTGCGGTGCCGGCCTCATGAACGAGGTGGTGGTCGACGGCTCGAAAAGCTATTTCGACACCAGGGTCGACGATCATCCGCATTTCTACTGGGAAGACAGCCACGAACTGACCGACGCGCCGAAGGAAGACCTGCGCATCGCGGGCCTGCCTGACGCCCCCGCAGGGATGCAGATCGCCCGGGTCGAAGTGGTGATCCGCCTCCGCCGCGCCTGAGCCCCTTCACTTTGGCACAAATATCCACCTGCCCGAGCCGATCCGGGCTTGCCCGGTCGGCGAGACAGGGGCTTGCGCCGCAAGGCGCGCAATCTCACGGGCCTCGGGGCCGGGGGATCATCCGCCGGATCAGAACCACTGTCCTGGTTCCATCAGCCCAAGATCCATCAATTGCTGGCTGTGCCACTCGAACGGCACCGAATTGTGCCAGCGGAAGCTTGACACGGCATGGCGGGATCCGGGGTTGCTCCGCAGAGCCTTGGCCGTGCGGAAGGAACAGACCGCAGCGGTCAGATTGTGATGCCAGGGGCAGGCATAGGTGTTCAGCTCTTCCTCGTTGAAGGTGAAATCCGCACCAAGCCGCAGCCCCTTGCGGGCCCTGAAAAGCGCGACCCGGTCGATCTTGCGGCGGCTTTCGGGCACATGCTCCTCGAACCGCCAGCGCAGGCCGCCGTGGAAATCCAGCTGGCGCTCCTTCGCCTCCCAGTTTCGCAAGGCGTCATTGCGCGGCAGGGCATAATAGCCGGAGCGGTCAAGATGCGCGTCCCGCAGCGATACCGCATTGGGATGCTCTGCCAGATCGGCGGCATAAAGATCGATGACATAGGTCAGCATCGCCTCGCGCCGCTCCTCGGTGTGAAACGCCAGAAGCTCGCGCACCGACCGCGTTTCGCAGAACGGAAAGAACAGATATTCCGCGTTGTAGCCGCAATAGATCCAGAGACCGGCAGCCAGATCGATGATCCGGTTCACCGCCTCGGGCAGCGCCGCCGCGGCAAAGACGTCATGGCGCGCGACATGCACCAGGCGCTCCAGATCCTCGGGCAGCGGGAACGGCTCGGGCGCCAGCAGCAGGATATCGCGAAACCCGGTGCGCAGGTGGTGGCGCAGCGTCGTTTCCAGCTCGACCTCGTCCTCGGCCATGATCACCGCCAGCGGACCCGTGCGCAGCACATCGCCCGCGCGGCGAGAAAATCCTGAAGTGAGGCGTGGCGCATTCCGGTTCCGTCCGTCATTCCCTCGCGAAACTCGGTCAAGCGGGGCCGCAATGCAAGCCCGCCGGTGTTGCGGCCGCCCCCGGTTTGGCGCTAAAAGCCCTCGTCCCGGAGGGCTGACGATGTCGGATGCGAAGAAGCTGTTCATCAAGACCTATGGCTGTCAGATGAATGTCTATGACAGCGAGCGCATGGCCGAGACGCTGGGCGCGAAGGGCTATGTCGCCACCGACCGGCCCGAAGAGGCGGATATGGTGCTGTTGAACACCTGCCACATCCGCGAAAAGGCGTCAGAGAAGCTGTATTCCGACCTTGGCCGTCTGCGAAAGCTGAAGGCGGCCGGCCGGGAATGAAGATCGGTGTGGCCGGATGCGTGGCGCAGGCCGAAGGGGCCGAGATCCTGCGCCGTGCACCGGTCGTCGATCTTGTTGTGGGTCCGCAAAGCTATCACCGGCTGCCGCAGATGGTCGATGCGCCAGGGCAGGTGGTCTATACCGAATTTCCGGCCGAGGACAAGTTCGCCCTGCTGCCTGCGCGCAAGGCGGCGCGCGGGCCGACGGCGTTTCTGACCGTGCAGGAAGGCTGCGACAAGTTCTGTGCCTTTGCGTGGTGCCCTATACCCGGGGTGCCGAGGTCAGCCGCCCGGCTGCCCGGCTTTGGCGGAGGCGCGCGATCTGGTTGCGCGCGGAGTGCGCGAGATCACCCTTCTGGGCCAGAACGTCAACGCCTATCACGGCGCGGGAGAGGGCGGCGACTGGGGCCTCGCGCGCCTCCTGCGGGCGATGGCCGGGATCGAGGGGCTCGCGCGGCTGCGCTACACCACCAGTCACCCCAACGACATGGAAGACGATCTGATCGCCGCGCATGGTGATCTGCCGCAGCTGATGCCCTATCTCCACCTGCCGGTCCAGTCCGGCAGCGACCGCATCCTGAAGGCGATGAACCGCAAGCATACGGCAGCCGATTACCTGCGGCTGGTCGCGCGTATCCGGAAGGCGCGGCCCGATATCCTGCTGTCGTCGGATTTCATCCTGGGTTTCCCGGGCGAGACCGAGGCGGATTTCCGGGCAACCATGGCGCTGATCGCCGAGGTGGGCTTTGGCGCGGCCTTCTCGTTCAGATATTCCGCCCGGCCCGGAACGCCCGCCGCCGAAAAGTCGCCGGTACCGGCAGAGGTCGCGGATGCCCGGCTGCAGGAGCTTCAGGCGCTGATCACCTCGCAGCAGCGCGCGGCCCAGGACGCCATGGTCGGGCGCGCGGTGGATGTGCTTTACGAAAAGGCAGGCCGCCTGCCGGGCCAGATGGTCGGAAAATCGCAACATCTTCATGCCGTTCACGTGATGGACCCGCAGGGCCGGGCCGGAGAGATCGTGCGCGTCCGCATCACCGCTGCCGTCACCAATTCACTGGCGGGGGAGCGGGTTGCGGGCGCCGGGATGCCGCCGGGGGGCGACCCCGGGCGCGCGATCTCTGGCGTTGTGCCGCAATAGGCACAATGGCGGGCAAAAAACGCGGTCTTTGGCTGAAGGCGGCAAGGTTCTCTTTACTCTCCTCGTCCAGACTGCAATCCTGCGGATAAAGGCGCAAGACTGCTCGACAGAGGCCAATGGCTGGGGGAAAAACGTGAAACGTCATCTATGGTCGGGGTTGTCGCGTGCGACAGCCTCCATTTCCGTGATCGCGGGTCTGTGCTTCGGCACGATCGCCGAGGCGCAGGAGGGCGGTGAAGTCACCGGCCAGATCGAATGGGGCGTCTGGATCGACGGCGACGGCTGCATGCATTGGTGGGCCGATGGCGGCACCGAGGGCTACATGGTGCCGCGGCGCGATCCGCACACCGGCAAGCCCGTCTGTCTGCAGCGCAGCTCCTGCCTGACCAGCAGCACCGACACGCTTTTTGCTACCGACAGCGCCAGCCTCACGCGCAGCGGCCGTGACGAGCTGGAGGCGTTCTTCCGCCAGTCAGGCTCTTTCTCCTACACGGTCACGGGCCACACCGACAGCCGCGGTTCTGACGCCTATAACCAGGGCCTTTCGGAACGGCGCGCAAGCGTGGTGGCCAATGTGGCGCGGTCTGTGGGCGCCGTGGTCGACAGCGAAACCGGCCTTGGCGAAAGCCAGCCTGCCGCCTCGAACGCGACAGCCGCTGGCATGGCGAAGAACCGCCGCGTCGAAATCGTCTGCCAGAAGTGGTGATCGCAATGAAATGTGCAGCGAAATTCGGTGTCGGCCTTGGGCTTTTGCTGATGGTCAGCGGATGCGGCGGGTTCGAAGCCTTCGAGGGAACCCAGGCCTATCAGGGGCCGACCTCTGTCATCGCCACCGGCCAGGATCAGGGCCGGGATGAAAACGTGCTTCAGGATGGCGAGGCGGCGATCGCCTATGATCCCGACGGCTGCCAGGTCTGGATCATCGACGACGGTGTCGAAGGTTATGCCTCACCCCGCTTCAATCCGAAGACGGGCCTGCCGGTCTGCGACAACAAACACCCGCCGGGCACCGTGATCGGGCCCTATCAGACCGAAAGTGCGCCGATCTCGGACGGCGTCTCCGGCCCCGGACGCAAAGCCGTGGTCCGCTGATCGACGCCGAATGTCGGGATGTTTTCGGGAAGGCAGCGGATCGTTTCGCTGCCTTTTCTCTCTGAGCCGCTGACTTTCAGGGCCGTTTGTCACAAAAACTGCATCTTTGTGCACAACACTTTGTGTCGGGCCGCATCTTTGCTTGCCAGATACCGTGTCTGGCCTCACACTTTCCCCATGGCCCTAGCAGAAGGAGCGCCCTTTGGGCATCAGCGCGCTGACCCCCCCGACCGCCGAGGATATTGTGGAAACCGTCCTCGAATTTCCTGACAACCGGTTGCTGATCGACCTTTGCGGAGAATTTGACCGAAACCTCGCGCAGATCGAACATCAGATGGGGGTGCATATCCTCCGGCGCGGCAATCGGCTCGCGGTGATCGGCGACAAGGCGGCGCGGGAGCAGGCGGCAGCAGTGCTGCGGTCGCTTTACGCCCGGCTGGAATCGGGGCGCGCGGTTGCGGCGGGCGATATCGACGGGGCGATGCGGATGGGGCGGTCTGCCGCCGATGCCGTTGCGGGCGATCAGATCGAGCTTTTCACGCCGGGCGTGGAACTGCGCACGCGCAAGAAACCGATCGAGCCGCGGACCGAGGCGCAAAAGGCCTATGTGGAAAACCTGTTCTCGCATGAGCTTGGTTTCGGGATCGGCCCGGCCGGTACGGGCAAGACCTATCTTGCGGTCGCCGTGGGGGTGACCATGTTCATTTCGGGCGCGGTGGAGAAGATCATCCTCAGCCGTCCGGCGGTGGAGGCGGGCGAAAGGCTCGGCTTCCTGCCCGGCGACATGAAGGAAAAGGTCGATCCCTACATGCAGCCGCTTTACGATGCGCTGAACGACTTTCTGCCCGCCAAGCAGGTACAGAAGCTGCTGGAGGAAAAGCGGATCGAGATCGCGCCGCTGGCCTTCATGCGGGGGCGGACGCTGTCCAATGCCTTTGTGGTGCTGGACGAGGCGCAGAATGCCACGGCGATGCAGATGAAGATGTTCCTGACCCGTCTGGGCGAGGGCAGCCGCATGGTGGTGACCGGCGACCGCACCCAGGTGGACCTGCCGCGCGGCGTGCCAAGCGGGCTGCAGGAGGCTGAACGCATCCTGAAGGGCGTGCGCGGCGTGACCTTCAACTACTTCACCTCGAAAGATGTGGTGCGCCACCCGCTGGTCGCACGGATCATCGAGGCCTATGAAGCTGACGAGCCTCCGGGCTGAGCCGGTGAAGTCCCCGCGCCCGTCCCGTCAGACCGTGTGCAGGTAAAGATCGAAGTCGACCTCCGACACCCGCCGCATCACGCGGGCATATTCGGACGATTTGATCGCCGTGAAGGTGCGGTGCATGTCTTCGCCAAGCGCATCCTTCAGGAAGGCCGAGGCCTTCGCCGCCTCGATGGCGGAGCGCCAGTCGACCGGAATCGCGCCGCCGCCGGTATCCTCATAGCCGTTGCCGGTGGTTTCCGGGCCGGGATCGATCCTGTGCGCCAGCCCGTGCCGGATGCCGGCCAGCACCGTCGCCGCGACGAGATAGGCGTTGGCATCGACCCCCGCCGGACGATGCTCGATCCGCCGGGCGGCGATGTCGCCTGCGGGAATGCGCAGCGCGACCGAGCGGTTGTTCACGCCCCATGAGGGCGAGACTGGCGCATAGGATTGGCTGGCAAAGCGCCGCCAGCTGTTGGCATGGGGCGCGAAGACCAGCATCGCCTCGCCCATCGTGGCCTTGAGCCCGCCAAGCGCGTGCAGGATCGCGGGGCTCCACGTGCCGGGCTGATCCTCCATGAACCGGTTCCGCCCCGCCCCGTCCATCAGCGAGACGTGGAAATGCATCCCCGAGCCCGCGTAATCCTCGTTCGGTTTGGCCATGAAACAGGCGGTCACGCCATGCGCGCGGGCCTGGGCGCGGACGATGCGCTTCAGTCGCATCAGATCGTCGGCTGCCTGCATCACATCGGTCCGGTAGTGCAGCGTCAATTCGTACTGCCCCGGCGCATATTCGGAAATCATGGTCTCTGCGGTGATCCCGGCCTTTTCGGCACCGGCGTAGATGTCGCTGAATAGGGGCAGCATCCCGTGCAGGTGATCCACCGAATAGACCTCTGTCCGGTGACTGGCGCGGCCGTCCAGCACATCGCGGGCGGGCTGCACCTTGCCGTCCGGACCGCGGTCATTGGCCAGAAGAAAGAACTCCAGCTCGAAGGCGGCAGACGCATGCAGGCCCTCGGCCGCCAGCGCATCTACCTGCGCGCGAAGCGCATGGCGCGGGTCCGAGTTCATCGGCCTGCCGTCGAGCATATACATCGACATCAGCACCTCGCCCCGCGGTGGCGCGGTCCCATGCAGCGGCACCAGCGTGCCCGGAAGCGGCCAGGCCCGCAGATCGCCGTCGCCCTGATCCCAGATCAGGCCGGTCTCATGCACATCCTCGCCGCAGATATCGAGCCCGAGGATCGAGATCGGCAGATGCCGCCCGGTCTTGTAGAACGACAAAAGCTCGTGCCGCCGGATGATCTTGCCCCGGCCGATGCCATTGGCGTCATGCAGGACCAGATCGAAGGCCTCGATTTCGGGATGCGCGGCGAGGAAGGCCTCCGCCTCGGCGGGGGTGGAGCCGGTCGGGCTGATGTCGGTCATGTCTGTCTCAGGCAAAAAGGGAGGAGAGGGTTTCATCGAAACTCGCGATCAGCCGGTCGATCTGGCGCTTCTTCGTGGCGGGGCTGACGAGCATCATGTTGTGGAAGGGCGCAATCAGACTGCCGCGGTTCAAAAGCGCCAGATGGACCGCAGTCTCGATCCGGGGCTGATGGGCGCGGGCCGCCTCGGCGCCGTTCCGAAGCGGGCCGGGCGCGCAGATGAATTCCACCCGCGCGC
>JAAURK010000389.1 GCA_012032275.1 Tabrizicola sp.
CGCGCCGGATGCGCTCATGGCCGCGTTCTACCGGGGATTGGGGCTCGCACCAGGCCCGAACCCGCCACCGCTGAGCGAAGCGGAAATGGAGGCGATAGGCCGCCGCTTTCGCGCCCTTGCGGATGGCGTGGTCACCATGCTGCGGGCCCGCGCGCGGGAAAAGCAGAACGCCCGCGTTGCCCAGACGGTGATCGGCAGCAGCGAGGTCAATCCCCTGAAATTCCTGCCCTCCACCGAAGAGGCCGTGGCCGCGCTGGTCACCGCGCGGGGGGCAGGTTACCTCGACCCAGATCAGGCCATTCTGGCGGCCTTCCGGGATCTGGCCGATCATCAGAGCCGGTCCTGGGTGGCGATGCAATCCGCGTTGCGCCGGATGATCGACCGGTTCGATCCGACCGAGATCGAGAAGCAGATGGACAGTGACGGGCTGATGCAGAAGCTTCTGTCGGGCGGGCGCGGCGGGCGGCTCTGGCAGCTTTACAATGACCGCTACCGCGATATCGCCAAGGCGGCGGAGGATCGGTTCCTGGGCGAGATTGGCGCGGATTTCCGAGAGGCTTATGAAGGTAACAGGAGGAACGGCGATGATTGAACGGCGAACGGTGGTTCTGGGGTTGGGCGGGGTTGGTGGTCTGGCACTGGCGGGCTGCGTGGCGCCCAAGGCGGGATCGGTCACGATCCAGGCCACCGGGGCGGCGGGGATGAACCCCGGCCCCGATGGTTCGGATCGTCCCCTGACCCTCACAATCGTGCAACTGCGCAGCGCGGGCGCCTTTGACGGGGCGGATTTCTTCGCGCTGCAGAACCCGTCGGCGGCTCTTGGGGCCGAACTCGTCAAGGCCGATCAGATCGCCCTTACCGCGGGCAGCCCGGCCACGAAGACCATCGCGCTTGAAGCGACGACCTCGCTCATCGGTGTGATCGCGGGCTTCCGTGATCCGGCGGGCAAGACCTTCCGGGCCAAGGCAGCCGTGAAGCCGACGGGAAAATCGGTGTTCGCCGTCTCGGTCAGCCCGTCGGGCCTGACGCTGACGCCTGCGTGACGGACGGCAAGGTGAAGGGTATGGTGGCTCATGGCTGACAGAAACAAGGTCGTCTGGTCCGAGGGGCTCTACCTGCGCCCCCAGCATTTCCAGCAACAGGACCGCTATGCCGAGAGCCTGATGCGGGGCGCCATCAAGGCGACGCCGCTTCAAAGCTTCGGGTTTCGCGAACTTGTGCTGGACCGGACGGCGATCGAGGCCGGCCAGGTCGGGATCGCGCGGGCGGTGGGCCTGTTCCCGGACGGCACGCCCTTCGCGCTTCCAGAGGACATGGATGTGCCCGATCCCGTCCGGGTCACGGCACAGACGGGATCGGGCCTCGTCCTGCTTGCCATTCCGACCGAGAAGCCGGGTGCCGCGACGGTCGATCCCGCCCATGCCGACCCGTCGGGAGCGCGCTATCGCGGCGCGCCGGTCATGGTGCGCGACATGGTGCGCGGCGGGGCCGAGGAGGAAGAGCTGGAGATCGCCCGCCTTTCCGCCCGGCTTTTGCTGCCCGGGCAGGACAGCGCGGGATATTCGGTGCTGCCGATTGCGCGGATCGACGGTTTGCGTGCCGACGGTGCGGTCGCGCTGACCGACGGCTATCTCGCCCCGGCCATCGTCACCTCCGCGATGCCCTGGTATCTGTCGCTGGCGCAGGAGGTTGTCGCCGGGCTTGACCGCATTGCCGAGGCGCATGGCCAGATCGTGATCGGCGGTGCGGGCAGGTCGGTGGAGAATCTGCTGATCCTCGAACTTGCAAACTCAAGCCGTCCGCGCATCGCCCATATCGCGGCGCAGGATGTCTATCACCCCTCGGAGGTGTTTTGCGAACTTGCGGGGCTCGCCGGGCGCATGGCGACCTTCGGCTCCTCCTCGCGGCGGATGTCGGAACTGCCCGTCTACGATCACAACAATCCGCAACCCGCCTTTGCCGCCCTGGCCGACACGCTGCGGTCGCTGATCCTGTCGCTGCGGCATGTCGAGCCGAAGTCGCGGGCCATGACCGTCGCCCGGCACAGCCAGAATGTCTGGAAGGTCCGCATCGACAACCCCGAACTGCTCAAATCCAGCAGGATCGTGCTTCGGGTCGGATCGGACATGTCGGATGAGATGCTGCGCAAGATCTTCGTCGATCAGGCGACCGTCGGGGCGGCGGATGAATTCGAGAAGCTGTGGAAATCCCGCCTGCCGGGCATTCCGCTGCGGCCACTGCATTCGCAGCCGCGCGAGATCCCCTATGACGGCGACCGGCTTTGCCTGGAGCTTGACCGAAAATCGGAACATTGGGCGCGGATTCTTGAAGCTCCGGGCTTTGTGATCGGCGTCTCGGGACAGTTGGACCGGGAGCCGGAGATCGATTGCTACGCGGTGAACAGGTGAGCGGATGAGCGACAAGGACGACCCCTTCGGCCTGTCCAACGATACCGGGCGCACCCGCATTCGCCCGGCGACCCGGTCGTCGCCGCCCGGCACGGCGCAGCACTACACGCCGATGACCCCGGGATCGTCGCGCGATCCGCTGAATGCGGTCGCCGCGCAATCCGGCCCGCGGGTGCGGCACAACCGGGCGCATCCGAACCCGCTCATCTCGGCGTTTTCGGCGCTTCTGGAATTCGCGCCAGAGCTTGAGAAGGCCGCGCCGCCATCGCAGCCGGATGTCCTTCGCGCCCGGCTTCTCGACAATCTGATCGATGCGCGCGACGGGGCCGTCACCATGGGCGTGCCGCTTGCCCGGGCGGACCAGGGCGCCTGGCTTGTCGCGGCCCTGCTGGATGACCTCGCGCTCAACACCCCCTGGGGCGGGCACAGCGACTGGCCGCGCCAGCCACTTGTCGTGTCGCTTTATGGCGATGTCGATGCCGGCACCCGTTTCTTCGAGCGGATGGACGATCTGCAGCGCTTTCCCGACCGGGACCGCCAGATGCTAGAACTCGGGCTGGTCTGCCTGTCGCTGGGGTTTCGCGGCCGTACCGGGTAGAGGGTCCGGCGGCGCAAGGGGCGCTGGTGCAGCTGCGCAGCACGCTCGCCCGGCTG
>JAAURK010000074.1 GCA_012032275.1 Tabrizicola sp.
TGGGGGCGGGGCTCGGGGCCTGGGTGGTCTTCGGCGCGCTGACGGACATTTGGACGCGCACCGGAAAGGGCGACCTCGCGGGACGGTTTCGGCGGCTTGCCCGCCTGTCGCGGGCCGATTGGGGCCGGGTGACGGCGCATGCGGGTATGGGGGTCACGCTTTTCGCCGTGGCCGCGATGAATGCCTGGAAGGTCGAGGATATCCGCGTGCTGCGCGAGGGCGAAAGCTATGCCCTTGGCCGCTATGAGGTGATGCTGCGCCAGGTCGAAGAGGTCAGGGGGCCGAACTACCTGTCGACGATTGCCGAGATGGGCGTCTCTCGCAACGGCCGCCCGGTGACGACACTCTTCCCGGAAAAGCGCTTCTATCCGGTGCAGGGCATGCCCACGACCGAGGCGGCCATCGATTACGGCTTCTGGCGCGACATCTATCTGGTGATCGGCGATCCGCAGGATGGCGGTGGCTGGGCGGTGCGCAGTTATATCGAGCCCTTTGCCAACTGGCTTTGGGGTGGGGCGCTGATGATGGCCTTTGGCGGCGGCCTCAGCCTTTCGGACCGTCGCTACCGTGTGGCGGCCGGGGCGCGGCGTGCCGCGGTGGCGGTGCCTGCCGAATGATCCGCGCCGTTCTGGTCATCCTCTGTCTTACGGTTCTGCCGGCGCTGGCTGTGCAACCCGACGAGATTCTGGACGACCCGGCGCTCGAGGCGCGGGCGCGGGCGATCTCGCGCGATATCCGCTGCCCTGTCTGTCAGGGCGAGACGATCGACGATTCCAACGCGCCGATCAGCCGCGATCTGCGCCTGATCATCCGCGAACGGCTGGTGGCGGGCGACACGGATCAGGAGGTGATCGATTTCGTCGTCGATCGCTATGGCGAGTTCGTTCTCTTCAATCCGCGTGCGACGGGTGCGACGCTGATCCTGTGGCTTGCGGGGCCTGCGATGCTGATCGCCGGGCTGGCGATTGCGGTGGCGGCCCAGCGGCGGCGGAGCGGCGGGGCTGAAACCGGGCTCACCCCCGAGGAAGAGTCGCGGCTGCAGGAAATCCTCAAGGATTGACGCAGCGTCGTCTTTGGGCCGGGACGGTCCCGCCGCTATGATGCGGGAAAGAGGGAGAGGCCGCATGCAGAGCGAAACGATTGTCGTCAGCCACGAGGACGGGGTCACCACGATCCGGCTGAACCGGCCGCAGGTGATGAATGCGCTGTCGCGCCGGATGCGGGCCGAGATCACGGACGCCTTTCTTGCCGCCGCGGACGAGGCGCGCTGCATCGTGCTCACGGGAACGGGGCGGGCCTTCTGCTCCGGGCAGGATCTGATGGATGCGCAGGCGCAGGGGCAACTCGACGTCGAGGCGACGCTGCGCGACGAATACGAGCCGATGCTGAAGGCGATCACCGGGGCGCCGGTGCCGGTGATTGCGGCGGTAAACGGGGCAGCGGCAGGGGCGGGGGCCAATCTGGCGCTCGCCTGCGACGTGGTGATCGCGGCGGAGGGGGCAAGTTTCATCCAGGCCTTCACCCGGATCGGCCTGATCCCCGACGCGGGCGGCACGCATTGGCTGCCGCGCCAGATCGGCCTTGCCCGCGCGATGGGGGCGACGCTTTTCGGCGAAACGATCAGCGCGCGGCAGGCCGTCGATTGGGGCATGATCTGGGAAGCGGTTCCGGATGGCGATTTCGCCGAGACCGTCGCCGCGCGGGCCGCGCATCTGGCAAGCGGACCCACGGTCGCCTACCGCGCGCTGAAAGAGGCGCTGCGCGGCAGTTTCGAGCGGAACCTTTCCGACCAGCTTGCGTTGGAGGCACGGTTGCAGGGGGAATGCGGGGCGACGGCGGATTTCCGCGAAGGTGTCACCGCCTTTCTGACCAAGCGCCAGCCGAAATTCGCAGGCCGCTGAGCGGGACACTTTTCGCGCCTCATCTGCCTGCCTAAATTGGGATAGGGCATGACAGCATGTGAGGCGTCGATGTGGGACAAGCTCCTCGTGGCTTTGCTCGGTCGTGGCATCCGGACCGGCCGCCTGCGATTGACCCTGGCTAATGGCGAGAGCCATGATCTCGGCCCGGGCGGCGCGCCCGAGGTCGGCGTGACCCTGCATGACCCGTCGCTGCCCCGACGGTTCATCTTCGCGCCCGAACTGGCGATGGGAGAGGCCTATGTCGACGGGCGGTTGACGATCGAGGGCGACGATATCCGCAGTTTCCTGACCTTCGCGATCCGCAACGGCAAGAACCGCAGGCTGCCTTTCCCGCTGCAACAGCTGTCACAGCTGCGCAAACGCGCCCGGTCCTGGACGATCTGGAACTGGATCGGCAGGGCGCGGCGCAATGTGGCGCATCACTACGATCTGTCGGAAGAGCTTTACGATCTCTTTCTGGACGAGCAGAAACAATACACCTGCGCCTATTTCCGCGACGATGACATGACGCTGGAAGCCGCGCAGCAGGCCAAGATCGCGCATATCGGCGGCAAGCTGCTTTTGCGGCCGGGGATGCGCGTGCTGGATATCGGGTCGGGGTTCGGCACGCTGGCCATCGCACTTGCCCGCGACCACGGGGTCAGCGTCACCGGGGTGACCTTGTCGGAGGTGCAACTGGCCGAGGCGCGGGTGCGGGCCAAGGCTGCGGGCGTTGCCGACCGTGTGGAGTTCCGGCTGCAGGATTACCGCGAGGTGACCGAGCACTTCGACCGGGTCGTGTCGGTCGGGATGATGGAGCATGTCGGCCTGCCGCATCTTCGCGGCTATTTCCGCAAGGTGGCCGATCTCATGGCGCCGGAGGGCGTGGCGCTGATCCACTACATCGGGCGCTGGTCGCCGCCGGATGTGATCTCGCCCTGGTTCGACAAATACATCTTTCCCGGCGCCTATTGCCCCTCGCTGTCCGAAGCGACGCGGGCCATCGAACGGTCGGGGCTGGTGCTGGCGGATGTGGAAGTCTGGCGCGGCCATTACGAGCGGACGCTGCAGGAATGGCAGAAACGTTTCGAGCGGAACCTGAACCGGGTGCTGTCGATCTATGACGCGCGGTTCGTGCGGATGTGGCGCTACTATCTCACCTCGGCCGAGTGCGGCTTTGCCGAGGCGAACATGGTGATCCACCAGCTGCAACTGGCAAAGGACAGATATGGTGTGCCGCCGACGCGCGACTACCTTTATCATCACGGCGAGGCCGGCAGTTAGGAAGGGCCGTCGCGCCGATCCCGGGGGCCTTGCTTTCGCGTCAGGAGGCGTCGGGGAAGTTCGAGAGCCCCCGCGCCAGGGCGGCGATGCCGGTGCGCGCGATCTCGACCAGCCCAAGCGGGCGCATGAGGTCGGCGAAAGCGTCGATCTTTTCCGGCGTGCCGGTCATCTCGAAGACAAAGCTGACGAGCGTGCTGTCCACCACATTTGCCCGGAAGATCTCGGCCAGGCGCAGCGCCTCGATCCGTGCGTCGCCCTTGCCCGCCACCTTGAAAAGCGCCAGTTCCCGCTGCACCGACGGCCCCTCGGCAGTAAGGTCATGCACCTCATGCACCGGCACCATGCGGCTGAGCTGCGCCTCGATCTGGTCGATCACCTGCGGCGTCCCGCGAGTGACAACGGTGATGCGGGACCGGTGCCCTTCGTGATCCACCTCCGCCACGGTCAGGCTGTCGATGTTGTAGCCCCGGCCGGAAAAGAGCCCGATGACCCGCGCAAGGACGCCGCTTTCATTGTCGACGATCACCGCAAGCGTGTGGCTCTCGATCACCTCGGCATTGGGATCGCGCAGGTCATAGGCGGAGTGGCTGGAAGAGCCTTTCTTGATATTGAGCGGCGACATCGGCCTGCCCCTTTCATCTGTCCAAAAATATCCCGGGGGGGTGCGGGGGGCTGGCCCCCCGCTTCCTTCAGATCACACCAGCACGGCGCCTTTCGATCCGATCACCCCTTGGGTATCGGCATCGCCGAGGAGCATCTCGTTATGCGGCTTGCCTGAGGGGATCATCGGGAAGCAGTTCTCGTGCTTTTCCACAAGGCAGTCGAAGATCACCGGGCCGTCGTAATCAAGCATCTCCATGATCGCATCGTCGAGGTGCCTGGGATCGCTGCACTTGATGCCCTTGCAGCCGAAAGCCTCGGCCAGTTTCACGAAATCGGGCAGGCTTTCGGACCAGGAACTGGAATAGCGCTCGCCGTGCAGCAGCTCCTGCCACTGGCGCACCATGCCGAGGCGTTCGTTGTTCAGGATGAACTGCTTCACGGGTGCCCGGAACTGCATCGCGGTGCCCATTTCCTGCATGTTCATCAGCCACGATGCCTCACCCGCGACGTTGATCACCAGGGCTTCCGGATGGGCGATCTGCACGCCGATACTGGCAGGCAGGCCGTAGCCCATGGTGCCAAGGCCACCAGAGGTCATCCAGCGGTTCGGATCCTCGAAGCCGAGAAACTGCGCCGCCCACATCTGGTGCTGGCCGACCTCGGTGGTGATATAGCGGTCGCGGCCCTTGGTCAGCGCCTCCAGCCGCTCCAGCGCGTATTGCGGCTTGATGACCTTGTCGGAGTTCCGGTAGGTCAGGCATTTCACGGCCCTCCATTCCCCGATCTGCCGCCACCACTTGGCCAGACCCGCCGCGTTGGTTTTCGACCCGCGCGCCTTCCATTGGCGCAGCGTCTCTTCAAGGACGAGCGTCACATCGCCGAGGATCGGCACATCCACCCGGACGACCTTGTTGATCGAGGAGGGGTCGATGTCGATATGGGCCTTGCGCGACCTGGGCGAGAAATCCTTGATCCGCCCGGTGATCCGGTCGTCAAAGCGGGCACCGATGTTGATCATCACATCGCAGCCGTGCATCGCAAGGTTCGCCTCGTAAAGCCCGTGCATCCCGAGCATGCCGACCCAGTTCTTGCCGCTGGCCGGATAGGCGCCAAGGCCCATCAGCGTGGAGGTGACGGGAAACCCGGTGGCCGCCGTCAGTTCGCGCAACAGCTGGCTTGCCCTCGGACCCGAGTTGATCACGCCGCCGCCGGTGTAGAGGATTGGCCGTTCCGCGGTTTCGATCATCTCGACCAAGCGGGCGATCTGGTCGGGGTCGCCTGCGGTCTTTGGCTGGTAATGGGTGATCCGGATCCTGTCCTTCGGCGTGTAGTCCGCGGTGGCGAATTGCACGTCCTTCGGAATATCGACCAGCACCGGGCCGGGGCGACCCTTCATTGCCACATGGAAGGCCTGGTGGATCGTCTCGGAGAGTTTCGCGGTGTCTTTCACCAGCCAGTTCATCTTGGTGCAGGGCCGGGTGATGCCCACGGTATCGGCCTCCTGAAAGCCGTCGGTGCCGATCATGAAAGTGGGCACCTGGCCGGTCAGGACCACGAGGGGGATGCTGTCCATCAGCGCGTCGGTCAGTCCGGTCACCGCATTGGTGGCGCCAGGGCCCGAGGTCACCAGCACCACGCCGGGCTTGCCGGTCGAGCGGGCGTAGCCCTCGGCCATATGGACCGCGCCCTGTTCGTGGCGGACAAGGACATGGCGGATGTCGTTTTGCTGAAAGATCTCGTCATAGATCGGAAGAACCGCGCCGCCGGGATAGCCGAAAACCACCTCGACCCCCTGATCCTTGAGGGCCTGAACCACCATCCTCGCGCCGGTCATTGCCTTGGTCATGTCCGTTCTCTCCACCATCGCGCAACAAAAAGCCCCCGGGGGTCTGACCGGGGGCGCATGGGAACCTGTTATGGTCAACCGTTACCGGCCCATGCGCCTGATCCCTACAAGTACGAGAATGTGCAGCATCGCTGCCCCCCTGGTCTTCACGAGCCGCAACGTAGGGTGGCGTCAGGAGGCCGTCAACCGCAAAAATGCAAATAAAGTGTCGCGGCGTCGCGCGATCTTGAACATATCTTCCACCAATTGCCGCCAGCGGGACATTTTCGCGAAAATCCCGTCTCCGGCGCCCCGCGCCAGAGACGATTCGACCAGAGACCCCTGATCCGCCGTCAGCCGCCGATCAGCGCCAGATAGATGACATAGATCACCAGAAGCCCCGCACCGGCAATCCGCGGAATGCCGCGCAGAAACACGGCGAAGGCGGTCAGAAGCAGCGCCGATCCCATGACCCAGGGCATGTCGACAGAGGCAAAGCGGGCTTCGGCCGGGATTGGCGTGATCAGCGCGGTCACGCCAAGAATGCCGAACACGTTGAAGATGTTGGAGCCGATGACATTGCCGACGGCGATTTCGGTCTGCTTGCGCCAGGCAGCGATCACGCTGGTGGCAAGTTCCGGCAGCGACGTGCCCACGGCGACGATGGTCAGGCCGATCACCGCCTCCGAAATTCCGAAGGTCCGCGCGATCTGGGTGGAACTGTCGACCAGGAGCCGCGCGCCGATGACCAGCACGACAAGGCCGCCAATCGTCATCGCCCAGGCCTTCCACTGTTCGATCAGCGGCTCGTCCGAACTGTCGCTTTCCTCTTTCCCGGTGAAGAAGGCCAGCCCGAGAAAGGTGATCAGACCGCCAAAGAGGACCGCTCCCTCAAGCCGGGAGATGACGCCATCGCCAAGCATCCACCACATGAGCGCGCAGGCTCCGAGCATGAAGGCGATGTCGCGGACAAGGCGGGTGACCGGGATCATCAGCGCCGCGATGACGGCAGAGACCCCAAGAATAAGCAGGACATTGGCGATGTTCGATCCGATGACATTGCCGATGGCAATGGCCGGTTGGCCGGCCAGCGCGGCCTGTACCGAGACGAGAAGTTCGGGCGCAGAAGTGCCGAAACCGACGATGGTGAGACCGATGACGAGGGGCGAGAGACGGAAGTGGCGGGCGATGGCAGAGGCACCACGTACCAGATACTCCCCGCCGAAGAACAATGCGGCGAGGCCGATAGCAAACATAAGATAGGTCAAGATGTCGTCTCCCGTTGCGACTTAACCGGAAGGTTGGCGAAAGCGCTTCCATTACAAGAGTGCCAGGAAAATATTGCCGCCACTTGACAAAAATGTCTAAGCGTCGGCAATGTCTTGCCGGTAACAGACGGCATTCAGCTTGTTGCCGTCCGGGTCGCGGACATACCCGGCGTAGAAATGCGCGCCGTAGTGTGGACGCAGGCCCGGGTCACCCTCGTTGGTCCCGCCATGGGCCAGGGCCGCGGCATGAAAGGCATCGACCACGGCGCGGCTTCCGGCGATGAACGATACCATCACGCCGTTGCAGCGCTGGCCGGGGCGCCGTCGAAGGGTTCTGTGACCCACAGATGCGGCCCCGGATCGTCCAGCCCCCAGGCAGCCGAACGCGACTCGTCGTCGTAATTCGCGATGCGGCGGTGGCCAAGCGGCGCGAGAACGGCATCATAGAAGGCGATGGAGCGCGCCAGATCCCCGGTCCCCAGAGAGACATAGCTGAACAAGGCGACCTCCATGCCCGCCACGCCATCGGCGGAAGTGATTCTATCGTCATTGACGCAACGGCAGCATGCAAACTGCCACCGGCCCGCATCGACAAGGATGATAGCGCCAACATTTCCGGGTCGCACCGGAAATCGTCGGATTTGGTAAGGAAAGATAACCAAATTTCGATTTTCGACGCAATTTTTGGTTCTCATCACCGGAATGCGACGTTAGGGTCTTGATCGCAGTCATGCCCGAAGCCGGCCCTTTCCGAGGTTTGGCAGGGTCAACAGTGGAGGAGAACTGTATGGATCGACGCTCATTTCTGACGAAGGCGACAGTCGGCGGTGTTGCCGCCGCGGGCGCAGCCGCGCTGGCCGCACCCGCCATCGCGCAAGACATGCCGACCGTGACCTGGCGCGTTGCGTCGGGCTTTCCGAAATCGCTCGACACGATTTACGGCGCGGCCGAGACGACCTCGAAATATGTCTCCGAAGCGACCGACGGCAAGTTCACGCTTCAGGTCTTCCCGGCGGGCGAACTCGTCCCCGGACTTGAAGCAGCGGAAGCCGCGGCCACGGGATCGGTGGAAATGGCGCATACCGCGGCCTATTACGACTGGGGCAAGGATCCGACCAACGCACTTGGCACGACCGTGCCGTTCGGCCTCAACTACCGCCAGATGAACGCCTGGCTTTACTATGGCGACGGCATCGCGTTGCTGAACGAATTCTACAACACCCGGAACCTTCAGTATCTTCCCTGCGGCAATACCGGCGTCCAGATGGGCGGCTGGTACCGCAAGGAAATCAAGAGCCTCGCCGACATGCAGGGCCTGAAGATGCGGATCGGCGGCTTCGGCGGCAAAATCATCGAGAAGCTGGGCGTCGTGCCGCAGCAGATTGCCGGCGGGGATATCTACCCGTCGCTGGAGAAGGGCACGATCGACGCGGCAGAATGGGTTGGCCCCTATGACGACGAGAAGCTCGGCTTCTACAAGGTGGCGCCGTATTACTACTATCCCGGCTGGTGGGAAGGCGGGCCGACGCTGTCGAACATGATCAACCTCGACAAGTGGAACGAACTGCCGAAGCTTTACCAGGACATCCTGTCCGTCGCGAGCGAGGCTGCCAATTCCAACATGATGGCAAACTACGACTTCAAGAACCCGACGGCACTGCGGACGCTGGTTGCCAACGGCGCGCAGCTTCGTCCGTTCCCGCAGGATGTGATGTCGGCCTCGTTCGACGCGGCGATGTCGACCTATGCCGAGATTTCGGAGACGAATGCGGCGTTCAAGAAGATCTTCGACAGCCAGCAGGCTTTCAAGCGTGACGCCTATCTCTGGGCGCAGCTGTCGGAATACAACTATGACGTCTTCATGATGTCGCAGCAGCAGGCTGGCAAGCTCTGATCCCCAAGGGGATTGCGAAACGGCCCCGGAGGAAACTCCGGGGCCGTTTTCTTTTGCGCGGTTCCGGGGCAGGGAACCGGGCGATCGCTCCGCCGGTGTCCCGCCGCCCGGCCGGTCAGGGATTGACCGTGGGCGGGTTGAGGGTGGGCCCGCCGAGGTTCGGCGCCCCAAGCGTTGGCCCGCCAAGGTTCGGTGCGCCGAGCGTCGGCCCGGCGCCACCGGGCGGGGCCAGCGTCTGCATCGCCGGAATCTCGATCGTGATGGAGCTTGGGTCGATCACCGGGCCTTTGTAATGCATCACCATGCCCGGATAGAGCACCACCAACCCGATCATCACCACCTGGATGCCGATGAACCAGACCGCCCCGGCATAGATCTGCGGGGTGGAGATCGGCTCCATCCGCTTGCCGGTGACTTTGTCCACATAGGGCACTTTCGCTGCGACAGAGCGTAGATAGAAGAGCGCAAAGCCGAAGGGGGGTGTCAGGAACGAGGTCTGCAGGTTCATCGCGATGATCACCCCAAGCCAGATCAGATCGATCCCGAAGCTTTCGGCCGGCGCAATCAGCAGTGGCACGATGATGAATGCGATCTCGAAGAAGTCGAGGAAGCATCCCAGGATGAACAGGATCACGTTGATGACGATCAGGAAGCCGACCTCGCCTCCCGGAACGGAAGTGAGCAGCTCCTCGACCCAGACATGGCCATTGACCCCGTAGAAGGTCAGCGAGAAGACCCGTGCGCCGATCAGGACGAACATGACGAAGGCAGAGAGCCGCGTCGTCGAGGCAAGCGCCATCGTCAGCACCGAAAGGTTGAGGCGGCGCTTGAGGAAGGCCATGGCCAACGCGCCGACCGCCCCCATCGCCCCGGCCTCGGTTGGCGTGGCAAGGCCGATGAAGATCGTCCCGAGCACGAGGAAGATCAGCGCCAGTGGCGGGATCAGCACCATGATGACCTGTTGCGCAAGCCGCGACATCAGGTTCAACCCCAACACCTTGTCGGCAAGGGTGAAGAAGTAGACGATCGACACCCCGACCAAGGCGCCAAGGATATCGGCATTGCTGCCTTGCGTCTCGTAAAGCTGGACATGCGAGACATAGCCAATGGCGATCATGGCGACGATTGCGATGATCAGTGAGGTGATGCCATTGCCAAGCGTGCGCACCTCGATGGGCAGGGCCGGCACCCATTTCGGCTTGATCAGCGAAACGCCCAGAATATAGAGCATGTAGAGGCCGACAAGGATCAGCCCCGGGATCAGCGCGCCCTTGTACATGTCGCCGACCGACCGGCCAAGCTGGTCGGCCAGCACGATGAGGACGAGGCTTGGCGGGATGATCTGCGCGAGGGTGCCCGACGCCGTGATCACGCCCGAGGCGATGCGCCTGTCATAGCCGTAGCGCAGCATGATCGGCAGCGAGATCAGGCCCATGGCGATGACCGAGGCCGCGACCACACCGGTCGTCGCCGCCAGAAGCGCGCCGACCAGGATCACCGCGAAGGTCAGGCCGCCGCGGATCGGCCCGAAAAGCTGACCCACGGTTTCCAGAAGATCCTCCGCCATTCCGGATTTCTCCAGAATGATGCCCATGAAGGTGAAGAAGGGGATGGCCAGCAACGTATCGCTGGAAAAGACCCCCCAAAGCCGTTGCGGCATCGTTCCCATGAGCGACCAGCTGAGCGTGATTTCGCCCGAAGAGATCGGCGCAAGCCAGACGCCGATGGCAAAGAAGATGAGGCCGTTTGCAGCCAGGGAAAAGGCAACGGGATAGCCGATGATCAGAAAGCCGATCAGACTGATGAACATGATCGGCGCAAGGTTGTGGGCGATGATCTCGATCATTTGTCGATCCCCTTCACCAGTTCTGCCACTTCAAGCTCCGCCATCTCCTTGGCCGAAAGCGTGGGGTGGGGGTCCGGCATCAAATCCATGATCACGGCGATCTTCTTGATGATCTCGGACACCGCCTGAAACACCAGCAGGACGAAGCCCGCCAGAAGAAGTGCGCGCGCGGGCCAGATGATCAGCCCCCCGGCATTGTTCGACACCTCGCCGCTGTTCAGCGCCTGAAGCGTGTAGGGAACAAGCTGCCAGCTCATCAGTGCCACGAAGGGAAGAAGGAAGAAGATGTGACCGAAGAGGTCGATCCAGTGCTGCGTCCGGCGGCTGCGGCTGGCATAGAGCACGTCCACGCGGACATGTTCATTCTGCTGGAGCGTGTAGGAAGCCGCCAGCATGAAGGCCGCGCCAAAGAGATACCATTGCGCTTCAAGCCAGGCATTCGACGAATAGTTGAAGACTTTTCTCACCACCGCATTGCCTGCCGACACGAGCACGGCGAGAAGGATGAGCCACATCACCGACTTTCCGATCAGCTCTGTGAGCTTGTCGATTGCACGGGCAATCGCTATCAATCCCTGCATCTTTCTCTCTCTCCCTTTGTTTATTGCCGCCGCCTGGGCCTGCAGCGGATCTGTTAAACTGGTAAAATTTTTTGGCCAATTATTCGATTTATTGCCCCGGCGTCAACCTTCGGTTTCGTCTTCCGTCCCGGTTTCTGTGCCAGATCGCGGCCCGATCAGATCCCAGCGATTGCCGAAAGGATCGCTCCACACGGCGACCATGCCGTAGGGTTCGGCGCGGGGGCGTTCGTGAAACGGGATGCCCGCCGCGGTCATCCTTTTGTAATCGCGGAAAAAATCATCCGTCCGGAGAAAAAGCCAGACCCGGCCTGCGCCTTGTCGGCCCACCATCGCCTGCTGTTCCGCGCTTTCGGCCCGGGCCAGAACGAGGCGCGCGCCGCCGCCCGGCGGCTCGACAGTGACCCATCGCTTCCGGCCCTGGTCGATGTTTTCCGTCAGCCGAAACCCCAGTTTGCCTACAAAAAAGGCAATTGCCGCGTCATATCCGGGCACGATGAGCGAAACTGCGACGAGAGCGGCGCCTTGCGGGGCGGTGCCGGTCATTCCCTGGGGGGCCGGGCATCGGGAAGGCTGATCCGCGCGACCTGTTCGGCGATCGGGTCAACCGACAGGGGGTGCAGATCGGCATTGTGATCGGCCGGATCGCCGATGGGTTGCCACGCCCCGCCCTTGTAGATCTCGACGGCCGAGAAACCGGCCTTGTATCCCATCTTGCGGCTGCCGGGCACCCAGTAGCCAAGATAGACATAGGGCAGCTCCGCTTCGCGGGCGATGGTGATATGGTCGAGGATCACATAGGTGCCGAGGCTCAAATCGGCCAGATCCGGATCGTAGAAGCTGTAGACCATGCTCAGCCCGTCATCGAAGACATCTGTCAGGCAGACCGCGGCAAGCGCCTTGCCACTTTCGTCCTCGCGCGCCGGGCGGCTGTATTCGATGACGCGGCTCTTGATCGGCGTTTCCTCGATCATCGCGGCGAATTCGAAGATATCCATGTCGGCCATGCCGCCATCGGCGTGGCGGCTGTCAAGATAGCGGCGGAAAAGCGCGAACTGGTCTTCTGTGGCCCAGGGGCTGGTGACGTTGCGGCCAAGTTCTGCCGTGCGGCGCAGGATGCGGCGCTGGCTGCGGTTCGGCTGGAAATCCGCAACCCTTATGCGCGCCGAGAGGCAGGCCGAACATTCCGCACAGGACGGGCGGTAGAGAACGTTCTGGCTGCGCCGGAAGCCCTGTTTGGACAGGGTGTCGTTCAACTTCTGCGCGTGATCGCCCTGCAGCGCGGTGAACAGCTTCCGCTCCATCCGGCCGGCGAGATAGGGGCAAGGCTGCGGCGCCGTCACATAGAACTGAGGCGCGATGGGGAGTGTGTGACGCATGACGCAGAAGCTGCTCTGAAACCTGTTGACCGCATGAGCCTAGCAAGCGCGGAGCCTTCCGCCAAGGACGGAGTTTCAATGAATTGGCAGCAGCTGTCACCGAATGGAAACGCCCCGCCGGAAAGGGCGGGGCGCGCGGGGGGGCTGGCCTGGTCTCAGTATTCGCCCGGGCGGGCACCTTCGCCGGCTTTCGGTGTCTGGGCGGCGGGCGGAACCTCGCTCTCGTCGCTTGCCGATTGATTGGCGCGGGCACGGTCATCCATGAAGGTGTCGAATTCCGACTTGTCCTTGGCGTCACGAAGCCGCTGCAGGAAGGCCTCAAACGCTTCCTGTTCTTCTTCCAGCCGACGCAGGGTTTCGGCCTTGTAGTTCTCGAAAGCCGCGTTGCCGGACGAGGCCATCGGGCGGCCGCCATGGCGACGGTCCCAGTGACGACCGTGGCCGTAAGAGCCTTCACGGCGATGGGCGCAGGATTTTCCGAACATCTGTTTTCCCCATATCATATAGGCGAGCAGGGCCAGCCCCACTGGCCAGAAGAAGATGAAGCCAAGCACCATTGCGGCGATCCAAGCACCTCGGCCACGCTGATCGAGCCAGTTCTCGGCGCGGCGCGGCCAGGAGGTAAAGCCACTGGGCCGGGCGGTATCGTAGTAGCTGTTCATCGGCGAATGCTCCCCGGGTTTGCGGTTCTATGTGAACGGTTTTCACATGACGAAGATGCCCATTGCGGGCAGTACGTTCAAGGGATCATGTGAACATTCTTTACATGGCGCGACGAAATCTTTCGAACCGCATGAAATCGAAGAGATATTTCTTGATCCCCGATGCTCCTTCCTCACCGTGGCGCAGGTGGAGATTGACGGTGTGCCCCTGCCGCACCATGCTCTTGCGATGACCTTCGCCGCCCGTATCACCCGATCTCCGTTGGCTTTCGACCGCGCCGCCGCCGCAGATGCCGTGCGCGAATTGCCTGGATTTGCCCCGGAACTGGTGGCGCTTCTGTCGGCCACGGCAGGATGCAGCCCCTATCTCAAGGGATTGATGCAGCGCGAGGCCGACTGGCTGGAAACTGCCTTTCAGACCTCGCCGGAAGAGGCGTTGCACCGGCTTCTGGACGAATTGGCGCCGGTGCCGGTCGACGGGCTTGCCGTTGCGCTGCGGATCGCGAAACGGCGCGTGGCGCTTCTGGCGGCGCTGGCCGATCTTGGCGGTCTTTGGCCGCTGGAGAAGGTGACCGGCGCGTTGACGGCATTCGCCGACCGCGCCGTGCATCTGTCGCTCACGGGGCTCATGGCCGAGGAGATCCGGCGCGGCAAGCTTCCGGGGGCAGAGCCGGGCGATGCCGCAACCGCGGCCGGGATGGTGGTTCTGGCGATGGGCAAGATGGGGGCGGGAGAGCTGAACTATTCTTCCGACATCGATCTGATCTGTCTTTTTGACGAGACACGCTTTCGTGGTTTTGAGCAGGAGGCGCGTGCGGCCTTCATCCGGGTGACGCGGAAGATGACGGCGATCCTGTCGGACGTGACGGCAGAAGGATACGTCTTCCGCACTGACCTGCGGCTGCGGCCGGATGCGGCGGTGACGCCGGTCTGCCTGTCGATGGCGGCGGCGGAGGCGTATTATGAAAGCGTCGGCCGCACCTGGGAACGGGCCGCCTATATCAAGGCGCGCCCCTGCGGCGGCGATCTGGCGGCGGGCGCGCGCTTTCTCGTGGCGCTGACCCCGTTCGTCTGGCGCAAGCATCTGGATTTCGTCGCGATCCAGGATGCGCATGACATGCGGCTGAGAATCCGGGACCATCGCGGCCTGCATGGCCCGATCGTGGTCGAGGGGCATGACATGAAGCTTGGCGCGGGCGGCATCCG
>JAAURK010000075.1 GCA_012032275.1 Tabrizicola sp.
AGATGTCGCGGCCGCCGCGCTGATCGTCGCACCTCTTTTCGGCCCGGGTTCGATGCCATCGAACTGATGGAGCTTTTGTCGCGTGGCGGCTTCGCGGGGGTGCTGCGGCTCCTCTCCCCCCGATTGCCCGACCGGGAGGTGGTCTTGCGCGAACTGCGCCCGACGGCGGAGGGATCCAGGATCAGACTGGAACTGGTGGAGATCGGCTGACGCGGCATTCACCCGGCGGCAACCGGCCGCAGGCCAAGACGAAACCGCGCGGCATTCGCCTGATACCCCTCGGCCGACTGGATAAGCCGCCGACGCGCCGCGTCATCAAGGCTGCGGACGACCTTGCCCGGCGCGCCCATCACCAGAGACCCGTCCGGGATCTCCTTTCCTTCGGTGACAAGCGCGCAGGCCCCGATCAGGCATCCCTTGCCGATCCGGGCGCCGTTCAGAACGGTCGCCCCCATGCCGATCAGCGAGCCCTCGCCGATCTGGCAGCCGTGCAGCATCGCCCGGTGACCGATGGTGCAGTTCGCGCCGATGATGAGCGGATAGCCAAGGTCGGTATGAAGCACCGTGCCCTCTTGCACATTGCTGCCGGCACCGATGCGGATTTCCTCGTTGTCGCCGCGGATCGTCACGCCGAACCAGACCGAGGCGCCTGCTTCTATCACCACACGGCCGATCAAATTGGCATCCGGCGCGATCCAGGCGTCCGGGGCGATCTGTGGTGCCGTGCCATCCAGGGAATAGATCATCTCGCCTGAAACTCCGCGTTCAGTCCGCGCACGAAATCCGCAAGCCCCGGCTGGCGGTCACGGCGCAGGCGCTCTGCATCCAGAATGGTCCGGAGCTGGCAGAACGTATCGGTCAGTTCGTCGTTCACCAGAACATAATCATATTCCGCCCAATGGCTGATCTCGTCCCGGCTTTTTGCCATCCGCCCGGCGATCACCTCATCGCTGTCCTGGCCGCGGCCCCGCAGGCGCCGATCCAGCTCTTCGATCGAGGGCGGCAGCACGAAGACCGAGACCACGTTCCTGCCAAGCGCCGAGTTCCGGATCTGCTGGCCGCCTTGCCAGTCGATGTCGAAGACGGTGTCCTGCCCGGCCAGCATGGCGGCCTCTACCGGGGTGCGGGGCGAGCCGTAGAAGTTGCCGAACACTTCGGCATGTTCCAGCATGTCGCCCGCCACCACCATGTCCTCAAAGGTGTCGCGGCTGCGGAAGTAGTAATCGCGGCCCTCGGTCTCGCCGGGGCGGGGGGGGCGTGTCGTTGCCGAAACCGAAAAGCGGATCGTCGGATCCCAGGCCATGAGCATCTTTGCCAGCGTGGATTTTCCTGCGCCCGAGGGCGAGGAAAGGATAAGAAGGAGCCCGCGCCGGATCATGCGTCATTCCACATTCTGAACCTGTTCGCGCATCTGATCGATGACCGTTTTGAGGTCAAGCCCGATCCGGGTCAGGGCGAGCGACTGCGCTTTCGAACACAAGGTATTGGCCTCTCGCATGAATTCCTGCATCAGAAAATCGAACTTGCGGCCGACGGCGCCCGGCTCTGCAAGCAGCGCAGTTGCCGCGGCCACATGGGCGGCAAGGCGGTCAAGCTCTTCCTGGACATCGGCTTTCACGGCGATGAGGGCAAGCTCCTGCGCAAGGCGGCCCTCGTCCATTCCATCGGCCACCTCCAGCACCTTGGCTAGCGCGTCGCGAAGCACCGTCGACTGGGTTTCACGCCGTGCGGCCGCCTCTCTCGCCGCGCCTTGCGTCAGCGTGCCGATCTGGCCAAGCTGCGCCGAAACCACGGTGGAAAGGGCCCGCCCCTCGGCCTGGCGCATCGCCATGAAATCGGCAAGAAGAAGCGGCAGATCCGCAAGCAGGGCGTTGCGCAGCCCCGACGTGTCCTGCTCGTCGACCCCGGTTTCGAGAACGCCGCGCAGGGTCAGCACATCGGCCGCAGTCGGATGGGCCAGCGTCAGGCGGAAGTTCATCGCAGCGGCCTCGACATGGCTGAGCGCGGTCAGCACGCCAAACAACGCCGCCTCATTGACCCGGACGGATGCTGCTGCTTCGGTTTCGTCCCGCGCCACCTTGAGCGAAAGGCTGACATTGCCACGGTTGAGCGCCTTCTGAAGCTCGGTCCGAAGCGCGGCTTCCAGCCCATCGATCCAGTCCGGCACGCGCAGGCGCAGGTCAAGCCCCTTGCCGTTGACCGACCGCAGATCCCAGGTCCAGCTGTACCCGCCCCCCGCCCCGCGCCGGGCCGCAAAACCTGTCATCGATGTGATCATGGGGTGTCTCCTTGCACCGTTTGGCCAAGAATGAACGCCAGACCGGCTTCAGCGCCAGCCCGATGTTTACCATTTGATTAGATTTTCAGCCGAATCTTCCCGATCGGCTGTAAGTTGGCGGTGATGATCGTTGCCAGTCGACCGCGAAACCCGGTGAAGCCGGGGAAAGCGCCCCACCTGGCGGCAGGAACCAGTCTCGGATTGTGTCATGAGGGCGCTATGGATCTTTCGTTTCTTCTCGGCTCCCGCAATGGTCGGCAAGCGGCGCAGGGTTGCGCCGGGCCCCAGCGGGAAGCGGCCGAACTGCGGGCCTATTGGGAGAGCCTGCGCCATGACGGTGGCATTCCCGCGCGGCGTGACATCGATCCGCAGCGGATCGGGCCGATGCTGGAGCGGGTCTTCGTGGCAGAACGGATCGGCGCCGGGCTGGCCCAGATCCGCATTGCCGGTTCGGCAGTGAACGAATTCGCGGGAGTTGATGCGCGCGGTCTGCCGCTGTCCTGCCTCTTCCCGCCGGGCGCGCGGCTGCGTCTGGCCACGCTGCTGGAACAGGTCTTTGCGGGCCCGTCCGCGATCGAACTCCAGATCCGGCCCGAGCGCCAGAAGCACCAGCCGGTTGAGGCAACGCTGCTCATGCTGCCCCTGAAGGACGACCGCGGCGCGACGATGCTGATGATCGGCTGCATCAGCTTTGGCGGCGATCTCCGCCGCGCGCGGGACAGGTTCACCATCCTGCGCACAAGGGAGGAGCGGCTGATCCTGCCGGTGCCCGCCGCGGAGCCCGCCCCGCAACAGGCATTCGCCGAAGCGGCACCCGCGCCTCTGCCTGCCAGATCACGGGCCCACCTGCGGCTGGTTCACAGCGCGGATCGCTGAGGCCCGGCCCGCGCAGGGGATTTGTCAGAACGCCACCCTTCTGGCCGCTTCGCGCTGTGCCGAAAGCTCTTCGGCCACCAGGAACGCAAGCTCCAGCGATTGCGACGCGTTCAGCCGCGGATCGCAGGCGGTGTGATAGCGGTCGGACAGATCCTCATCCGTGACCGCGCGCAGGCCCCCGGTGCATTCGGTCACATCCTTGCCCGTCATCTCGAAATGGACGCCCCCCGGCACCGTGCCCTCGGCCTTGTGGATGCCGAAGAACTCGCGCACCTCACGCAGGACGCTGTCGAACGGCCGGGTCTTGTAGCCGGAGGATGACTTGATCGTGTTTCCGTGCATCGGATCGCAGGACCAGACCACCTTCGCACCTTCCTCGCGGACCGCCTTGATCAGGCGCGGCAGATGGTCGCCCACCTTGCCCGCGCCAAACCTGGCGATCAGGGTCAGCCGACCTGCCTCGTTCTCGGGGTTGAGCTTGGCCATGAGGATCTTCAGATCCTCCGCCGTCGTCGTCGGGCCGCATTTCAGCCCGATGGGGTTCAGCACTCCACGGGCGAATTCGACATGCGCGCCATCGGGTTGCCGTGTCCGGTCGCCGATCCAGATCATGTGGCCCGACCCGGCCACATTCTGCCCGGTGATGGAATCGACGCGGCAGAGCGCCTCTTCGTATTCCAGAAGCAGCGCCTCGTGGCTGGTGTAGAAATCCACCGCCGACAGGCTGTGCGACGTCTCGCCGTTCACCCCTGCCGCGTTCATGAAATCAAGCGCATCCGAGATCCGGTTCGACAGCTCGCGATAGCGCTCGGCCTTGTCATGCTCTGCAAAACCAAGGGTCCAGGAATGCACCCGGTGGATATCGGCGAAACCGCCGGTCGAGAAGGCGCGCAGCAGGTTGAGGCTGGCCGCCGCCTGGGTATAGGCCTGCAGCATCCGCTGCGGATCGGGGCGGCGCGCCTCGACCGTGGTCTCGAACCCGTTGATGATATCGCCGCGGTAGGAGGGATATTCCACGCCACCGATCACTTCCGTCGGGGCCGAGCGCGGCTTGGCGAACTGGCCGGCCATCCTGCCGACCTTGATCACCGGCACCTTGGCCCCATAGGTCAGCACCACGGCCATCTGCAGCATGACGCGGAACGTATCGCGGATGTTGTCGGCCGAGAATTCCGCGAAGCTTTCCGCGCAGTCGCCGCCCTGCAGCAGGAATGCCTTGCCTTCAGAGGCCAGAGCCAGCTGCTTTTTCAGGCGCCGCGCCTCGCCCGCGAAAACCAGAGGCGGGTATTTTGCCAATTGCGCCTCGACTGCCTTCAGCATGTCGGCATCCGGATAATCGGGCATCTGTACCCGCGGTTTGGCGCGCCAATCCGACTTGGTCCATGCTTTGGTCATCGGTCGTCTCCGGTCGAAATCACACCGGCAGCCCTATACGCCGCCGCGCCAGGCATTGCAAAGGGCGATTGACCGTTTCAGCCCTTGCGGTTGCGCGCGATTTCGGCTTCGGTAGCGCGCAAACGACATGAGACGTCGCTGACATGACCATGCCCCCTCGCAAAGCGACCCAGACCGCGAAGGCCGCAACCGCGCGGCGGTTCGTCTTCCTGCTGCTTGACAGGTTCACGATGATCAATTTCGCCGGGGCGATCGAACCCCTGCGGCTGGCCAATCACGTGATGGGAGAAAAGGTCTATACCTGGGCCTTGTGCGGCGAAGGCGGAACCGAAATCACCTGTTCGAACGGCGCGACCTTCCGCGTGGATTTCGGGCTGGAGGATGTGGAACGCGACGACACGATACTTGTCTGCGGCGGGATGGACATCCAGAAGACGACGACCAAGGGCGTGGTCAGCTGGCTTCGCCGCGAGGCACGCAGGGGCGTGACCATCGGCGGGCTGTGCACGGGCGCCCATGCTTTGGCCAAGGCCGGGCTTCTGGATGGCCGAAAGGCGACGATCCACTGGGAAAACCAGGATGGCTTCGCCGAGGAATTCGAGGAAGTGAAGCTGACGAAATCGGTCTTCGTGATGGATGGCAATCGCTGGTCCACGGCCGGCGGGATCTCGTCCATCGACCTGATGCTGCGGATCATCGCCTCCGACCACGGGGAGGATCTGGCCAACAACGTGGCCGATCTGATGATCTATTCCACCATCCGCACCGACCAGGATACCCAGCGCCTCTCGATCCCGACGCGGATAGGGGTGCGTCATCCCAAGCTCAGCCAGGTCATCCAGATGATGGAGGGCAATATCGAGGATCCGATCTCGCCCGCCGATCTGGCCGAAGAGGTTGCGATGTCGACCCGACAGCTGGAACGGCTGTTCCGCCGCTATCTCAACCGCTCGCCAAAGCGCTACTACATGGAACTGCGGCTGCAAAAGGCGCGGAACCTGCTGATGCAGACGGATATGAGCGTGATCAACGTGGCGCTTGCCTGCGGTTTTGCCAGCCCGTCGCACTTTTCGAAATGCTACCGGTCGCATTACAACACGACACCTTATCGTGAACGTGGCACACAAGGCGGCGCCGGACTGCCAAATCGTCTTTCCATCTGAAAACAAAGGCTAATCCACGCTTGCCCGAAAGCCGCACCGCGTGCTAGCGATGGTCAGTATTCATCAAGGCGCACGGATGAAGAGCTTTGTGTTGAACCTGCTTTCGGTTGCCGGGCTTGCGCTCGCCTTGCTGGTTCCCGGCATGGCCACGGCCGAACGGGTGGCCCTTGTGATCGGCAGCGATGCCTATGCCAACCTGCCGCGGCTGCAAAAGGCGGGCAATGACGCCGACGCGGTCGCGCAGACCCTGACCGAAATCGGGTTCGAGGTGGCGCTCCTCAAGGATGCGGACCGGCGGATGATGACGCGGGCCCTCTCCGATCTCGCAATCCGCACCGGACCGGAAAGCGAGGTCATGTTCTATTTCGCCGGACATGGGGTCGAACTTTCGGGGAGGAACTATCTTCTACCGACCGACGCCCCCGCCGCGGCCCCCGGAGACGAGGCCTTTCTGGCCGCCGAAAGCCTTGCCGTGGATCAGGTTCTGGAAACGCTTCAGTCGCGCGGGGCGCGGGTCACCGTGCTGATCCTTGATGCCTGCCGCGACAACCCCTTTCCAAAGACGGGAACGCGGTCGGCCGGCGGCAACCGGGGGCTTGCGGCGGTGACGGCACCGGAAGGCGCCTTCATTCTTTTCTCTGCCGGAACCGGGCAGTCGGCAATCGACAGCATGGGGGCGGGCGATGACAACCCCAATTCGGTCTTTACCCGCACGCTCCTGCCGCTGTTGCGTGAGGCCGACCGGCCCTTTCAGGAGATCGCGCGCGCCGTGCGCGGCGACGTCGAGGCGCTGGCGGCACGGGTGAACCACAAGCAGCGGCCCGCCTATTACGATGAGCTGACAGGCGATTTCATCCTCACCGATGCCACGTTGCGGGGGGCGGCCCCGCTTGGAACCCCGCCACCGATTGCGGCAGACGACGACGCATGTACCGCTGCCGCGCGGGATTGGGCGAATATCGAGAAATTCGGCGATGCGGCGCTCTTCCGGTCTTTCGCCGAAACCCATTCCGCCTGCGCGCTCTTCTCTCGCGCGGCGCTGGAGCGGGCGGAAGAACTGGACAAGGTCAAGGCGCCCTCCTCGTCGATATCGATCACCGTGCCCTCGTTTTCGCCGCCCGTCGCGACCTGGCGGATCAAGCGTGACGTGTCGGGCGGATACATGAATGTGCGTGACGGGCGCGGAACCGACTATCCCGTGCTGTTCCAGCTTGCCTCCGGCCTGGGCGGCATCAAGGTTCTGGAATGCGCCCCGCCTCAGTCCGGCGCCGGTTCCAAGGACTGGTGCCTGATCGAGATCGATGGCCGTCAGGGCTGGATTTCCAGCGGCGGGATCGAGCGTGAATGAAGCCGCTTGCGGTGCTGGCCGCAGCACTTGCGCCCTGCCTTGCGGGCGCGGACCAGCTTCCACAAGGACTTCTCCGGATGTCCGAGGTCGCACCCTGGATCGCGACCGATATCCGCTATGCCCGCGAGTTCAACTTCACCGGCGGCGTGGTTCCGGGATATGAGGCTGCGGAATGTATCGTCACCGAAGCGACGGCGGCCGCTCTCATCGCTGCGGAAGAGTCTTTGAATGCAGATGGCTACGGGCTGATCCTCTTTGATTGCTACCGGCCGCAGCGCGCGGTCGACCACTTTCTCGCCTGGGCCGGATCGGGCAAGGCGGGCGTGGTGGACGAGGTTTTTCTGCCGGGCATCGACCGCAATCGCCTGATCGGCGGCGGATATATCGCCGCGCGGTCGTCGCACAGGTTCGGGGCGACGGTCGATGTCGGGTTGCGGCGGATCGGCGATCCGATGCTTTATCCGCAGCACGTTCCTGGCCAGCGCTGCGACGGGCCGGTGGCGGAGCGTCCGATGGATTCCTCCCTCAATCTCGGCACCAGCTTTGATTGCTTTTCGCCTCTTTCCGCCCTCGATGCCGCCGTCCCCGAACCCGCAAGGCGGAACCGCGAGAGGTTGCGGCAGGCCATGCAGGACGCCGGTTTCGCCAGCTATGCCGCCGAATGGTGGCACTTCCGCCATGCCACCGATCCGGCGCAGGTGGCGCTCGACATTGCGGTTGACTAGGGGCGGGGCGCCATCCGGTAGGCGGTCTCGTTGAAGACGGATAGAAACCAGATCGACCCGTCCGGGGCCTCCACCACATCGCGCACCCGCCCGGTTTCCGCGGCGGCAATACGCTCTTCGGCATAACCGGCATCCGGATCGAGGCGAGACAGGAAATCGGTGTTCAGGCTCCCCGTGAACACATCGCCCGCCCATGTGGGAACAAGGGCACCGGAGTAGATCATCAGCCCTGACGGCGCGATCGAGGGATCCCAGTAGAACACCGGCTGCTCCATGCCGTCCTTCGCCTGACCCTCGCCGATCCGGTCGCCATTGTAGTTGATCCCGTAGCTGATCACGGGCCAGCCGTAATTCGCGCCTTCGGTGATGCGGTTAAGCTCGTCCCCGCCCTGCGCGCCATGTTCCACGGCCCAGAGGTTGCCCTCAAGGTCCAGCGTGGCACCTTGCGGATTGCGGTGCCCATAGCTGTAGACCCCCGGCAGCGCACCGGGAAGTTCGGTTGCCGCGGTCCCGTCGCGGTTGAGGTGAATGATCTTGCCTTCGGGGCGGGTCACATCCTGCGCCTGCATGCCGCCCGGGCCGGTTCCCCGGTCGCCTATCGTCAGGAAGATCGTGCCGTCCGGAGCCTCCACGATGCGCGACCCGAAGTGCCGCCCGCCGCCGGCGCCTTCCGGCGCGGCAAACAGCGTTTCGAACCCGTCAAGGCTGGTCCCATCCGCCGACAACACGCCGCGCCCGATGGCTGTGCCCGCACCGCCCCCTTGCGGCTGGGAAAAGCTGAGCCAGACCTCGCGGGTCGCGGCGAAATCGCGGGGGATCATCACATCGAGAAGACCGCCCTGCCCTTCGGCATAGACCTGCGGCAGACCGGCTACCTCTGTCGGCTCCTCCCCGGGCCCGCGAAAAGCTTGAGCCTCCCCTCGCGTTCGGTCACGAGGAATGCCCCGTCGGGCAGAAATCCGATTGCCCAGGGTTCGGACAGCCCGCTGGCCACGGGCTCCAGCACCATCATCCCCGCGCCGGTCTCGATCTCGCTTTCGGCCAGGGCCGCGCCACAGCGCAGCAGGAACGGCAGCGCCGCCAGCGATCTTCTGACGATCATGGGATTTTCCCTTTCTCTCATGGCTTTTTGCAAGGGTAGACCAGGAATGCGGAAAGGCCAGCCATGGCAGTCCGCGCTCTCTCCTTTGTGAGGGCAACAAACCGGCAAAGACTGCGGGATTGTCCCTACTATTGACGCTTTTCTTTTGAGATCGACGTCTCTAGGTTCATCGGCAGGATTTCGATCCAACATGGGAGAGACAAATGAAAAAGCTGCTTCTGGCAACCGCTGCGACCGCTCTGCTCGCTGGCGCTGCCCAGGCTGAAGAAGTAAAGCTCGGCATCTTCATCGGCTTCACCGGGCCGATTGAATCGCTGACCGGTCATATGGCTGCGGCGGCCGAACTGGCGATGAAAGAGGCGTCGGACTCGGGCAAGTTCATGGACGGCTCGACCGTCGTCAGCGCCCGCGCCGACAGCACCTGCGCCATCGACACCGCAGCAGGCACCGCGGCCGCCGAACGCCTGATCACGGCGGAAGGCATCAAGGGCATGATCGGCGGCGACTGTTCCGGGATCACCGGCGCGGTGCTGCAGAACGTGGCCCGTCCGAACGGAATGGTGATGATTTCGCCCTCTGCGACCTCACCGGCACTGACGACGGCAGAGGATGACGGCCTGTTCTTCCGGACCGCACCCTCGGATGCGCGCGAGGGTGAGATCATGGCCGATATCCTCGTGGAGAAAGGCGTGAAGTCGATCGCGCTGACCTACACCAACAACGACTACGGCAAGGGTCTGGCCGAAGCCATCTCGACCGCGTTCATCGCGAAGGGCGGCACGATCACGATCAACGCGGCGCATGAAGACGGCAAGGCCGATTATTCTGCGGAAGTCGCGGCCCTTGCCTCTGCCGGGGGCGATCTTCTGGTGGTTGCGGGCTATCTTGATCAGGGCGGCAAGGGCATCATCCAGGCCTCGCTCGATTCCGGTGCCTTCTCGACCTTCGGTCTTCCCGGTGGCATGGTGGGCGACAACCTTCCCGCATCCATCGGCCCGGCACTTGACGGTTCCTACGGCCAGGTGGCGCAGTCGGATTCGGCCGGCGCCGCGATCCTGACCGAAATGGGCAAGACTGCCCCACCCCCTTCGATGCGACCTCGCCCTATTCGATGGAATCCTACGATGCGGCGGCGCTGATCATGCTGGCGATGCAGGCTTCGGGGTCCACCGATCCCAAAGTCTACAAGGAGAAGATCCTGGAAGTCGCGAACGCTCCGGGCGAGAAGATCCTTCCCGGCGAGATCGGCAAGGCGCTGGAGCTTTTGGCGGCGGGCACCGACATCGACTATGACGGCGCCTCCGGCGTCGAACTGATCGGGCCGGGCGAAAGCGCCGGGCGGTATCGTCAGTTCGAGGTGAAGGGCGGCAAGTACGAAACCGTCACCTTCCGCTAAGCGCGGCAGGATCCACAAGGCCACGATGCGGCCCGGGCTCCATCCCGGGCCGCACCCACAAGAAAACCGCCCGGCCTGACGGTCCTGTCAGGGAATGAGGCGGAACGCGGGGAAACGAATGATCGTCGTCGAAGACCTGCACCGGCATTTCGGTGGATTTCACGCCGTTGATGGCGCCTCGATCCGGATCAGAACCGGATCGATAACCGGGCTGATCGGGCCGAACGGGGCAGGCAAGACAACGCTTTTCAACGTGATCGCGGGCCGGTTGCCGCCGACCAGCGGGCGCGTCCTGATGGATGGCGAAGACATCACCGGTCTTGCGCCGCACACCCTTTTTCACAAGGGGTTGCTGCGTACCTTTCAGATCGCGCATGAATTCGGCTCGATGACCGTGCGCGAGAACCTGATGATGGTGCCGCCCAATCAGGCGGGAGAGGTGCTCTGGAACACCTGGTTCCGGCGCGGCATCGTCGCCGAGGAAGAGCGCCGCCTGCGCGAAAAGGCCGATGAGGTGCTGGAGTTTCTGACCATCAGCCATCTGGCCGATCAGAAGGCCGCCAATATCTCGGGCGGGCAGAAAAAGCTGCTGGAACTGGGCCGGACGATGATGGTCGATGCCAAGATCGTCTTTCTGGACGAGGTCGGAGCGGGCGTGAACCGCACGCTTCTGAACACGATCGGCGATGCGATCATCCGGCTGAACAAGGAACGAGGCTATACGTTCTGCGTCATCGAACATGACATGGATTTCATCGCCCGCCTTTGCGATCCGGTGATCTGCATGGCCGAGGGCAAGGTTCTGGCCGAAGGCACGGTGGACGAGGTCAGGAACAACGAACGGGTGATCGAGGCCTATCTTGGCACCGGCCTGAAGAACAAGATGAAGGAAGGCGCGGCGTGATCAAGGCGCGCGCCCCTCTGGGTTACCCTACCCCGGCCAAGGATGGCCACCGGCTCCGGCGTCACACCCCTGGATGCCGGTCGCGATTCCCGCGGCGGCCGATGAAAGGGAGCCGACCGATGCGACTGACCCGCCGTGCCACTCTTCTTGCCTGTCTCGTGCTGTTTCCCCTTCGCCTTGGTGCAACCGTCTGCGAACCGGTGATGCCCGGCCTGATGCTTTGCGACGCGCAGGGCTGGACGCTGCAATCGGTGGAGGGCGGGACGGCCATCTTCACGTCGGAAGAGGGGATCACAGGGACCGTCACGCTGAAAACCGGCCTTGATGCCGAAGCCGAGGTCTGGGCCAACTGGCAGCAGTCCCATGCCCCGATCAGCGCGCGGGCCGTTGTGCTCGACACGGCATTTGTCGAGATCGACGGTCGCCTTGCCGCCCGCTCTGCCTGGCTGCCCCGGCATGTGGACCACCCGACCGTTGTGGCGATGACCGGCCAAGTCGGCGACGGGCTGGCCCTTGCGGTAACGACCTCGGCCAGCGCCGAGACCTTCGACAACACTCACCGCGACGCTCATGAACGCCTTTGCGCGGCCCTGAAACTGGACAGGCCTGGATGACCGCACCTTTTCTCATCGGCGATCAGATGACCGGCGGCTATGGTCCGGTCGATATCCTGCATGGCTGCACCATCGCGGTCGAGAAGGGCGAGATCGCCGTGATCGTCGGCCCGAACGGTGCGGGGAAATCTACCGCGATGAAGGCCGTCTTCGGCATGCTGAACCTGCGCTCGGGCCATGTCCGGCTGGATGGCGAGGATATCACCGGCCTCACGCCCCAGGCCCGGGTCGCCAAAGGCATGGCCTTCGTGCCGCAGACCCAGAACATCTTCACCTCGATGACCGTCGAGGAAAATCTGGAGATGGGGGCATTCCTGCGCCGCGACGATATCGGCGCCACGCTGGAGCAGGTCTATCACCTGTTTCCGATCCTGAAAGCCAAACGGCGTCAGGCGGCGGGGGAATTGTCGGGGGGGCAACGTCAACAGGTGGCCGTTGGCCGCGCCTTGATGACCCAGCCCAAGGTGCTGATGCTGGACGAACCCACAGCCGGCGTCAGCCCGATCGTGATGGACGAACTTTTTGACCGGATCATCGAAGTGGCGCGCACCGGCATCTCGATCCTGATGGTCGAACAGAATGCCCGGCAGGCGCTTGATATCGCTGACAAGGGTTATGTGCTGGTGCAGGGTGCCAACCGGTTCACCGACACCGGCAAGGCCCTTCTTGCCGACGCGGAAGTGCGCCGGTCCTTTCTTGGAGGATGACGATGTTCAGGACTTCACTCGTGCTGCTGGCCATCGCTTCGAGCCCCGCTTCCGCCCAGCAGCTTCTCAACCAAAGCTGCACCTTCACCCTGACCGCTTGCGATCTGCAACGCGACGGCAGCACTGCCTGCCCGGCGGGGGCGACGGCAGAAGTCCGGTTCAGAACTGAAGGCGAGTCGTTCGATCTGGTGACGCGCGGCGTTGCCCGCGGGCTGGAAGGGACCGAGGATCGCGAGCGGAGCTTCAATCTCGGGTCTTCCGGGGATTCCGAGGTGATGCGGGTCTACTACATCGTCGGCGAGACCGGGCTCATGGCGCCTTCTGGTTCCGGCCAGAAACCGGTGAGGCCGGTTTGGACATCACCGGAACGGGGGAAGGATCGTTCTATGAGGAATATTTCTCCGGACGCTGCACACCGCAATTTACCAATTGATCGGACTTAGGAAAGAGATCTGAAACCGATGGATGTTCTGAACGCCCTGGTCGCCTTCCTGAACTTCGTGTTCATTCCCGGCCTTGCCTATGGCGCGCAGATCGCCCTTGGTGCGCTGGGCGTCACCCTGATCTACGGGATCCTGCGCTTTTCCAACTTCGCGCATGGTGACACCATGGCATTCGGCGCGATGGTGACGATCCTGCTGACCTGGTGGTTCAAGTCGATGGGCCTCGGATTCGGCCCGCTTCCGACGGCATTGCTTGCCCTGCCTTTCGCGATTGCCGCGACCGCCGCGCTGGTTCTGGTCACCGATCGCGTCGTCTACCGGTTCTACCGGCGCAGGAAGGCCGCGCCCACCATCGTCGTCATCGTCTCGCTTGGGGTGATGTTCGTCATGAACGGGATCGTCCGGCTCATCATCGGCGTTGACGAGCAGAACTTCGCGGACGGCGAGCGGTTCCTTCTGAACCCGCAGGCCTTCAAGGCCGCAACGGAGCTTGCCGAACCGCTGGCGATCCGCACGACGCAGGCGGTGACCGTGGTGACGGCGGTGGCGGTGGTGGGCCTTCTGTTCTGGTTCCTGCAAAAGACGCGAACCGGTAAATCAATGCGGGCATTTTCCGACAACGAGGATCTGGCGCTGTTGTCGGGGATCAATCCCGACCGTGTCGTTGCGATCACCTGGATCATCGCCGCAGGCCTCGCCACCATTGCGGGTGCCCTCTACGGGCTGGACAAGTCATTCAAGCCGTTCACGTATTTCCAGCTTCTTCTGCCGATCTTCGCTGCTGCCATCGTCGGCGGGCTTGGAAATCCGCTCGGGGCGATTGCGGGCGGCTTTGTCATCGCCTTTTCGGAGGTGATGGTGACCAATGCCTGGAAGAAGATTGCGACCTATCTGCTGCCCGAAAGCATGGCACCCGACACCCTGCTGCAATTGCTGTCGACCGATTACAAATTCGCCGTCAGCTTCACCATCCTGATCATCGTGCTGCTCTTCATGCCCACCGGCCTTTTCAAGGGGAAATCGCTATGAACGGGCGGAACCTGCTGCTGTTCGGCATTGTCGCGCTGCTATATATCGCGACCGGCTTTTTCCAAAGCTGGAACCTCGCCTTCTCTATCCTGAACGCGGCTCTGCTGGCCACGATCGCGGCGCTGGGCGTGAACATGCAATGGGGCTATGCGGGCCTGTTCTCGACTGGCGTCATGGGGTTCACGGCCCTTGGCGGTCTGGCGGTGGTGCTGGTCTCGGCCCGGCCGGTGGCCGAAGGCTGGGCCGCGGGCGGAGCGGGCGTCCTCATGGGGCTTCTGACGGGGGCTGCCACGATTGCGGCGGCGATCTTCGCCTACAACCGGCTTCCACGCGGGCGGCTGCGCGGGCTTGTGGTTGCGGCACTGCTGATCGGCGGGTTCTTTCTTTACCGCGCCGTGTTCGACCCTGCCGCCACCGCGGTCGAGGCGTTCAACCCTGCAA
>JAAURK010000390.1 GCA_012032275.1 Tabrizicola sp.
TGACCAAGGCCGCAGGCCTGTAAGCCCCCTGCCCTTCCGCCGAGCCTTTGCTGAAATGCCAAGCTCCAACCCGACCGCTCAGGTTTCAGCTAACCGCTTCAATTGAAGTCGGGAACCAAACGCGACACCGCGTGGGTGCTGCGCCCGGCTGCCGCGCGTTCCGGCGGCGGGGGCTGCGAAAACGCGGCGCGCGGGCCAACACACTGAAATCAAAGCAGGGCCGGAGCCGCTGTCACAGGAACGTCAAGAATTGGACTCCAAGAATTCATTCGGATGACGTTGGTTCGTTGCGCGCTGATGGCAAGACCCGGACATGGATCGTCCTGTTCTCTCCCTGTCCGGACTTGGCCGCACCTTTGGCACCACCCGTGCCGTTGACGCTGTCACACTGGACATCCGCCCCGGCGAATTCGTCGGCGTGATCGGGAGGTCCGGTGCAGGCAAATCGACGCTGCTGCGGCTGATCAACCGGCTCATCGACCCGACGGCAGGCCGCATCACGTTTGGCGATACCGATGTCACGGCACTTCGCGGGCGTGAGTTGCGGCACTGGCGGCGTGACTGCGCGATGATCTTTCAGCAGTTCAATCTGGTGGAGCGGCTGGACGTTCTGACAAACGTGCTGGTGGGCCGCCTCGCCGATCACGGCTTTCTCGCCTCGATGGCAATGCGCTTCACCGATGCCGAGCGCACCATGGCCATTCGCGCACTGGACCGGCTGGAGCTTGCGCCACAGGCGTTGCAGCGGGCTGGCACCCTGTCGGGCGGCCAGCAGCAGCGCGTGGCGATTGCCCGCGCGCTGGTGCAGAGCCCGCGCATCATGCTCGCCGATGAACCCATCGCCAGCCTCGATCCCGGCAATGCCACCCGGGTGATGGAAGCCTTGCGCAGCATCAACCGGGATGACGGCATCACCGTGCTGGTCAATCTGCACACGCTTGATACCGCGCGCACCTATTGCAGCCGCATCATCGCCATGCGCGACGGCCGCGCCTTCTTTGACGGCACGCCTCGCCAGCTGACCAACGACGTCGTGCGCGACATCTATGGCACCGACGGCCTGACCGGGTTCGACGAGGCAGTCACCTCGACCCGGGCCCGCCCGCCTCGCCTCCGGGAAACCGCCTGACCCCTTCACCCCCAACGATGGAGCCCTCACATGCGCCTTCTTGTCACCACCGCCCTTGTTGCCCTGACGGCCGTTCCAGCCATCGCTCAGGACTGGAAGGGCGACTACCGCATCGTCCGCTTCGGCATCCTGTCGGGCGAAAACGAATCCGACCGGATCGCGCGGTATACTCCGTTCCAGGAATATCTGGAAAAGACGCTCGGGGTGGAGGTCGAGATCTTCACCGCAGGGAACTATGACGGCGTGATCCAGGCGCTGGCCGCAGGTCAGATCGAGTTCTCCTTCCTTGGCTCGTCCGCCTATGCCGCAGCCTGGACCGAAACGGACGGCGGCGTCATCCCGCTGCTGACGTCGATCCAGGAGGACGACTCGACCGGCTACTATGGCGTGATCGTCGTGCGCTGCGATTCGGGGCTCTCGTCGGTCGACGACCTGAAGGGCAAGACCCTGGCCTTTGCCGACCCCGACAGCACCTCGGGCTACAACGTGCCTTATTACAACCTCGTCCAACAAGGCTACGTGCCGGAGGAATTCTTCAGCGCCATCCCGTTTTCGGGCAGCCACGAAGCGGGCGTGGCGGGCGTTGTGAACGGCCAGTTCGACGCGGCCGCAACCTATATCAACAACGAGAAGAACGGCATCCCGCAGCGGATGGAAACCAAGGGGATGATCAAGGAAGGCGAGGTCTGCGTGATCTGGACCAGCCCGGAAATCACCTCCGGCCCGTTCACCGCGCGGGCGAACCTGCCGCAGGGCCTGATCGACGAGATGAAGGCCGCCGTGATGAACGTACCGACTGCCGATCCGGCGGCGTTCACCGAAATGAGCGGCGCCGAGGATTCCACCGCCAAAGGATATGTCGAGGTCGACCACGCGCGCTATCAGTGGATCGTCGACATGCGAGACTGGTTCAAGACCAACCGCAAGAGCTGATCCCCGGCGTGAAACCGAACCGGGCGGGCCCCTGGTCCGCCCGCGCTCATTGGGGTCTTCTGAATGTCCGCAGCGGTCATGGCTTTCGAACAGGATTTCGCCCGGCATCGCAGGCGGGCGCGGCGCGTATTTGCAGCCGTGTCTGTGGTGCTGGCGGTTCTGTTCCTGCTGACGGCCGAGGCGTCGAATTTCTTCAAGATCACGCAAGTCACCCTCGCCGACGGCAGCCGCGCCGAACGCTGGGTGATCGGTGCCGGTCTGCCAAGGCTGGGGGAATACATCGCGAAGACCATCCCGGACCTTGGCTGGGCCACCCTGGGCGGCGACATCGCGACCTGGTTCGCGCGTTGGCAGATCTGGGCTGTCCTGCTGCTGGAAACCATCCTGATCGCCTTCATGGCCACGGTTCTGGGCGTGATCGGCGGGTTCATCCTGTCTTTTCCTGCGTCCCGAAATCTGGCGCCGAACCGGTGGATCCTCTGGCTGTCGCGCCGCTATCTGGAAATCGCCCGCACCGTGCCCGAACTCGTGTTCGCGCTGATCTTCGTCTTCTGCTTCGGCATCGGGCCGATGGCCGGAGTGCTGGCCATCGGGCTGCATACTGCGGGCGCATTGGGCAAACTCTACTCCGAGGCCAATGAAAACATCGACATGCGCCCCCTTGACGGGGTCAAGGCCGCAGGGGGCTCGTGGTCCGACATGATCCGCTATGGCGCCGTGCCGCAGGTTTTGCCGAACGTGCTCAGCTACACGCTGCTGCGCTTCGAGATCAACGTGCGCGCATCGTCGATCATCGGCTATGTCGGTGCAGGCGGCCTCGGGCAAGAGTTCCGCACCGCCATGTCCTATCAGGAATACACCGACCTTTCGGCCCTTTTCGTCATCATCCTTGTGACCGTTACCGTGATCGACCGGCTGTCCGAGATGCTGCGCCACCGCGTGATCGGGCTGGAGGCGCGCGCATGACCGCCCCCAATGTGTCCGCCGC
>JAAURK010000076.1 GCA_012032275.1 Tabrizicola sp.
CAGGGCCTCGGCGCGGGCACGGTCGTCAGGGTGGATGGCCAGCACGATGGTCATGCCGCGAAAGGCCGCGATCGTGTGCCAGAGCACCGGTTTTCCCGCAAGGCTTTGCCATTGCTTGGGAATCTCTCCCCCCGCACGGCTGCCGCGGCCTGCGGCAACGATGATCGCGGCTGTGGTCATCCAGGCTCTCCTCGCCTTTGCCGCCCTGTCTAGGTCAGCCGCTGGCGCAAGGCAATCCGCATGACGCTGCCGCGTAAATGCACAAAAAACAGGCATCGCACTTTTTTCAGACGATTTAGAGCCTGCCAATCCTTGGACCTTTGGCGTCAAGCCGCTAGGTATCGCGATAACTGCACGAGGATCAGGCATTTGTCCTTCACGCTCGGCTCCATCGCGATCACTCCTCCGGTGCTGCTAGCCCCGCTGGCCGGGATCACCGATCTGCCATTCCGGCGGCTTGTCGCACGGTTCGGCGCCGGGCTCGTGGTCAGCGAGATGGTGGCCAGCGAAGACGTCGTGCGCGCCCGGCCCGAAGCGCGGGCCCGGGCAGAGCTTGGGCTGGAGGAACAGGCGACCTCCGTCCAGCTTGCGGGGCGCGAGCCCTACTGGATGGCCGAGGCCGCCCGCTATGTCGAGGGCGAAGGCGCGCGGGTGATCGACATCAACATGGGCTGTCCGTCGAAACGGGTGACCACCGGTCTCTGCGGATCGGCGCTCCTGCGCGATCTGGATCTGGCGATCGGCCTCATCGATGCGGTCGTCGGTGCGGTCCGCGTTCCGGTCACGCTCAAGACCCGGCTTGGCTGGGATGACGCCGCCCTGAACGCGCCAGAGCTTGCCCGCCGCGCCGAAGCCTCGGGCATCGCGATGATCACGATCCACGGCCGCACGCGCTGTCAGTTCTACAAGGGGCAGGCCGACTGGGCCGCGATCCGCACCGTGAAAGAGGCGGTGACGATCCCCGTCATCGCCAATGGCGACATCACCGATCCGGCTTCCGCGCGGGCGGCGCAGCGTCTTTCGGGGGCCGATGGCGTGATGATCGGGCGGGGCGCGCAGGGCGCGCCCTGGCGGTTGGCCGAAGTCGCGCATGTGCTTTTTGCCGCACCCGCGCCCGATGTTCCCGATGGCCTCGCCCGGGCCGAGATGATCCTCCACCACTACGATGACATGCTGCGCTTTTATGGCCGCGATCTGGGCCTCCGGATGGCCCGCAAACACCTTGGCTGGTATCTGGAGGAGGCCGGTCTTGACCATGCGCGCGAGCCGATCCTCACCTCGACCGATCCCGGCGAGGTGTCGCGTCTGATCCGCGACTGCTTTGCCGATCTGGAGCTTGCCGCGTGATGGCCCTGCATCCCCAGCCCCCGCTGCCCGGTGTGGTCTGGGCGTCATTGCCCCTGCCTGCGCTGATGATCGGCGCCGACGGGCTTATCCTGGAGGCAAATCCCGCCGCCGAGGATTTCTTCAATCTGTCGGCCAGATCGCTGATTGGCCAGCCAGCCTTCGACCGCCTTGCCATCGACGCCCCGATGGACGAAGCCCTTGCCCGCGCCCGATCCAACCAGTCGCCGCTTCACATCAACGATGTCGATGTCACCACGGGCGAGCGGCCGCCGCAGCAATGCACTGTCCATCTGGCCCCGATGCAGGACGCCCCTGACATCATCATGCTGATCCTCTCCCCGCGCGAGATTGCCGACAGGATGGGGCGGTCGATGGGGGTGAAATCCGCCGCGCGGTCGGCGATCGGCATGGCCGAGATGCTGGCGCATGAGATCAAGAACCCGCTCGCCGGGATCGCGGGCGCGGCGCAGCTTCTGTCGATGGGGCTTTCGCCTGATGATCAGGAGATGACGGATCTCATCGTCGAGGAAACCCGGCGCATCGTGAAGCTGCTGGAACAGGTGGAGCAGTTCGGCAACATCCGTCCGCCCGACCGCCGCCCCGTCAACATTCACGATGCACTGGACCGCGCCCGCCGATCCGCCCTCGTCGGTTTTGCCGCGCATATGACCATCGTCGAGGATTACGACCCCTCGCTGCCCCCGACATTCGCCGACAATGACCAACTGATGCAGGTCTTTCTCAACCTGATCAAGAACGCCTCAGAGGCCTGCGCGAATGGCGGCACGATCCGCCTGCACACCTTCTATGACCTGTCGTTGCGTCTGCGCCGCAAGGATGGGGTGCCCGCGGCCCTTCCGCTGCAGATCGAGATCATCGACGACGGGCCCGGCATCAAACCCGAGATCGCATCCGAGATTTTCGAACCCTTCGTCTCGGGCCGCGAGAACGGCACGGGCCTTGGGCTGGCGCTCGTCTCGAAGATCATCTCCGACCATGAGGGATGGATCTCGGTCGATTCCGTGCCCGGCCGGACGGTGTTCCGCGTCTCTTTGCCGACCGCGCCGAAAGAGCAGAAACAGATTGAATCGAAGGAGAAACGCTGATGGACGGCACGGTGCTTGTCGCGGATGACGACCGCACGATCCGAACGGTTCTGACCCAGGCCCTGACCGCGCGGGCTGCAAGGTTCACGCGACCTCCTCGCTGATGACGCTGATGCGCTGGGTGGAAGAGGGGAAGGGCGATCTGGTGATTTCGGATGTCATCATGCCCGATGGCAACGGCCTTGACGCTCTGCCCCGGATCGGGCGGATGCGGCCCGGCCTGCCGGTGATCGTGATCTCGGCGCAGAACACGATCATGACGGCGATTCAGGCGGCCGAGGCCGAGGCCTATGACTATCTTCCGAAACCCTTCGATCTGCCCGATCTGATGAAGCGCTCGGCCCGCGCACTTGAACTCAAGCGCCGCGCACCGAAGACGGTGATCCCGCCGAAGGACACCGGAGACGATCTGCCCATGGTGGGCCGGACGGGTGGGATGCAGGCGCTTTACCGACTGGTGGCGCGGGTGATGAACACCGATCTGTCGGTGATGATCACCGGCGAATCGGGGACCGGCAAGTCACTGATCGCGCGGGCGATCCACGATTTCTCGGATCGGCGCACCCTGCCGTTCATCGTGGCGCAATCGATCGATCTGCAGGGGATCGACGGTCCCTCGGCGCTGATGGCCCGCGCCAGGGGCGGTTCCATCGTGTTTGACGAGATTGCCGACTACGACGAGGACACGCAGGCCCGCGTCGTGCGCATGCTTGATCTTCTGGGCGACAATGCGCCGCGCATCATGTCGACCAGCCAGGTCGATCTGGCGGGCCGGATGGCGAGCGACGCTTTCCGCTCTGATCTTTTCTACCGGCTGGGGGGCGTCACGCTGCAGGTTCCCTCTCTGCGCGAACGGGTCGATGACATCCCGCTGCTGGCGGAGCACTTTCTGGCGAAGGGGGAGAGGGAGCTCGGGTCGGTGCGCCGCCTGTCGAAAGACGCCTCCGATGTGATCCGCGCCCATAACTGGCCGGGGAATGTGCGCCAGCTTGAAAACATGATCCGCCGCCTGCTTGTCACCTCTTCCGAGCCGGAGATCACGAAGGCGGAGGTCGAACAGATTCTGGGCAACCAGCCGGTCAGTGAGCCGTTGAAAGGCGGTGGCGAGGGCGAAAAGCTCTCCGCCTCGGTGGCGCGCCACCTCAAGCGCTATTTCGACCTTCACGGCGGCCAGCTTCCTCCGCCCGGGGTCTATCAGCGCATCCTGCGCGAAATCGAGCTGCCGCTGATCGAGATCGCGCTGGACGCAACCTCGGGCAATCAGGCGAAATGCGCCGATCTGCTGGGAATAAACCGCAACACATTGCGCAAGAAGATCACCGATCTCGATATCCGCGTCACCCGTCGCCGCAAGCTGATGTAAAGCCGCAACATAAAGCGTGTCTTTACGGTGTCACCCGCTTGCGCTACAAGATGTGGTGGGCCGGGCAGAGCCCTTGAATACGGGCGGTAGACGTGGATCGCACAATGCGCAGCGATATCTGGGCAAGGATTTCCCGGCTGCGGCGGCAGCGCAGGGTGCAAACGGCGCTGACCCTCGGTCTGGTGCTGCTTGGCCCGCTTCTTGCGGTGGCCACGTTCCTCGCGATGGGGCCGTTCGATCAAGGGGCAAGCTCGCCGTATCTTCGGCTCATCCTGCTCGCCGATCTGGTCTATGTGCTGGTGGTCGCGGCGCTGGTTCTGGCGCGGGTCTCGCGTATGATCTCGGACCGGCGCAGCAAATCGGCCGGGTCGCGGCTGCACATCCGCCTTTCGGCCGTCTTCGCATTGATCGCGCTGATCCCGACCGTTCTCGTCGCCGTCTTTGCCGTGCTGTCGGTGAACATCGGCCTTGAGGGCTGGTTCTCCGAACGGGTGCGGTCGGTCGTCGGCTCCTCGCTCGAGGCGGCGCAATCCTACGAGGCCGAACAGCGCGAGGATCTGGCGCAGGATACCCAGGCGGTTGCGCAGTATCTGGACGATACCAAGAGAAAGCTGACCTTTCTGCGCGAGGACCAGCTGCGCCCGCTGCTCGCGGAAGGTCAGGCAGCGATCCAGCGGGGGATGAAGGAGGCCTATCTGATCGACGGCGCCGGGCAGTTGCAGATGCGGGGAGAGCGGTCCTATCTCTTTGATTTCGAACCGCTGACCAAGGCGCAGCTGGACAGTGCCGCCGGTGGTTCCGTGGTGATGATCCCGGACTGGCCGAACAACGAGTTTCGCGCCCTGGTCCGGCTTGCAGCCTTCCCCGACCGTTATCTCTATGTCAGCCGCCAGGTGGACGGACGGCTTCTGTCGCTGCTCGACGAAACGCAAGAGACGGTGCAGCTTTACAACCAGCTGGAGAATGAACGCGGGCGGCTCTTGCTGAACTTCGGCCTGATCTACCTCGGGTTCGCGCTGATCCTGATTCTGGCAGCGATCTGGCTTGGCCTCTGGTTCGCCGAGCGGCTTTCGCGTCCTGTCGGGCGGCTGGCGGGGGCCGCGCAGCGGGTTGGCGGCGGTGATCTTGATGTGCAGGTGACCGAGGAAGAGGGCGATGACGAGATCGCCATGCTCGGCCGCCTCTTCAACCAGATGACACGCCAGCTCAAGGGCCAGCGCGAGGCGCTCGTCGACAGCCATCGCCAGACCGAACGGCGCCGGCGGCTGTTCGATTCGGTCCTGAGCAATGTCACCGCCGGGGTGATCGGGCTTGACGGCGACGGCGATATCGATTTCGCGAACCGCGCGGCGGAACGGCTTCTGGACCTGCCGGATGGCCAGACGGATGTGCCGCTGGCCGTTGCCGTGCCGGAATTCGCGCCGCTTTTCGCGCGGTTGCAGGAAAGCGACGGAAGCGCGGTGCAGGAAGAGGTCAGGCTGACCCGCAAGGGCAAGCTTGAAAGCCTGCTGGTGCGGATGAGTGTCAGGCAGAACAACAGCGGCAAGCTTGAAGGCTTCGTCGTTGCCTTCGACGACGTGACCGAACTCGTCTCGGCCCAGCGCATGGCCGCCTGGGGCGATGTCGCCCGCCGCATCGCGCATGAGATCAAGAACCCGCTGACGCCGATCCAGCTGTCGGCAGAGCGGATCAAGCGCAAGTTCGCGGGCCAGGTGCAGGAACCAGAGGATCTTCAGCAATATACCGATGTGATCGTGCGCCAGACCAACGATCTGCGCCGGATCGTCGACGAATTCTCCAAATTCGCGCGGATGCCCGAACCGGACCGCCGCGAGTGCGATCTGGCGCAACTGGTGCGCGATGCGGTGCTGCTGCAGGAAAACGGGCAACCGGACGTGACGTTCAGATCCAGCGTTCCGGAGGGCCCGATGCCGATGGAACTGGATGCGACGATGGTCAGCCAGGCGCTGACAAACCTGATCAAGAACGCCGGAGAAGCCATTGAAACCTTGCAGGAAAAGGGCGCGCCTGATGGTTATGCCCCGGAAATCCGCGTGGCTCTGGCGATGGGCGAGACCGATGTGACCCTGCAGATCATGGACAACGGAATCGGCCTGCCGCCGGATCGCGCCCGGCTTTTCGAACCCTATGTGACCACCCGCGACAAGGGCACCGGCCTTGGGCTGCCCATCGTGAAGAAGATCATCGAAGAGCATGGCGGCACGCTTTCGCTGATCGATGCACCGGTTTTCGACGGCAACACCCGGCCCGGCGCCATGGCAGAGATCCGGCTGCCGCGGATCGCCCGGCGCCGCACGAAAGGACAAGCCCTGCACGGGCAAGGAGGTTGAGAGATGAGCATTCTGATCGTTGACGATGAGCAGGATATCCGCGAGCTGATCGGCGATATCCTGAAGGATGAAGGCTATACCGTTCGGCTTGCAGGAAATTCCGACGCCTGCATGGCCGAGATCAACGCAGAGCCGCCCGCGCTGATGATCCTCGACATCTGGCTGAAGGACAGCCGCATGGATGGGATCGATATCCTGAAGGCGGTGAAGCGCGACAACCCCGATGTTCCGGTTGTGATCATTTCCGGTCACGGCAACATCGAGATCGCGGTCGCGGCGATCAAGCAGGGCGCTTATGATTTCATCGAAAAGCCGTTCAACATCGACCAGCTGATGGTCGTGGTGTCGCGCGCGATGGAGACGAGCCGCCTGCGCCGCGAGAACCATGAACTGCGCCGCAAGGACGTAAGCTCTGCCGAAATGATCGGTTCCTCCACCGCGTTCAAGACGCTGAAATCACAGCTCGACAAGGTCACGAAATCGAATGGCCGGGTGATGCTGACCGGCCAGCCCGGCTCTGGCAAGGAAATGGCGGCACGTTACATCCACACCAATTCCAACCGTGCCGCGGCGCCCTTCGTATCGGTGTCTTCCGCCACGATCGAGCCGGAGCGGATGGAAGAGGTTCTCTTCGGCCGCGAAACCGCCGACCGGGGCGTGGAACCGGGCTTGCTGGAGCAGGCGCATGGCGGTGTCGTCTATTTCGACGAGGTCGCCGACATGCCACTTGGCACCCAGTCGAAGATCCTGCGCGTTCTGACAGAACAGCAGTTCACCCGGGTAGGGGGTGCCGACAAGGTGCGCGTGGATCTGCGCGTCATCTCCTCCACCACCCGCGACCTGCGGGGCGAGATCGGCATGGGGCGCTTCCGGCAGGAACTTTACGACAGGCTCAACGTCGTGCCGATTCCGGTGCCCTCGCTGGCCGACCGGCGCGAGGATATCCCGGAACTGACGGCGCATTTCATCGACTGGTTTCACCGCGGCCAGGGTCTGCCCGCGCGCCAGCTGACCTCCGAGGCCGAAGCGATGCTGCAGACCATGCAATGGCCCGGCAACATCCGCCAGCTGCGCAATGTGATCGAACGGGTGCTGATCCTTGGCGAAGGCGCGGGCCCGATCGAACCGCGAGAGCTGCCGGGCAACGAAACGAAGGCCGAGGGCGAGGCGACGATGGCGCTTGGCGGGGCAGTTGCGACCCTGCCGCTGCGCGAGGCGCGGGAGCTTTTCGAGCGGGAGTATCTGCTGACCCAGATCAACCGCTTTGGCGGAAACATCAGCCGCACCGCCAATTTCGTCGGCATGGAACGCTCGGCCCTGCACCGAAAGCTGAAATCCCTCGGTGTCGTTGGCGGGTCGAAGTCTGGCGCGCGGATGATCATGGCCGATGATGATGACCTTGACGATTGATCCTGTCCGGCCAAAGGCGGGCCGTGGGGGCTTGCGGGCCGCCACGCCGGTTTCCCTCACAACCCGGGTGACGCCCCGCTTTGCGCGGAATTGACCCGGCCCGCTGCTTCTGCGATGGAGAGGCATGTGCGATAAAGCGCGGAGACGGCGATGAAGGTGATCATCTGCGGTGCCGGTCAGGTTGGCTGGCAGATCGCGCGGCACCTTTCGGGCGAAAAGAATGACGTCACCGTCGTCGACATGAACGCCGATCTTGTTCGCCGGGCGACGGAAACGCTTGATGTGCAAGGGGTTGTGGGGTTTTCAAGCTATCCCGACGTGCTGGAGAGGGCGGGCGCGCGCGATGCCGACATGATCATTGCGGCCACCCATTCGGACGAGGTCAACATGGTGACCTGTCAGGTGGCGCATTCGGTCTTCGACATCACCCGCAAGATCGCGCGGGTCAGGGCGCAGAACTACCTCGAACCGCTTTACAGCGATCTTTACAATCAGGACCGGCTTGCCATCGATGTGGTGATCAGCCCCGAACGCGAAGTGGCGGAGGCAGCGCTGCAACGTCTTGCGGCGCCCTCGACCTTCGACACCGAGAGTTTCATGAACGGCCGCGCGCAGCTTCTGGGGATCGCGCTGACCGAGGATTGTCCGGTGCTGAACACCCCGCTGCGACAGCTGAGCGATCTTTTCTCGACCCTGCGCGCCATCGTCGTGGGCGTGCGCCGGGACGACAGGCTGTTCGCCCCGGAACCCGGTGACCAGCTTCTGGCGGATGATCAGATCTATGTCTTCAGCCATTCCGAGGATGTGAATCGCACCCTGGAAATTTTCGGCAAGACGACACAGAAACAGGAACGCATCGTCATCATCGGCGGTGGCAACGTGGGCCTTGGCGTGGCCCGCGCGCTGGAGGCGCGGACGGACAGGGTGCGCGCGAAGATCATCGAGAAGAACCGCCAGACCGCCGAACGCGCCGCGGATGCCCTGGAACGCACGATCGTGCTGCATGGCGACGGGATGGATATCGACATGCTGATGGAAGCCTCCATCGACCGGGCCGATGCCGTCCTGGCGGTCACCGATGACGACAAGACCAACCTTCTTGCCGCGGTCAGGGCCAAGCAGGCGGGCTGCCCGATGGCGATTGCGCTGGTCAATGATCCGACGCTTGCGCCGCTCATGTCGCCGCTGGATATCGACGCCTATATCAACCCGCGCGCGACGACTGTCTCGTCGATCCTGCGCCATATCCGCCATGGCCGGGTGCGGGCGATCTATTCCATCGGCGATGCCGAGGCAGAGGTGATCGAGGCGCAGGTCCTGTCGACCTCGCCGATCTCGGGCCGTCTGGTACGCGAGATCGAGTTTCCCGAGGGCGTTCTTGTCGGCGCCGTGATGAAGGGCGACAAGGTGCTGAAGCCGATGGGCGATCTGCGCATCGATACCGGCGATGTGGTGGCGCTTTTCGCGATGGCAAGCGATGTCCCGGAAGTGGAGCGCCTGTTGCAGGTCTCCATCGATTTCTTCTGATCCGATGATCGCGCGGCTCGCCGGGTATCCGTTGCTGGTTGTCCTTCTGGGGGCGACTGCGCTTCTGGCGATGTTGCCCGCGACCCATGCGCTGGTGACCGACGATAACGAGGCGGCGCGAAATTTCTTCTATTCCAGCCTCGTGCTGATGATCATCACCATGATGCTGGGCATCGCCACCGGCAGCTATGCCCCCCGCAATGCGGCGCGAAGCCACCTGACGGCCCTCGCGGGGGCTTATCTTCTGCTGCCGCTGGCCATGGCCCTGCCGTTTTCGCAGGCCGTCCCCGACACGACCCTTGTCAACGCCTGGTTCGAGATGGTCTCGGCCTTCACGACCACCGGGGCCACAGTCTACGATCCGGGCCGGTTGCCAGAATCGGTGCATCTCTGGCGGGCAACCGTCGGCTGGTTTGGCGGGTTCTTCATCCTTCTGGCGGGCTATGCGATCCTCGCGCCGCTGAACCTTGGCGGGGTGGAAGTGATTTCCGGCCGGGTGCCGGGCAGGGGGGCGAACGGGGCCACCCAGATCACCCGCGTCGCCGAACCGGCAGAGCGCATCACCCGCTTTGCCCTGCAGATCTTCCCGATCTACTCCGGCTTCACCATCGTGCTCTGGATCGGCCTTCTGATCGCGGGCGACGGCGCGGTGATCGCGCTGACCCATGCCATGGCTACCCTGTCGACCAGCGGCATCTCCTCGGGCGAGGGTCTGGCCTCGTCGCAATCCGGTTTTGCGGGCGAGGTGATGATCTTCGCCTTCTTCGCCTTCGCGCTGACGCGTCGCTGCCTGCCGGGGACCGGCCTCGTCGACCGCAACCAGCGCCTCCTCGATGACCCGGAATTGCGGGTGGCGGGATTCGTGATCCTGATCGTGCCGGTGGTTCTGTTTCTGCGCCACTGGGTCGAGGACGACCCGCACGGCTCGCTCAGCGATCCGGTGGCGGTGCTTTCGGCGATCTGGGGGGCGATCTTCACAGCCTCGTCCTTCCTCACCACGACGGGTTTCGAATCTGCCTCCTGGACATCGACAGGGGATTGGTCCGGTCTTGGCGCGCCGGTCTGCTGCTGCTTGGCCTTGCCATGATCGGTGGCGGCGTGGCCACGACGGCGGGCGGGGTCAAGCTTTTGCGGGTCTATGCCTTGCTGCGCCACGGCGAGAGAGAGCTTGAGCGGATCATCCACCCCTCCTCCGTCGGCGGGAAGGGGGCAGAGGCGCGGCGGCTTCGGCGCGAAGGGGCCTACATTGCCTGGATCTTCTTCATGCTCTTCGCGATGTCGATTGCCGTGGTGGTGGCGCTGCTTCTGCTGTCGGGGCTTGATTTCGAAAAGTCGATCGTGCTTGGCGTCGCGGCGCTGACCACGACGGGGCCGCTGGCCGATGTGGCGACCTCCGACCCGATCGGTTATGCGGCCCTTTCCGATCTGGTGAAGATCACGCTTGCGGCCGCCATGGTTGTGGGGCGGCTGGAGACCCTCGCCCTGATTGCGCTTTTCGCGCCGGACGGCTGGCGTCACTGAAAGACCGCATCGGTTTGTCGCCTCGGGCAACGGATCACTAACAGCCTGTTTTTTGGTCTGGAATGTCTTGTAAAGGCAGACCATACTCCGGCTTGCCGCCTGGGGCGGTAACCACAGGGCTGTGAACGAAGCGACTGAAAAACAAGGCAAACAACCAATGGCCGCTGACAAGCAAAATCTGCAGGACGCCTTTCTGAATCATGTCAGGAAGGCCAAGGTTCCGGTGACGATCTTTCTGATCAACGGGGTGAAGCTGCAAGGCGTCATCACGTGGTTTGACAATTTCTGCGTGCTGCTGCGCAGGGATGGGCAATCTCAGCTTGTCTACAAGCATGCGATTTCCACCATCATGCCCGGCGCGCCGATCAACCTCTACGAAGGGGAAGACTGATATCCGATCGTCCCGAGGCGGATGACGATGTTACCCCTGCAGGCGGCGGGCGTGGTCCGCGTGACACCGCGGCCGCGCCGACGCGCGCCTTCGTGTTGCATCCGGCGCTGAAATCCGCGCCCACCCGCCGCCTTCCCGAACATGGCCTTGCCGAAGCGGTGGCGCTTACCTCGGCCCTGCCGGAGCTTGAGGTCCGGGGGGCAGAGGTGGTCAGGATCGCCCGCGTCCAGCCGGGCACCCTCTTCGGGTCCGGCAAGGTCGCCGAACTGAAGGCCCGCTTTGCCGCCGATGGGGTGGAGCTGGTTCTGGTCGACGGCCCGGTAAGCCCGGTGCAGCAGCGCAACCTAGAAAAGGCATGGAGCGTCAAGCTTCTCGACCGGACCTCGCTGATCCTCGAAATCTTTGCCGACCGCGCCCGGACGCGCGAAGGCGTGCTGCAGGTGGAGCTTGCCGCGCTGAGCTACCAGCGCACCCGGCTTGTCCGTGCCTGGACCCACCTTGAACGTCAGCGGGGCGGTTTCGGCTTTGTCGGCGGGCCGGGCGAAACGCAGATCGAGGCGGACCGCCGCGCCATCGACGATCAGGTGATCCGGCTGAAGCGGCAGCTGGACCGCGTGGTGAAAACGCGCGAGCTGCACCGCGCCGCCCGCCGCAAGGTGCCCTTCCCGCTGGTGGCGCTCGTGGGCTATACGAACGCCGGGAAATCCACTCTTTTCAACCGGATGACCGGGGCGGAAGTGCTGGCCAAGGACATGCTTTTCGCCACGCTCGACCCCACGATGCGCGGGATCGTGCTGCCTGCGGAAAACGGCGGGGCGGGCCGCAAGATCATCGCCTCCGACACCGTGGGCTTTATCTCGGACCTTCCGCCGCAGCTTGTCGCCGCCTTCCGCGCCACGCTGGAAGAGGTGCTGGAGGCCGATCTCATCCTCCATGTCCGCGACATCAGCCACCCCGAGACCGCCGAGCAGGCGCAGGATGTGGCCGATATCCTGGGCTCGCTGGGGGTGAAACCCTCGGTCCCCCAGTTCGAGATCTGGAACAAGCTTGACCTCGTCGATGCCGCGCAGCGCGCCATCCTTGAGATGCACGCCCGTCCCGGTGTCTTCCCGGTGTCGGCGCTGACGGGCGAGGGGGTTCCCGCGCTTCTGGCCGCAATCGCGCAGGCCTTCGACGAGGTGAAGCACAGCGTGACGCTTTCGCTGCCGTTCAGCCATGGCCGGGGCAGGGCCTGGCTTCATACGGAAGGCATCGTCACCGCCGAACGCGAGACCGGGGAGGGCTGGGAGATCGACGTCACCTGGACCGAGCGTCAGGCCACGCGCTGGACGTCGGTCAACCACTGAGGCGCCGCGGTCCGTTGACCGGGATCAACACGGCCCAGACCTTTTTGCGATAGACTTGGGCACATTCCGGCCCTGCCGGTTTCGCAGCAAGCGAGGACGTCATGCAGAACCGTTCCGAACCTGACACCAGATTCACGCCCAACCTGCCACCGCAACCTCGAGACCGCAGCGATCGCGGCGGGATCGGCTTTGCGCTTTTCCTGGTTCTCGCGGGGCTTGTGCTCCTTGCCGAACGGCTGGGCTGGGTGCCGAACGACTTCGACTGGCTCTTTCCGGTCATCCTGATCGCCTGGGGCTTCGGCGAGTTGTACCGCCGGTTCTCCTGACACCGCGCCGCACCGGCTAGGGCCGGTCCGCCGGGCGCAGAACCATGATCCCCGCCGCTGCCGCACGCGCCAGTTCGGGGTCAAGGCTCATCGGGATGTATTCGCCGCGCCGCCACAACTCTCCCAGATCGTCGTAATTGCGGCTCAGCGGATGGCCGGACTGGCCGGTCGAGGTAATGAAGACCGAACTGTCGGGGTCGGCGAAATCATAGACGCCCCGATACCCCGCGCCATGCACATTCAGAAACGGGTTCGGCCCGGTACCGATCGTGCGGCCGCGCATCAGCGTGTCATCCCCGCCGCTGGTCGATTGCCGGATGTTGACGAAGTACCGCAGGCCCGGAACGGTGCCGAGCACCGGATGGTCGTGCATCGCCTGATGCGCATCGCCCCAGCGCCAGCTTTCGATGTTGCGCCCGTAGCGTTCGGAAAGCTCCAGCAGGGCGTCGTCGAGCGCGATCCGGGCCAGATCGGCGCAGCTTTCCACCGCCGCCGACTGGATCACATCGCACCAGATCGAGGCCCCGTCGGTATTGCGATAGACCCGCTCGATGAACACCGGTTCGGGGTGGGTGAAGGTCTCGGCCAGGGGGCCAAGCTCGTCGCGGATCAACCGGTTCATCAGCGCCCGGATCCAGGCATCGGCGATCAGCGGTTCGGGCAGATGCTCGCTCATCTCGCCATTCCATTCGGCAAGGAGGGTCAGTGCCCGCTGCCGAAGCCGCTCTGGCGTGCCGTCCGGCGCGGGTTCGCCGGTGAACCACAGATCGGCCCCGATCAATGGCAAAAGCGCCCGCGACGTCGGATCGACAGTGTCAAGCTGCGCTTCGATGAAGCTTTCCCGCGTATGCACTTCGCGCGCTTTCATCAGGGTGAGCCAACGCTGGATGCGCTGCGTGTCGCCCCATTCAAAGCTGATGTGGTCGGGAAACGGGCGATCCACGGTCTTGTTGTTGGTGTTGCCAAGAAGACCCGAGGTCGGGTTCAGGAAGCGGGGGTTGTCTTCAAACGGCAGGATCCCCTTGAAGCCGTTCGCCGCCTCCCACCCGGGCGAGGGCATCCGCCCCCTGGACTGATGGGCCGGATCGCGCGCAGGCATTGCCCCGATCAGCTGCATGGCGATCCCGTCGGTATCGGCCAGCATCAGGTTCTGCGACGGTGCCACGTAAAGCCGCCCGGCCTCCAGCCCCTCGGCCACGGTCTTGGCCTTCATCAGGCGGATCGCGGCCGAGAGAGACGTATCCTCGCCCGAGAGTGCCGTCCAGCTCAGCGCCGCGACATGGCCGGTAGGCGTGACCGACGACAGATCGAAGAGCTTGCCGGACAGGATCGGCCCGTTTCGCGACCAGCGCAGCGTCAGCGTCACCGGGTCGGCATCCTTGACCCTCAGGATCGATTGGCGGGCGGTGAATTTCTCCCATCCATCGGGTGTCTGGTACCGCTCGGGATCGTCGGGGTCGAGCTTTTCGATCACTACATCGGCATCGTCCAGAAACGACGAGGTCAGCCCCCAGCCAAAACCCTCGGACCGCCCGACAAGGATCGCGGGCACCCCGGGGATCGTGCCGCCGATCACGCCGCCCGACTGCAGTTCAAGCCGCGCCAGATACCAGATCGATGGCGCCGAGAAATCGAGATGCGGGTCGTTGGCAAGCAGAGGCTTGCCGGATTTGGTGCGCGCGCCGGAGACAACCCAGTTGTTGGATGCGCC
>JAAURK010000077.1 GCA_012032275.1 Tabrizicola sp.
CGGCCTGCCCCAGTCGGCCAGCGCTGTCTGCAACGCGGGGCGGCAGCCGCGCCAGGCAGGCAAGGTAGTCTGCCAGCGGCCAGTCGAGCGTGCCCGAGAGCGCGTCCGTCAACGGCGGCCCCTGCGGCGCATCATAGCCGTTCTCACCCAGATCGGCGAGCAGCGCCTCTGTCGAAGCAAGCGCATCCAGACCCACGGCATGGGCCATCTGATGCTCTCTGCCCGGGTAGGTCGACAGCACGATCGCCAGGTCGCGGTGCGCGGCCGGGGCGGCGGCCAGCCGGTGCCAGGCCGCAACGCGGTCCACGACGGCGGCGATCCGTCCGGCATCCGCGCGGTGGGCGAAGCGCGAGAATTGCAGATCGGGATCCCGTTTCCCCGGCGATTTGAAGCTGACGAGGCCGGCAAAAAGCCGCCCGTCAACCTCTGGCATCACCACATGCATCGCGAGATCCGCCGGGGAAAGTCCGCGGTCCGATGCCACCCAGTCGCGCCGACGCGCGGTCGAGAGGGCGACCTGGAAGGCGGGCAACCGGCGGCGTCGAAAGGGGTGGTTCCGTCCTCTGCCTGCGCCGAGAAGGCGGTGGCGTTGACGATGGCCACGGGCGGAGCCGCGGCCAGATGGTCGCGCAGCCATGGCGCGACGCCTGGCGCCTTGAGGCTGGGGGCGAAGGCCCCGTGGGCGGCAAAGCCCGCAGCGCGCAGCGCGGTGATCAGCGCATCAATCGGCGCGGTGTCGCCCGCCGTGAGGTAGGACCGGTAGAACGTGACCAGCACGCTGTTTGCCGCCGGATCGGGCGCCGCCGTCACGCCCTTGTCGGGATCGTAAAAACCCATGTCCGGTACGGTCTTCTCGCCCGCGACGGGCCCCGAATAAAGACCCGCCGCCAAGGCAAGCTGCGCCAGCGCCGCCTCTGCCGCAACCGCTCCGCCCGCATCGCAAAGCGCCTGCAGGCGGCGCAGCGTCGACACCGGCAGCGTGGAGAAGGCATCAAGCGTGGCATCCGCGCGCCCGTCGGCAGGCAGAACGGCGAGCGCGATGGCCCGACGCTGGCACAGGTCGCGGACCGAGGCGAGCCCATAGGACCAATAGCTCTCTCCACCGATGATGCGGATCAGGATGCCCTTCGCCCCCGACAGGGTACGTTCGACATAGGTGTCCACCGAAAGCGGATGGCGCAGCGCCACCAGATTGCCAAGCCGCAAGGTGGGCGTGGCGGCATTGCCCGCCCGCTGCGCCCTGTGCCATCCAGCCGCGAATGCGCCAAGATCGCTGTCGGAAAACGAGAGCACCACCAGATCGGCCGGATCCTGGCCCAGATCGAAGGGGCTCTCCGTTTCGTCCAGCCCATGGCTTTCCCGGAAGACGACATGCATCGCGGCTCAGGCCCCAAGTACCCTGCGGATGGCAGCGGGATCGATATCGCCCCGCTCGGCAATCACGACGAGCTGCGACAGGCGTTGGCCGGACCAGGGGCGGTCGAACTGGGTCCGGACCCGGCTTCCCACCGCCTGCACCAGAAGCCGCAAGGGCTTGCCCGCCACCGCAACATGCCCCTTCACCCGCAGGATGCGATGGTCGCGCGCGAGGGTGCCGATGGCATCGGCCAGAACGGCGGGATCGGTGATCTCTGGCAGGTCGATGACAACCGAGTCGAAATCGTCATGCTCATGGTCCTCCTCTCCGTCATGGTGCGAGGGACGGGCGGCCAGATCATCCTCGGCCGCTGCGCCAAGCCCCAGGATCACCCGGGGGTCGATGACCCCTTCGGTCATCGAAAGCATGGGGACAGAGCGGGAAAGCTCTGCCGCGATCACTTCGCGTGCGGCGGCAAGCCCGGTCTCGCCGGCAAGATCGGCCTTGGAGAGCAGGATGATATCGGCGCAGAGGATCTGGTCCTCGAACACTTCGGAGAGCGGGGTTTCATGGTCAAGCGAGGGGTCCGCGGCCCGCTGGGCGTCAACCGCCGCGACATCGGGCGCAAATCGCCCGGCCGCCACCGCCTCGGCATCGGCCAGCGCGATTACCCCGTCGACGGTGATCTTCGACCGGATCGCGGGCCAGTCGAACGCCTTGAGCAGGGGTTTCGGCAAAGCCAGCCCCGAGGTCTCGATCAGGATATGATCGGGCCGCACCGGCAGCGCCATCAGGGCCTCGATCGTCGGGATGAAATCATCGGCGACGGTGCAGCAGATGCAGCCATTGGCAAGCTCGACGATATTCTCCACCGGGCAGCTTTCGTCGGCGCAGGATTTCAGGATGTCGCCATCCACCCCGACGGTGCCGAACTCGTTCACCAGGATCGCCAGCCGCTTTCCCTGCGGATTTGCCATCAGATGACGGATGAGCGTGGTCTTTCCGGCACCAAGAAACCCGGTGATCACGGTCACGGGGATTTTCGACAGATCGGTCATGTGGAGGCCTCCAGCGGCGGGATACGGGCGATGCTCTGCTTGCGGAAGATCAGGGGCCGGTCGCGCCAGGGCACGATCCCGTCGGCACTCGCCGCATATTTCGCAGCGCCCTCCAGTATGTCGGGCGCGTCGGCGGGCGTCAGGCGGCCATAGACATAGGACCACGACCCCGGAGCGGCAAGCGATACCGCGCAGCCGGTATTGCAGGCCGACAGGCATTCGACGCCGACGATCCGGATCCCGTCCGGCGCGCCCTGCCGGACCAGCGCGGCATGCAGCGCCGCACCGGGAACGGGGCCATCGTCAGGGGCAGGTTCGCCCGCCCGGCAGGTTGTGCAGACATATAGCGTGGCGGCCATCGCCTATCCCTTCTTCGCGCCGGGGGCAAAGGGCCAGAGAGAGGGGAAACCCGCTGTCACTGGTCGCGGAGCACCCCGTCCGCGCTGTCATCCGTTGCGCTGGCAGGTCTCCCGGCTTGCGGATTCTGGGGCGGGCCCAACGGGGCCCACCTTCCCGGCCTTTCGGCCAGTGGATCGGGTACCCTCTCCGGTTACGGTCGCGGGGGCGGCTGCGCTTTGGGTCAGGCTTGCGTGCCGGGCCCTGTCGCATTCCCTCTTCGCCTGTCATAAACAGGAACCAACGTGCCCTCCACCTGAGGCATGCAGGCCCTGATTGTCAAGGATACGAACCGACCATGACCGATGCCGCACCGACACCCGATGCCGATCTTGCCCGCCATGCCGTGAAGATGGCCAAGAAGAAAACCGCGCGCGACAAGATCATGGCGGGAAAGGCGGGCGAGAAGGGGCTGATCATCGTTCATACCGGGGCGGGCAAGGGCAAGTCCTCGTCCGGGTTCGGCATGATCCTGCGCTGTGTGGCCCATGGCATGCCCTCGGCCGTGGTGCAGTTCATCAAGGGCGCCTGGGACACCGGCGAGAGGCGGCTCCTCACCACCCATTTCGCCGGGCTTTGCCAGTTTCACGCGATGGGCGAGGGGTTTACCTGGGAAACCCAGGACAAGGCGCGTGACATCGCGGCCGCGCAGGCGGGGTGGGAGAAGGCGAAAGAGCTGATTCGCGATCCTCGGTTCCGCCTGGTGCTGCTTGACGAGATCAACATCGCGTTGCGCTACGATTACCTCGATGTGGCCGAGGTGCTGGACTTTCTGGCCACTGAAAAGCCGCCGCTGACGCATGTGGTGCTGACCGGGCGGAATGCCAGCGAGGCGCTGATCGAGGCGGCCGATCTGGTGACGGAGATGACGCTGATCAAGCATCCGTTCCGCTCGGGCATCAAGGCGCAGCCCGGCGTGGAATTCTGAGGCCGCCTCAGCGCTGCGGCGGGCGCGGGGCAGGTCTTCCCGCAACCGCCGCCACGCGCGACGCGATGTCAGACACCCGCCCGCGCCAGCGCCAGAAGACCGGCGCAATCGACATGCGCCTCCAGATGATCGGCGAGGCGGTCAAGCGTGGCCTCGACCGTGGCATCGTAACTTGCCTCTCCGGGTTCCGCGCCAAGATCCTGCAGAAAGGCGCGGCGAAATCCGTCCTCGGCGAACATGCCGTGCAGATAGCTGCCCATCACGCGGCCCTCGGGCGAGCGCGCGCCTTCAGTCGCGCTGGGCAGGGCAAAGATCGGCCGCGCGCAATCCGGACCTGTCGTCTGGCCGATGTGGATCTCATACCCCCGCACCTTCTGGCCCGATCCAAGATGGACGGCGTCGGTCAGCGTGACGCGCTTTTCCGGGGTCATGACGGTTTCGACATCCAGATGGCCAAGCCCGGGCACGGAGCCGGGGCGCCCCTCGATCCCTTCCGGATCGGCGATGACCCTGCCAAGCATCTGATATCCGCCGCAAAGACCCAGAATCCGCGCCCTACGCCTCAGGGCGGCGGCAATGTCGATATCCCATCCTTGCGCGCGCAGGTCGGCCAGATCGGCGATGGTCGCCTTGCTGCCGGGCAGGATGATCAGATCGGCCTCGACCGGCAGCGGCTCACCCGGCCGCACGATGCGGAGCGTCACCCCAGGCTCTTGTGCCAGGGGATCGAGGTCGTCGAAATTGGCGATCCGCGAAAGCTGCGGCACGGCGATCAGGAAGCGCCCGGTTCCGCGGGACCGGGCCAGATCCAGCGCATCCTCGGCAGGCAGGCGATGCGCATCCGGAAACCACGGCACGACGCCGAACCCGGACCAGCCGGTGCGACGGGCGATGAACTGATAGCCGTCGTCGAACAGGCGGGGGTCGCCGCGAAACTTGTTGACCAGAAAACCGCGGATCATCGCCGCATCTGCTGCATCGATGACCGCTCCGGTGCCGACAAGTTGCGCGATCACCCCGCCCCGGTCGATATCGCCGACGAGGAGAACGGGCACCTCCGCGGCGCGGGCAAACCCCATGTTCGCGATATCGCCCGCGCGCAGGTTCACTTCTGCCGGGCTTCCGGCCCCTTCGACGATCACCAGATCCGCCTCGTCCCCGATCCGGGCGAAGCTGTCGAGAACCGGGGCCATCAGGCCGGGTTTCATCGCGGCATAATCCCGCGCCCGCACGGTAGCGATGCGCTTTCCCTGCACGATGACCTGCGACCCCGTCTCTGACTCGGGTTTCAGGAGGACCGGATTCATGTGGACCGACGGCAGCACCCCGGCGGCCCGGGCCTGCAAGGCCTGCGCGCGGCCGATCTCTCCCCCCGCGGCGACCGCGGCATTGTTCGACATGTTCTGCGGCTTGAACGGGCGGACGCGCAGCCCCTGACGGGCGAACACCCGGCAAAGTCCGGCCACGAGCAGCGACTTGCCGACATTCGATCCGGCGCCCTGGATCATCAACGCTGCGGTCATGCCTGCCCACTCCGGAATCCCGCCCCATGGGCTAGTGCAATGCCAGCGGAAACACCAGCATCAGGGCTGGACGCTGCCCCGCCTTGTGCATCATTTAGCGAATCGGTGGAGGGTGACGTGCGTTTTGATCTGGTGATCTTCGATTGTGACGGCGTTCTCATCGACAGCGAGCTGATCAGCGCGCGGATGCTTATCGAGGAGCTTGGCACGCTTGGCGTCAGGATCGATCTGCCCTATGTGGCCGAACATTTTCTGGGCCGCAGCTATCCCGTGGTGATGGCCCAGATCCGGCAGGAATTCGGCATCGCATTGCCGCCGGAGTTCGAAGACCTCTACCGCGCGCGGCTGCTGGATGCCTTCCGTGCCGAGCTTCGGATCATGCCGCATGTCGCGCCGGTCATCGCCGGGCTGTCGGTGCCCTGCTGTGTTGCGACATCGTCAAGCCGACCGCGGGCGGAGCTTTCGTTGTCTCTGGTGGGTCTTGGGCATCTGAACGGACCCCGTCTTTTCACCTCGAGCATGGTGCAGCACGGAAAGCCCGCGCCCGACCTCTTTCTGCATGCGGCACGGGCAATGGGCGCCGAACCGGCCCGCTGTCTTGTCATCGAAGACAGCCTGACCGGCATTCGCGCGGCGCGGGCGGCCGGGATGACGGTCTGGCGGTTTACCGGCGGAAGCCACCTGCGCGGCGCCGTGACCGGGCCGGAGGACGGCGCGCATGGAAGATTTGCATCCTTCGAGCGGTTCTTTCAGATTGACCCCGATCTGGGAGGATCCGCATGAGAAAACCCGAGGCCGAAGCCAGCCCGACCGATGACGCTGCCCGTGCGGGGTGGCTCTATTACGTCGGTGGCCTGACGCAGGATCAGATCGCAGCCGAACTTGGCGTGTCGCGGCAGCGGGCGCAGCGCCTTGTCAGCCGCGCCATGGCCGACGGGTTGATCAACGTGCGGCTCAACCACCGGATCGCGGCATGCCTCGATCTGGAGACGGCGCTTTCCGAGAAATTCGCCCTTGGCCGGTGCCGGATCATGCCGGGTCTCGGGCCGGGGGCCGATTCGCTGCGGGCGATTGCACCGGCCGCAGCCGCCGAGATCGAGCGTTTCCTGCGGATGCCCGATCCTCTGGTCATCGCCTTTGGCACCGGGCGGGCGATGCGGGCGATGGTCGACGCGATCACCCCGATGGAGGCGGAGCAGCACCGGCTCGTCTCGCTGATCGGCAATATCGCGCCGGACGGGTCGGCGAGCTTTTTCGATGTGGTGATGCGCATCGCCGACAAGGTCCGCGCACCGCATTACCCGATGCCTGTGCCGGTGATTTCGCCGAGCGTGGAGGAGAACGCGGCGTTCCACGCGCTGCCGCCGGTGCGCCGGGTGATGGATCTGGCGCGGTCGGCCGATGTGGTTCTGGTGGGCGTCGGGCAGATGTCGAGCGATGCGCCGCTGCTGGCCGATGGCTTTGTTTCCGCGCGGGAATTGCAGGACATGCAGTCAGCGGGCGCGGTGGGCGAGGTGGCGGGCTGGGTCTATGATGCGGCGGGCGTCTACCTTGATCTTGGAACCAACAAACGCACCGGCGGGGTCCGGGTCGAACCCGGCCTGCCACGGCCATCGATCGGCATCGCGGCGGGTGCCGCCAAGGTGAGTGCCATCGCCGCAGCCCTGCAATCGCAGATTCTGAACGGCCTGATCACCGACGAGCTGACCGCGCAGGCCATCCTCTCCTTGCCCTGACAACCGCCGGGCCCGGAAATTTCGGGCTTGACGACTCGGGCCCTGATGTGAGCATTTACTCGGCTAGCGATGATTTGCTCATTCGCTATCCAGGGAGGATACCAATGAAAACGACCTACCGCGCGCTTTTGGGCGCGACGGCGCTCTTTGCCCTTGCGGGCATCGCAGCGGCCGAAACCACGATTACCGTCGCCACGGTCAACAACGGCGACATGATCCGGATGCAGGGTCTGATGGACGACTTCTATGCCAAGAACCCCGACATCAAGGTCGAATGGGTGACATTGGAAGAGAACGTCCTGCGCCAGAACGTCACCACCGACATCGCAACGCAGGGTGGCCAGTATGACGTGCTGACCATCGGCACCTATGAAGTGCCGATCTGGGGCAAGCAGGGCTGGCTTGTCTCGCTGAACGACCTGCCGGCCGAGTATGACATCGACGACCTGCTGCCCGCGATCCGGGGCGGTCTGACGGTGGACGGCAACCTGATGGCCGCGCCTTTCTACGGCGAAAGCTCGATGGTGATGTACCGCACGGATCTGATGGAAGCCGCCGGTATGACGATGCCCGAGGCGCCGACCTGGGCCGATATCGAAAAAGCTGCCGCCGCAATGACCGACAAGTCGAAAGAGCAATATGGCATCTGCCTGCGCGGCAAGGCCGGCTGGGGCGAGAACGGCGCTTTCCTGACGGCGATGTCGAACTCTTTCGGCGCGCGCTGGTTCGATGAGAACTGGGTGCCCCAGTTCGATCAGCCGGAATGGAAGGCGACACTCGATTTCTATCTGAACCTGATGAACAGCTACGGGCCTCCGGGTGCGTCGAACAACGGGTTCAATGAAAACCTGACGCTGTTCCAGCAGGGCAAATGCGGGATGTGGATCGACGCCACCGTCGCTGCCTCGTTCGTGACCAACCCCAAGGATTCGACCGTGGCCGAGAAGGTCGGCTTTGCGCTTGCCCCCGACAACGGACTGGGCAAGCGCGGCAACTGGCTGTGGGCATGGAGCCTGGCGATCCCGGCTTCCAGCCAGAAGCAGGATGCGGCCAAGGCCTTCATCAACTGGGCGACGAACAAGGACTACCTGGCCCTTGTCGCCTCGAAGGAAGGCTGGGCCAACGTGCCTCCGGGAACGCGGACCTCGCTTTATGCGAACCCGGAATATGCCGCAGTGCCCTTCGCCAAGATGACGCTCGACTCGATCAACGCGGCTGATCCGACGGCACCGACCGTCAAGCCGGTGCCCTATGTCGGCGTCCAGTTCGTGGCGATCCCGGAGTTCCAGGGGATCGGCACTTCGGTCGGCCAGGAATTCTCGGCCGCGCTTGCGGGCCAGAAATCTGCCGACGAAGCGCTGGCGGCCGCGCAGGCCCTGGTGACCGACGAAATGACTGCGGCGGGCTACATCAAGTAAGCCTGTCACTGGCTGGGGCGGCCTCTCTCCCGGGGTCGCCCCACACCGACCGGCGCTTTCGGCGCCGCCTTTGGCCCCCGCCAGTTCCGCACGCTGTCGCCCTGGTTCACGCGAAGGAGCGCCCATGCCCACGCAATCGTCCCGCGCCGCCGCCCGCCTGATGCTGTCGCCGACGGTCGTGCTGCTGCTGATCTGGATGATCGTTCCGCTTGCCTTCACGCTGTGGTTCTCGCTGCAGCGCTACAACCTGCTTTACCCGGACCGGCAGGGCTTCAACGATTTTGCGAACTATACGCGGTTCGTCGCCTCCCCCGCCTTTCTGGCCGCCATCACCAACACGCTGATCCTGGTGCTTGGCGTTCTGATCATCACCGTTGTCCTTGGCACGCTGATTGCGCTCCTGATCGACCAGCCGCTCTGGGGGCAGGGAGCCGTCCGCATCCTGGTGATCTCTCCGTTCTTCATCATGCCTCCCGTGGCGGCGCTGATCTGGAAGAACATGTTCATGAATCCGACCAACGGGCTTTTCGCCGAAGCCGCGAAATATCTTGGCCTGCCGCCCTTCGATTTCCTCGGCCAGGCACCGCTTGCCTCGATCATCCTGATCGTCGCCTGGCAATGGCTGCCCTTCGCCACGCTCATCCTTCTGACGGCGCTGCAGTCGCTGTCGTCGGAAGAGCTTGAGGCGGCAGAGATGGATGGCGCATCGGCCGCAGCGCGGTTCTGGTACATCATGCTGCCGCATCTGGCGCGGTCGATCACCGTCGTCATCCTGATCCAGACGATCTTCCTGCTGGGCATCTTCGGCGAGATCCTCGTCACCACCAACGGCGGGCCCGGCACGGCCTCGACCACGCTGCCTTACCTGATCTTCAAGGAGGCGCTGCTGGATTTCGACGCCGGAACCGCCGCGGCCGGTGGCGTGGTCGCCGTCATTCTCGCCAATATCGTCGCCATCTTCCTGATGCGCGCGATCGGCAAGAATCTCGACAGTTGAGGAGAAGAGGATGGCCCGCGCCGTATCGACACGCCGCAAGAGCTTCAACACCGCTGCCGCATGGTCGGTGGCAATGCTGCTGTTCTTCCCGATCCTCTGGACGATCCTGACCTCGTTCAAGCCAGAGCCGCAGGCCGTAGCCTCGCCCCCCGTCTTTCTGGGCTTTGACTGGACGTGGCAGAACTACATCGACGTGAACCAGCAGCGCGATTACCTGCGGTTCTTCCTGAATTCGGTGATCATCGCGGTCGGCTCCACCCTGCTTGGCCTCGTGATCGCGATCCCTGCGGCCTGGTCGATGGCCTTTGTGCCCGGACGCCGCACGAAAGACCTGCTGATGTGGATGCTGTCGACCAAGATGATGCCCGCGGTGGGCGTGCTGGTGCCGATCTACCTGATCTTCAAGACCCTTGGCCTGCTGGACAGCCGCACCGGCCTTGTCATCGTCCTCACGTTGATGAACCTGCCGATCATCGTCTGGATGCTTTACACCTATTTCAAGGAGATACCGGGCGAAATCCTCGAAGCGGCGCGGATGGACGGCGCCGGCCTGAAGGACGAGATCCTTTATGTGCTGACCCCGATGGCCGTGCCCGGCATCGCGTCCACGCTGCTTTTGAACATCATCCTGGCCTGGAACGAAGCCTTCTGGACGATCAACCTCACGGTGACCGATGCCGCGCCGCTGACGAAGTTCATCACCTCGTTCTCAAGCCCGCAGGGCCTTTTCTACGCAAAATTGTCCGCCGCCAGCACGATGGCCATCGCACCGATCCTGATCCTGGGCTGGTTCAGCCAGAAACAGCTGGTGCGCGGCCTGACCTTCGGCGCGGTGAAGTGAGGAAACATGGGACAGATCACGCTCAAAGAGGTCAGAAAATCCTTCGGGGAGGTCGATGTCATCCCGGGGGTCGATCTGCGGATCGAGGATGGCGAGTTCGTCGTTTTCGTCGGCCCGTCCGGTTGCGGCAAATCCACGCTTCTGCGTCTGATCGCGGGCCTTGAAGACACCACCTCGGGGCGGATCGAGATCGACGGGCAGGACGCCACCCGCCTGCCCCCCGCCAGGCGCGGCCTGGCGATGGTGTTCCAGTCCTACGCGCTTTATCCGCACATGTCGGTGAAGAAGAACATCATGTTTCCGCTGAAGATGGCCGGGCTTGACCGCGACGAGGCGGAAAGGCGCGTGGCCAATGCGGCGCGCATCCTCAACCTGACAAGCTACCTCGATCGCAGGCCCGGACAGCTTTCGGGCGGGCAGCGCCAGCGGGTGGCGATCGGGCGCGCGATCGTGCGCGAACCTGCGGCATTCCTTTTTGACGAGCCGCTGTCAAACCTGGAAGCGGCCTTGCGGGTGAACATGCGGCAGGAGATTTCGGAGCTGCACCAGAATCTGCAGACCACGATGATCTATGTCACCCATGATCAGGTCGAGGCGATGACCATGGCGGACAAGATCGTGGTCCTGAACGCAGGCCGGATCGAACAGGTGGGCTCGCCGCTCGATCTTTACCGCGCGCCGGCCAATACCTTTGTCGCGGGGTTCATCGGCAGCCCGAAGATGAACCTGATCACCGGTCCCGAGGCAGCCCGGCATCATGCCGCGACCATCGGGGTTCGGCCCGAACATCTCGAGATCGTCGAGAACGGGCCTTGGGCAGGAACTGTCGGCCTTGCCGAACATCTTGGCTCTGACACGTTCCTCAAGGTCACCGTTGCTGGGATGGAGCCGCTGACCATCCGCGTGACGGGCGAGCGTCAGTTGCGGCATGGCGACCGCGTCACCCTGGCGCCGCAGGCGGGCAAGATCCATCGCTTTGACGCCGACGGAAAGGCCATGGCATGAGGCTTTCGGGGAAATGCGCCCTGATCACGGGGGCGGCGCGAGGCATCGGCCTGACGTTGGCGCGCAGCTATCTGGCCGAGGGCGCGACGGTTGCGCTTGCCGACATCAACGCCGAAGAGGTTGCCCGCGCGGCAAGAGATCTTGGTCCGAAGGCGATTGCCGTCCGGATGGATGTGGCATCGCAAGGCAGCATCGACGCGGGTTTCGCCGAAGCGGTCGCGCAGATGGGCGGGCTCGACATTCTGGTCAACAACGCCGCCTTGTTCGATGCGGCCCCGATCACCGGGATCAGCCGCGCGTCCTTTGACCGGCTGTTTGCGGTAAACGTGGCCGGCACGCTTTTCTGCCTGCAGGCGCCGCGCGGCAGATGATCGCGCAAGGTCGGGGCGGCAAGATCATCAACATGGCCTCCCAGGCAGGGCGCCGGGGCGAAAGCCTTGTCGCTGTCTATTGCGCCACGAAGGCTGCGGTCATCTCGCTTACCCAGTCGGCCGGGCTGAACCTCATCGCGCACCGGATCAACGTGAATGCCATCGCACCCGGGGTGGTGGACGGCGCGCATTGGGACGGCGTCGATGCGCTTTTTGCCAGATATGAGGGCCGCCCGCCGGGCGAGAAGAAGGACATCGTGGGCCGTGCTGTTCCATTCGGGCGGATGGGCACCGCAGAAGACCTGACCGGGATGGCGATCTTTCTTGCAACGCCCGAAGCCGACTACATCGTCGCGCAGTGTTTCGGCGTTGACGGTGGAAACTGGATGGCCTGACATGAACGAAGCCTCGCCCAAGATCCTCCTTCCCACCTATGACAGATCGCGGCTGACGCCCGGCATTGTCCATATCGGGCTTGGCAATTTTCACCGTGCGCATATGGCCGTCTACCTCGACGACCTCTTCGCCAGGGGGGAAAGCCTGGATTGGGCCATCCTCGGCGCGGGGGTGCGGGCTGGCGATGCCGCCATGCGCGAGGCGCTGCTGGCACAGGATTGCCTCTCGACCGTGATCGAGCTTGACCCGGCGGGGATCTCGGCCCGGCGCATCGGTGCGATGATCGGCTTCATCGAGGTGCAACCGCAGAATACCGCGCTGATCGCCGCAATGGCGCGGCCCGAGATCCGGATCGTCAGCCTGACGGTGACGGAGGGCGGGTATTTCATCGACGCCGCGACCGGGGCTTTCGACCCGACCGATCCAGCCATCCTGAGGGATGCGGCCCAGCCGGACTGTCCGGAAACCGCTTTCGGGGCGATCATCGCCGCGCTGAAGATCCGGCGCGCGGCCGGGGTGCCGCCGTTCACCGTGATGTCCTGCGACAATCTGCCGGGCAATGGCGCGGTGACACGGGACGCCGTCATCGGCCTTGCCCGCCTGTCCGACGCTGGCTTCGCCGACTGGATCAGGCTGACCGTAGCCTTTCCCGACGGCATGGTGGACCGGATCACCCCCGCCACCGGCCCGCGGGAACGCGACATCGCGGCGGGGATGGGTCTGGACGATCCGGTTCCCGTGACCTGCGAGCCCTTCCGGCAGTGGGTTCTTGAGGATCGCTTTCCCTCCGGCCGCCCCGCGTTCGAATCCGTCGGCGTCCAGATGACGCCGCATGTCCATGCCTATGAGACGATGAAGATCCGCATCCTGAACGGTGGCCATGCGGTAATCGCCTATCCCGGCGGGCTGATGGACATCGAATATGTGCATCAGGCGATGGCGCATCCTCTGATCTCGGGGCTGCTCGACAAGGTGGAGCGGGAAGAGATCATTCCCTATGTCCCGCCTCCGCCGGACACCGATCTCGCGTCCTATTACCGCACCGTCCGTGCGCGATTTGCCAACAGCAAGATTGCCGACACCGAGCGTCGGCTTTGCCTGGACGGATCGAACCGGCAGCCGAAGTTCATCCTGCCAAGCCTGTCGGATGCGCTTGGCGCAGGGGGCAGCATCCGCGGGCTGGCGCTGGTCTCGGCACTCTGGTGCCGCTATTGCGCCGGAACCACCGACAGCGGGGCAAGGATCGAACCGAACGATCCGGACTGGGATCGGCTGAACCTGCTGGCGAGGGCGGCGAAGGAGGATCCCGCGGCCTGGCTGTCGATGCGCCACATCTACGGCGATCTGGGCCGGAACGCGCGCTTTGCCGGTGCCTTTGCGCAAGCGCTGCAAAGTCTCTGGGACCGGGGCACCGAACAGACACTTGCCGCCTATCTCGCCGACTGATCCCTGAGGGCGGGCCCCAACCGGCCGGGGGCCATCTACATCAGATGCCCGGATTTGCTGGCCTTGGTGGCAAGATAGGCCGCGTTCTGCTCCGTCTGCCCGACATTCAGCGGAACGCGTTCGGTCACGGTCAGCCCGCAGCCCGCCATCATCGCGATCTTCCTTGGATTGTTGGTCATCAGCCTGACGGCGCTGAAGCCCATGCGCCGCAGGATATCCGCGCCGATCCGGAAGTCGCGTTCATCATCCTCGAAGCCAAGCCGGTGATTGGCCTCGACCGTGTCGAAACCCTGATCCTGAAGCGAATAGGCCCGCATCTTGTTGGCAAGGCCGATCCCGCGGCCTTCCTGGTTGAGATACAGCAGAACGCCCGCCCCTTCCGCCCCCATCTGCGCCAGCGCCGCGCGCAGTTGCGGGCCGCAGTCGCATTTCAGGCTGCCCAGAACATCCCCCGTGAAACAGGCGGAATGGAGCCGCGCCAGAACCGGCTTGCTGCGGTCGGGCTGGCCGATCTCGATGGCGTAATGCTCTTCCGTGCCGTCGCCGGGACGAAAGACATGCACCCGCCCGGCCCGGCTCGCGGCCATCGGCAGCCGGGCGGACACCACCTCGGCCAAAGGCGAAGGCGCGGCAAGGGCCGGCGCCGTCTCATCAAGCGTCAGCAGGGTCAGCGCATGCTCGGCCGCCATCGCAAGGCCGTTGGCTACCGGCACAAGAAGGACGGCGGGCAGCAGATGCGCCGATTTCGCAAGCGCCAGTGCGGTGCGATGAAGATCGGCCCGCCCGTCGCGCAGGGATTGCAGCGGCCCCTTCATCGGCACGCGCAGATCCTCCGCCGGATCGGCCAGCGCGCGCAGCCAGTCAAGACCAGCGCCAGCCGGAAGCGCGACGCGCGCAAGATCGCCGTCATA
>JAAURK010000078.1 GCA_012032275.1 Tabrizicola sp.
CGCACCGATCACCGCGCCGCTCAGTGCGGCAATCACCGGAACGGGACTGTTTTCAACGGCGGTACAAAGCGCTGACAGGTCCGGCAGGGCGGGATCGGGATCGATCGGAATGGTGCTGCAGAAATTTCTGCCAGAGCCACACAGCACGATGGCCCGGGCATCGCCGATATCGGACATCGCCGCCAGCAACCCGGCCCGCATCCCGGCGGTCAGGGCATTGGACGGCGGATGGTCCAGCGTCAGCACGAGGACATCACCTTCGCGTCGCGACAGGATCGCTCCCTCGTCTGCCGTCATGCCCTGCCCCCGATCATCCCCGGTTCAACTAGACATGCAACAGCATGGGCTTGGCAAGCCCGTCCTCAGACAGGCCCGGCGGCCGCTAGACCGGCATGTTGTCGAACATCGCCTCGACCCGGTCGTCTTCCGCGCCATTCGCGGGCACGCCCTGCCGCAGGTCGCGGCCGTGGGTCGGCAGCAGTTCGGACAGCGCCTTGATCTCTGCCAGCAGCAGCCACAGCGCCGGGTCATAGCCTGCCGCAAGGCCGTGATCCGCTGCGGGTCTGCCGATTTTCTGGGTCGCATGAGCCATGATTTCCCCCCTCAGGTCGCGCAGGTCCGGCAGAACGGTGTGTAGGGCAGCACATCCAGCCGGTCTTCGCTGATTTCGGCACCACATTTTACACAGATACCGTAGTCGCCACTCTCTATCCGGGCGAGCGCCACCTCGATCCGGCGAATCTCGGTCTGACCGGACAGCCCCGTCGCCTCGAGCACCTCGTCGCCTTCGCGTTCGACCGCCAATTCCTCCCAGTCCGGATTCTGGTGGGAGTCGAGTTCCGCCTCGATGGAGCGCAGCCGCGAGCGAAGGTCGAGAAGCCGTGCCTCCAGCACCTTTCTGCGGTCAGAGACGGATTTGCGGTCAGATTTCATCATAGAGTTTCCCCTTCCTTTTCACAATGAACTCTGGCCCGATCGCACCGCGACTGCCTTGACACAGGTCAAAACCCGCCGATCTTATATTCCAAACTTGATATCTGTTGATTTCGTCCCTAGATTGAATGGATTAGCGATGGGAGGCGGCGATGACCGACATATCAAGACCAAAGGTTCAGGCCTTCTTCGACGAGGTGACCAACACGATCACCTATCTGGTGCAGGATCCCGAGGGGCGCGGCGCTGCGGTGATCGATTCGGTTCTGGACTTCGATTATGCCTCGGGCCGCACCGACACCCGCTCTGCCGATGCGGTGATCGCGGCGATCGAGGACCAGGGCCTTGATCTGCAGTGGATCCTCGAAACCCATGTCCACGCCGATCACCTCTCTGCCGCGCCCTATATCCAGGAGCGTCTGGGCGGCAAGATCGGGATCGGCGACCGCATCACCATCGTGCAGGAAACCTTCGGCAAGGTGTTCAACGAAGGCACCCGGTTTCAGCGCGACGGGTCGCAGTTCGACCGGCTGTTCAAGGAGGGCGACCGGGTGATGATCGGCCAGTTGCGGGTCGAGGTGCTGCACACACCTGGCCACACTCCGGCCTGCCTGACCTATGTCATCGGCGATGCGGCCTTTGTCGGCGATACGCTCTTCATGCCCGATTTCGGCACTGCGCGCTGCGATTTTCCGGGCGGTTCGGCCGCCGGTCTTTACGACAGCGTCCAGAAGATCCTTGCCTTGCCCGACGAGACGCGGATCTTCGTGGGCCATGACTACAAGGCACCGGGGCGTGAGAACTTTGCCTGGGAAACCACTGTTGGCGCACAGAAATCCGCGAATGTTCATGTGGGCTCTGGCCGCGGTCGCGACGAATTCGTCCGCCTGCGCGAGGCGCGCGACGCCACACTTGCAATGCCGCGGTTGATCATTCCCTCGCTTCAGATCAACATGCGCGCGGGTCACATGCCAGAGCCTGAAGACAACGGCACCTCCTATCTCAAAGTGCCGCTGAACGGGCTTTGACACAGCTTTTCCTCTGACAGCAAGGACATCCGCATGATCGAGACAGACTGGCTTTGGGGCCTTGGTGGCGGATTTTTGATCGGCCTTGCGGGGGCGATGTTTCCTCTGGTGAACGGCCGCGTGATGGGGGCCTCGGGCATCTTCGGGGGGTTGATCGACGGCACCGGGCGCGACACCTGGACCGAGCGGCTTGCCTTCCTCGCGGGTCTCGTGGTGATCCCGGTCGGGCTGGTGCCGGTACTTTCGCCAGAAACGCATCTGACGGAAAACCTGCCGGTGATCCTGGCCGCGGGCCTGATGGTCGGGTTCGGAACCCGGCTCGCCAATGGCTGCACCTCCGGTCACGGTGTCTGCGGCATATCACGCTTGTCGCTCCGGGGCCTCGCGGCAACGGCGATATACATCCTGGCCGGAGGGTTGGTCATGGTGTCGGCGCGGCATTTCTGGGGGCTGATCTGATGGCGCGGGCGCTTTTTGCCGTGCTTGCGGGCGGACTGTTCGGGATCGGCCTCATGGTATCGGGGATGACCGACACGACGAAGGTCCAGGGGTGGCTGGATATCTTCGGCGACTGGGATCCGACGCTGGCCTTCGTCATGGGCGGCGCGATCATCCCGATGGCGGTGGCCTGGCGGATCGCGGCGCGGCGGCGCATCTCGGCGCTTGGCACGATAATGCCGGAACTTGGCGAACAGCGGCTTGATCCCGGGCTGATCTGGGGCTCGGTCCTCTTTGGGGCGGGCTGGGCGCTGGCGGGGTTATGCCCCGGCCCAGCACTCGCATCGCTGGGCTTCGGCGGAACGGGGGGACTTGTCTTCCTCCTGGCGATGGCCGCAGGTATGCTGGCCGCAACCCCTTTTCGGCGAACACTTTCCCGCCGCGCTGCACGAGGAGAAGAGACATGGATATCCGCCCGCTGACGGAAAGCTACGCGGTCTCGCCACAGATCGAGCCGACTGACCTGCCCGCGATCAAGGCGGCCGGCTACACCACCGTGATCGACAACCGGCCGGACGGGGAAGTTCCCGGTCATCTCCACGCCGCGGCGATGCGGGCGGCGGCCGAAGCGATCGGGCTGACATTTGTCGCGAACCCGGTCGTTGGCGGGGCGCTGACGAAGGCCAATGTCACCGCGCAAGGGCAGGCGATCGCGGCGGCAAGCGGGCCGGTTCTGGCCTATTGCGCCTCGGGCAACCGGTCATCGATCGTCTGGGCGCTGTCGCAAGCGGGGAAACACCCCACGGATGTGCTGATCGGCCTTCCCGAGCGCCATGGCTATCAGCTGCAGCACCTTCGCCAGGATATCGAGGCGCTTGCCAGAGACGGGGCCTGAGCGCATCGGCACCGGTCAGGGGAGGTCGGCGGCGCGGCTTGCGGCGGTCCGGCGAGCGTCATCCTGCGGCGCGAAACGGATCAAGCGCTTCCTCATCGGGGATGCCGCCCCCCCAGTCGGGTGTCGCCGCTGCGGGGCCCGGCTCTTCCGCCGCGCCGATGCGGGATGAGGTCATGTCACTGGTTGCCCGAGCATCCGCCAGCTTGATCGCCCGCATGCCCCTGTTCTGCCCCAGCTTGCCGCTTGCGATCCGCTTGCCGCCCAGCGCATCCAGACAGATCTGATCCAGCGACGCACCCGGCAGAGGCAGAAGATCGCCTTCCTGAAGCGCCATGACCCGGGAAAGCGACAGCGAGGGCCGCGCGATGACCGCATCCAGAAGCGCATGGGTATCGATGACCTGCGCGGCCAGGAGATCGGCGAATGCGGGCTCTGCCCGACCCGGATCAACGGCGGGTTTGGCCGGCCGCCTGCCCCGCCCCTCTGCCGGCAGCGCCAGCATGACCTCGCCGGTCTTTGCCCCGCCCGCCAGCGATATCTCGGCCACGAGGACGCGGTAGGTCTCTTCTTCCAGCAGCAGGCCAAGCGGCCGGGCATCGGCGAGGAACGAGGCGTAGTGAAACCCCCCGGCCCAGGCAAGATCGGCCTCTTCGGCCAGCGCGATCTCCAGCTCCTCCATCGCGCGGTCGATCACGCCGCGACCATGGCCGCATCGGTTTTGGTGGGCTTGCGCTGGATCGGGGGCTGGGTCGAGACGCGCCCCATGGTCTGCATCTCGATCAGCGCCGACAGGACCGGGGCCGCCAGCACGATCAGCCCCAGGCCGCCACCGGGCCCGTCCAGCAGCGCGAGCAAGGCGCGGTCGGGGGGAAGTTCCAGCAGTTCGGCCAGAGAGCGGCGCTGGATCGTGAGCTTCAGGATATCGACGTCCAGCGCCATGGCATCCCGTGCTGCGCGCGCAAATGCCAGCCGCCAGCCGCGGTCCGCCCCCGGCGCGCCTTCGACATCGACGGACTGGGCCTGTTCGATCTTGCGGCGGATCACATCATTCATGCATTGCACCCGGGGACATTGCCCGGACGATAGCGCAATCCTGATTGCCAAATGGTTAAGCGGCAATCTTTTCAAGGCGAAGCGGCACGGTCACGCGGAATCCGGCACCGCCCTGTCCGGGCAGATAGCTGACAGTGCCACCAAGTGCCGTCATGATCTCGCGGCAGATCGCAAGGCCAAGACCAGCCCCGCCGGCACGGCTCTCATCGCTCAACCGTGCAAACTTTTCGAAGATAAGCCCTTGGCTTTCCTTGGCTATTCCTCGACCATTGTCGATGAAGTCAATCGTGACCCGCCCGCCCCGCTGGCGCACCACGATGCGCAGCTCCGGTTGCACCGCGTCGCAGTATTTCCGCGCGTTCGAGATCAGGTTGATGAAAACCTGCGTCAGCCTGTCAGCGTCGGTCTTCACAAAAATCGCTTCGGAGGGCAGGTCGCGGTGCAGGGTAAAGCTGCGGTCCGGGCGGGTTTGCTGCGCCGCCGTCAGCGCCTTGTCCATCATCTCCTGCAGGCTTGTCAGCGAGAGGTTCAACTGGACGGTGCGGTTTTCAAGGACGCTCAGATCAAGAAGATCGTCCAGAAGTCGGGTGAGGCGCTTGGCCTCGTCATGGATGATGCCGCCGTATTTCATCACCATTTCCGCGGGCAGATCGCCCTCCGTCAGGATCTCGGAAAAGGCGCGGATCGAAGTCATCGGCGTGCGCAGCTCATGGCTGATCTGGCTGAGAAAGGCGTCCTTCTGGATCGAAAGCTGCGTCAGCTTCTCATTGGCCTCGCGGAGCGCCCCGGCCGTGCGCGCAAGTTCGCCCTGCTGCTCTTCCAGCCGCGCCGAATACTCCATGAGCTGCGCGCTTTCGCTGGCCACGGCCATCAGATCCTCGACCGTCACGGTGGCGCGGCCGACCAGCTGGCTGATCATCGCATGGGCCGTTGCCGCACCGACGGACCCGGACATCCGCGCCTCCAGCGTGTCAAGGAAGGCGGGCGTCGGATCGGGCAGGAACCCCTCCTTGCCCTGCCCCTTTGCTGCCGCCTGAAAGAGGCTCAACGCCGTCTCTTCGCCGAGGATACGCTGCGCCATCACCAAAAGCGCCTCCGGTTCGGCGCGACCTTGCGCCCAACGCTGCGGCCCGACCTCGCCATCGAAGACATTGACGAAGGCGGCGCCTTGCAATCGCTCCATCGGGCCGGGAAAGGTGAGCAGCGAGCCAAGGCAGAACGCCGCGGTGTTGAGCGACAGCGACCAGAACAGGGCATGGATCAGCGGGTCCATCGCCTCGCTGCCAAAAAGCGCCTCCGGCCGCAGCCAGCCGATCCCGAACGGGCCCGCGGCGAAGACGCTGGCAGGCAGGACGGCATCGGGCCCGAACGAGGGCAGAAACGAGGTATAGGCCCAGACCAGGAACCCAATGCTGAGCCCCGCAATCGCGCCGGTGCGCGAGGCACCGCGCCAGAAGATGCCGCCGATCATCGCGGGCAGGAACTGCGCCACCCCCAGAAAGGCGATGAGGCCGATGGCCGCCAGCGCCGCAGATCCGCCCGACACCTGATAATAGCCATAGCCAAGCGCCAGAACGCAGCCGATGCTCATCCGCCGGGCATTCAGCACCACCCGGCGCAGATCGTCGCTGACCGACACATTGGGCCGCAGCCGCAACCAGAGCGGGATGACGATATGGTTCGACACCATCGTTGCAAGCGCAATCGCCTCGACGATCACCATCGAGGTGGCCGATGAAAACCCCCCGAGAAAGGCCAGCATCGCAAGTCCGCCCTGCCCTTCGGCCAGAGGCAGCGTCAGCACGAACATGTCCGGGTTCGATCCTGCAGGCAGCCGTTCAAGCCCGATCACCGCGATCGGCAGGATGAAAAGGCTCATCCCCAGAAGATAGGCCGGAAAGGCCCAGCTTGCCCGGGCCAGATGTTCCTCCCCGGCATTCTCGACGACCATCACCTGAAACATGCGCGGCAGGCAGATCACCGCCGCCGCCGACAGAAAGATCAGCCCCGTCCATCGGCCGGGCTGCATCTGCCAGCTCGACAGATCGGAAGCGTCGATCCGGGCGATCACATTGCCGACCCCTCCGGCCACCCCCCAGACGACAAAGCCGCCCACCGCCACCAGCGCCACCAGTTTCACCACCGCCTCCACCGCGATGGCGGTGACGATGCCGTGATGCTGCTCCTTGGCATCCAGGTTGCGGGTGCCGAAGATGATGGTGAAAAGCGCAAGACCCGCCGCGACCCAGATCGCTGTCTGCGCCGCATCGGGCGGGCCGAAACCATCCGGCGTCACGCTTGCAAAGACGCCGAACGACAGCACCACCGACTGCAACTGAAGCGCGATATAGGGCGTCGCGGCGACCACTGCCATCACCGTGACGATCACGCCGAGAAGGTTCGATTTGCCGAACCGGGAGGAAATCAGATCGGCGATGGAGGTGACGCGATACTGCCGCCCGATCCGCACCAGCTTGCGCAGCAGCCACCACCACCCGATGAACACCAGCGTCGGGCCGAAATAGATCGTCAGGAACTCAAGCCCCGACCGCGCCGCATAGCCAACCGCGCCGTAAAACGTCCAGGCCGTGCAGTAGATCGACAACGACAGCGTATAGACCATGGGCGAGCGCAGCCAGCCAAGCCGCCCGGCCTGTGCCCGCCTTTCGGCCAGGAACGCGATGCCGAAAAGGAAGATGACATAGGACAGGCAGGCGCCGACGAGGATGTCGAACGGCATCTCACTCTTCCTCCTTGTCCTTTGGCGCGGGCTCGTCCTCGGACAGGCCGGGCGCGAAGGCCGCCGCAATCGCGATCACCAGGAGCCAGAGGACGAAGAAATAGATGACATCGCCCGACGTCCGCCGCGAGGTTTCGCCCGGCGCCGCCCAGAGCAGCGGCAGGATCAGCATCACCGCCGCAAAGATCGGCAGCAGCCGCGCCGCATCGCGAAGCCTGGTCCGGCGATAGCGCCGCGGGTCCAGAAACAGCGGGCGCTTGCGTCTGGCCATCAGCGCCCCGCCAGTGTTCGGACGGCGGCCAGCATCTCGGCATTCGAGAAGGGTTTGGTCATGAAAAGGTCCGCCCCCGCACGTTCGGCCGCCTCGCGGTCCCGCCCCTGGCTTTTCGCCGTCAGCATCAGCACCGGAAGCGCCGCAGTCGCCGGATCGGCCTTCAGCGCGGTCAGGATGTCGAGGCCCGACCGGTCGGGCAGCATGTGATCGAGGATGATCAGAACCGGCGCCTCGTCACGGGCGGCTTCCAGCACCCGTTGGCCATCCGGCAGATGCAGCACCTCCCACCCGTCGCGGGACAGAAGAAAACGGATCGCCTCGGCGATATTCGCTTCGTCCTCCACAAGCAGCACGCGCTGAGCCACGCCTTCCCCGATCCCAAGGCAGCCGCCGCTCTCTGGCGCGGCATGGCGTCACTATCGGCAGAAGACGGCCCGCTGTCAAAGTGCTCTACGGGCTGTCCGACAGGATCGAGGGTTCGCGCCGGGCAGCACAATCGGCGCGCGGGCAGATGCGGCAGGTCGGCCCGATGATTTCGGCGGCAGCACCTTCCGGCGCGGGCAGGATCAGCATCGCCGCTTCGCGCAGTTCCGGCCCCCTCATCCCCGCGGGATAGCGCGGCGCCGAAATCGCGATGGCACGGTGCCGCACCGATCCGCGCCCGGCAACGGCCAGAACGCTTTCCACTGCCATCATCGGCCGCCCGAGCGCGGCATAAAGCGGCCAGAGCGGGCAGGCAGCGCCGAAACGCGGCAGCGGAAATCCGGGCGCGGGCTTGCGCAGGATCAGCGTGCCCGATGCGTCGCAGATGACCAGCCCGGCGCCTTCGCCGGGCTGAAGGGCGATGCCGCCGCATGACCGCGATCACATCGGTGCCAAAGCGCGCGGCAAGGACCAGCGGATCCGGCCCCGTCTCGGCCAGCGCTGCGGCAAAGGCCGCCTCGGGCATCGCCGACACATCCGCCTCTACCCGTCGGACCAGCGCTTCGGCCAGCACCCGCGCGGCGGCAGAGGCCAAGAGACCGGCCTCGGCCCCGGCCCCTTCCATCTGCCATCCCCGTCCGGCGAGCCAGCTTTCCACCTCTTCCTGCGGCGTCGCGATCCCCCGTTCTTCCGCGCCAAGGCCCGCATCAAGAAAGGCGACCAGCGCTTCGGCCCCCGCGGTCAGGCGCTCGCTGTCCTGATGCAGATTATGGTGGAACCGGCGGCTCCATTCGCGGTCCAGATCCTCCGTCTCGGCCAGAATGGCAGCCGTGGAGCGCACCGAGGCGAGCGATGACAGCACCTCATGCAGCGCCTGGCTCAGGTGCGGGTCGTGGGTCATCCGGTCGTTCAGCGCCTCGACCGCGCGTTCCAGCCGCATGACGCGGCCATGCAGATCAACCGTCAGCGCGGCCCAGCCCGGGAACCGGCCGACAAAATCTTCCAGCCGGTCCAGCTCTGCCGCAGCACCATCCGCCGCCTCGCGCAGCGCCTCAAGCAGGGCCGACTCGCGCCCTTCGGTGAAGGCCGCAACGTTCAGGTCAAGCGCCTCCGCCAGCCCGGCAAGCACCGCACCCGAGACGTTGCGCCGGTTGTGTTCGATCAGATTGAGATAAGAGGCGGAAATCCCGGCGCGCGCGGCCACATCGGCCTGCCGCAGACCGGCGGCAAGCCGCCGTTCGCGAAGGCGCGTTCCCGTCAGGGCCGAAAGGGGCATCGTGCAAATCCTTGCCGTGGGTATGGATTTACAGCCTTTCGCCAGATTTACAACCGCCGTGAATCCGCGCCCGGGGGTCAGCCGCCCGGGCGCTTCGCTTTCAGCCGCAGGTCAGTTCGCCAGCGCCTTGTCGGTGATCGCCGAGGACCAGGCCCCTTCGGGCGCCTTGGTGATCACCGGGTCGGAGCCGCCCGCAAGCAGCGTGTCAACCGTCTTTTGCGCCGCGGCAACGTCAAGCTTGCCATCCGATCCTGCCGTCAGCTTGGCGATCTCTCCCATCATCCGCTTCTGGTGGTTTTCGGTCTGCGCACCGGTCTGGTCGTTCTCCAGAACGATCATCGCCGCTTCATCGGTGTTGGCCTCGGCGTATTTCCAACCTTTCATCGAGGCGCGGACGAACTTGACCATCGTCTCCTGGAAGGCCGGGTCGGCCAGCTTGTCCTCCAGCACATAGAGGCCGTCTTCCAGCGTCGCGACGCCCATGTCCTGATACTTGAAGGTCACCAGCTGCTCGGGCGTGATCCCGGCATCGATCACCTGCCAGTATTCGTTGTAGGTCATGGTCGAGATGCAGGCCGCCTGCTTTTGCAGCAGGGGATCGACGTTGAAGCCCTGCTTCAGCACCGTCACCCCACCGGCCGAGCCATCAGTGGCAAGCCCAAGCTGCGACATCCAGCTGAGAAACGGATATTCATTGCCGAAGAACCAGACGCCCAGCGTCTTGTCGGCAAAATCGGCGGGCGACTTGATCCCGGTGTCGGCCAGGCAGGTCAGCATCATGCCCGAGGACGCGAAGGGCTGCGCGATGTTCACCAGCGGCAGGCCCTTTTCCCGCGCCGCCAGCGCCGCCGGCATCCATTCCACCACGACATCGGCCCCGCCGCCCGCGATCACCTGGGTCGGCGCAATGTCCGGCCCGCCGGGAAGGATGGTGACATTCAGCCCCTCTTCCTCATAGAACCCCTTCGCCTGCGCCACATAGTACCCGGCGAACTGCGCCTGCGTCACCCACTTCAGTTGCAGCGTCACGTCCTCGGCCTGCGCGCCGGTCGCCATCGCAGCCAGAAACGCGCCTGTCAGTAGTTTCTTCATCGCCATTCTCCCATGTTGTGGCCCTTGGCGGGCCTTTGTTAATGCCGTTGTGACGGATGCCAGAAGGTCACCCACCGTTCGATCAGCGCGATCAGCCCGTAAAGCACCGACCCCGCCAGAGCCGCGACCGCAATCGTGGCCCAAACCATGTCGAGGCCAAGCCGCCCCACCTCGGTCGAGATGCGGAAGCCCATGCCGTAGATCGGACTGCCGAAAAACTCGGCAACAATCGCGCCGATGAGCGCCAGAGTCGATGCAATTTTCAGCCCGTTGAAGAGGAACGGCATCGCCGCGGGCAGGCGCAGCTTGACCAGCGTCTGCAGGTAAGACGCCCCCCAGGTTGCCATCAGATCGCGCTGCATCCGCTCGCTCGCCTGCAGGCCTGCGACGATGTTGATGAGGATCGGGAAGAACACCATCACGACGACAACCGCCGCCTTCGACTGCCAGTCAAAGCCGAACCACATGACGAGGATCGGGGCGAGGCCGACGATCGGCAAAGCGGCGACGAAACTGCCGATGGGCAGAAGGCCGCGCTGCAGGAACGGGCTTCGGTCGATGGCGATGGCGGTCAGGAAGGCCGCACCAGCGCCGATGAGGAACCCCGGCATCGCGCCCTTCAGGATGGTCTGGGCGAAGTCCTGCCAGAGAATTGGTGCCGCCCTGACAATCGTCGCCCCGATCGCGGAAGGCGCGGGCAGGATCACGGGCGGAACGGCATAGACCGCGACCACCATTTCCCACAGGAGCAGAATTGTGATCCCGAAGATGATCGGGACCAGCCAGCCCGCAAAGGCGCCCAGATAGCGCGCGACCCAAAGGTTGATGACCCATGCCACGATCCAGAACCCCAGGATCCCGGCCAGCCCGGGGCTGACGAAGCCAACCGCCGCAAGCGCGCAAGCGACAACTCCGATGAACGCGATCCAGTGCATGGTATCGTCGGTTTGCACGGTCCAATGGGGCGTCGACCTGCTCATGCCGGAACCCCCAACCGTCGCCGCGCGACGCGTTCCACCACCCCCACCGCCACGATCAGCAGCCCCGCCAGAAAAGCCGCCGCGAAAAGGCTCGCCCACATGATCAGGGGCTCGCCGAACTGCGAGCCGATCAGCATCCGCGCGCCAAGGCCCTCGATGGCCCCGGTCGGCAATTCCCCGACGATGGTCCCCACCAGCGCGGCCGCCACCGCGACCTTCAGCGAGGCGAAGAAATAGGGCATCGAGGAGGGCAGCCGCAGTTTCAGGAACGTCGCCGCTTCGCTTGCGCCATAGGTTTTCAGGAGATCCAGCTGCATCTGATCGGGGCTGCGCAACCCCTTCACCATGCTGACCAGCACCGGGAAGAAACTCAGATACGCCGCGATGATCGCCTTCGGCAGATCGCGCCCCTCCAGCCCGAGCTGGCTGGACAGCGTGATGATCATCGGCGCCAGCGCCACGATGGGGATGGTCTGGCTGATGATCGCCCAGGGCATCACCGACATGTCCATCACCCGGAAGCGCACGATAGCCATGGCCAGCAAGACCCCGGCAATGATCCCGAGCCCGAAGCCCATCATCGTGCCCTTGAAGGTCACGAACCCGTGGTAGACGAGGCTCCGCTTCGACGTCACCGCCTGCCCGAAAGCCCCTTCCAGAGCTCCGCCCCCACCTGATGCGGCGGCGGCAGGAGGGGCCGGTCCTGCACCATCGTCTGCGCGACCATGTCGGTGAACGTCACGCTGGTCCCCGCCCGATCGGCCTGATCATAGACCCAGGTGGAGTTCATCCAGACCGAGGCGAGATACCAGAGGACGATGATACCGAGAAGGACGGTGAGGACGGGAAGCGCAGGTTTCATCCCTTCGCCCCCACAGGCCAGGCAATCATTGCAACGGCCACGCAGCCCAAAGCCATTCCGGCGATCTGCAGACCCGTGGGCCGCTCGCCGAAGACCACGATCGCCATCACCGAAATCGCCACCAGCTGGAAGATCGCCGACAGCGCTATCGCCAGGCCCAGCCCGTTGGCCTTCATCACCTGGACCATCAGCCAGTTGCCCAGACAGAACAGCGCCAGCGCCCCGATCAGCACCGCAAGCTGCCCCTTGGTCGCGTAGACCTTCAGCACGGCATTGGCCGCCACGAAGACCGTTGTCGCCGCCCCGAGCCAGAGGAAGGTGACCACGCTCATCCGCAGGCCCCCAACTGAACCAAAGCCAGCCATTTGCCGGACATATGCCGGACGCCTGACCTAGTCATCATGATGCCCGGCCCTGAGCCCCTCCCGCACCCGGTGCGCGATCTCGATGAACTCCCGGCTGTCGCGGATATCGAGCGGGCGCTCCTTCGGCAGGGCTGAGTCGATGACATCAGTGATCCGGCCCGGACGGGGGGACATGACAACGATCCTGGTCGAGAGATACACCGCTTCCGGGATGGAATGGGTAACAAAACCGATGGTCTTGCCGGTGCGCGCCCACAGCTTCAGCACCTCCTCGTTCAGCCGGTCGCGCACGATCTCATCCAGCGCGCCGAAGGGTTCGTCCATTAGAAGGATATCCGCATCGAAGGCCAAGGCCCGGGCAATCGACGCGCGCTGCTGCATTCCGCCAGAAAGCTGCCAGGGGAACTTCCTGCCAAAACCGCCAAGCTCCACCAGATCCAGCACCCGGTCCACCCGGCTCGCGATCTCCGCCTTGGAAAAGCCCATGATCTCCAGCGGCAGGCGGATGTTTCCGGCAATCGTGCGCCAGGGATATAGCCCCGCCGCCTGAAACACATAGCCATAGGCCCGGCGGCGCCGCGCCTCATCCGGCGTCATCCCGTTCACGGTCAAGCTGCCCGAGGTCGGATGCTCCAACGCCGCGACCGCCCGCAGGAATGTCGTTTTCCCGCACCCGCTTGGCCCGATGAAACTGACAAACTCTCCGGCGCCGACGGTCAGGTTCACATCCTTCAATGCCTGCACCGGCCCGTCCGCCGTCTGGAAGACGAGGTTCAGGCCCTTTGCCTCGATCACAGGGGCCGCGGCATTCACTTCATCCATCACGTCTTCACCGCTGCGTGAGACCCTCTCGCCCCGGCCCGCAACCCGTAGTAGCCTCTCTGCATTGACATTTCCAATTGGAGCTTTCCATGACCATCTGCCGCAAATTGCGCGCCACCGACACGTTCGACGGCAAACAGGGCTTTACCTACAACACCGGAATCGCTGCCGAAACCACCGGCAGCACTGGCATCTGCATGCATGTTCTGACCATCCCGCCGGGGGCCGCGCCAAGGCCCACAAGCACGCCACGCATGAAACCGCGATCTACATGCTGGAGGGAGTGACGGTCATGTACTGGGGCGACCGCCTGCAGCACCGGATGGAGGTCGGTGCCGGAGACCTCCTCTATATCCCTGCCGACATGCCGCACCTGCCCTTCAACCCCGGCCCCGGCCCCGCCACGGCCGTGATCAGCCGCACCGACCCGAACGAGCAGGAAAGCGTGGTCCTGTTGCCGGAGTTGGAGGGGTTGGTCCCTGCCTGACATCACACCCCCGTCGCCGGCACACCCGTCCGCACCACCGGCCTTGGCGCCGTCAGGTCCTTCCACTGGCTGAGCGCGCGGTTGACGGCGGGGCGCGGCTCGCGGGCGACGAACTGGCCGTGGCCTTCCTGGGTGCGCACCTCGCCGTCGTGGATCGCGACATGGCCGCGGGTCAGGGTGAAGCGGGGGAGGCCCTTGACGTGCTGGCCCTCGAAGACGTTGTAGTCGATGGCGGACTGCTGTTTTCCGGCCGTGATCGTCTTTTCCTTCTCGGGATCCCAGACCACGAGGTCCGCATCCGCCCCGACCAGAACCGCGCCCTTCTTCGGGTAGCAGTTCAGGATTTTCGCGATATTGGTTGAGGTTACGGCGACAAATTCATTCGGCGTCAGGCGGCCCGTCGCGACCCCATGGGTCCAGAGCATCGGCATCCGGTCCTCCAGGCCTCCCGTCCCGTTCGGGATCTTGGCGAAGTTGCCAAGACCGAAGCGCTTCTGCTCGGTCGTGAAGGCGCAGTGGTCGGTGGCGACAACCGAAAGGCTGCCGGACATCAGGCCCGCCCAGAGGCTATCCTGATGCTGCTTGTTGCGGAACGGAGGGCTCATCACCCGGCGGGCGGCGTTGTCCCAGTCGGGGTGGAAGTATTCGCTTTCATCCAGCGTCAGGTGCTGGATCAAAGGCTC